>CAZITV010000006.1:0-41853 GCA_964542255.1 uncultured Victivallaceae bacterium
TCGCAATTATAAATAATAAATCTATAAATTGATAATTGAAATTTCAATTTATTGAATTAAATTACTTAAGTATGTTGTATATTTTTACTAAAGTTTTAGGTATTTGATAGTACAAAAATTAAAAAATAATGGAGGTTGTCAATGGTAAATTACTTAAATCAAGTTCCGACAAAGAACAAACCGCTAATTGACTGGGTCGAGGAATGGGCAGAACTTTGCAAGCCTGACGCTGTATATTGGTGCGACGGGTCAGAAGCCGAATACAATTCCATGGCAGACAAGTTGGTAAAGGCTGGCATCTTTACAAAACTAGAAACACCTCCAAACAGCTATTATGCACGTTCGGTTCCTGCTGATGTTGCCAGAGTTGAGGATAGAACTTATATATGCTGTAAATCCAAAGATGACGCTGGTCCTACTAATAACTGGATGGCTCCTGATGAAATGAAATCAACGATGCGCAAGTTGTATAACGGTTCAATGCGTGGTCGCACTATGTATGTTATTCCGTTTAGCATGGGACCATTAGGTTCCAAAATTGCACATATTGGTGTTGAGTTATCAGACTCAGAATATGTCGTAATCAATATGCGCATTATGACTCGCATGGGACAATCCGTTTTGAATACTCTTGGTAACGGTGAATGGGTAAAATGCGTGCATTCTGTCGGAGCGCCGTTACAGCAGGGGCAAAAAGATACTGCGTGGCCATGCTCAGAAACAAAATATATATCACATTTTCCTGAATCCAGAGAGATTTGGTCATTTGGTTCCGGATATGGCGGCAACGCACTTTTAGGAAAAAAATGTTTAGCATTGCGTCTTGCTTCCTCAATGGCGCGAGAAGAAGGTTGGCTTGCTGAACACATGCTAATACTTGGTATAACACCACCTAACGGAGAAAAATTGTATATTGCTGCTGCATTCCCATCTGCTTGCGGTAAAACTAATCTTGCGATGTTAATCCCCACCCTGCCCGACTGGAAGGTAGAATGTGTTGGCGATGATATTGCATGGATGAAATTCGGCGAAGATGGCAGACTGTATGCTATTAATCCTGAGGCCGGATTCTTTGGTGTTGCACCGGGCACTTCTTTAAAATCAAATTATAACGCAATGAAAAGCATTGAAGTTGGCAACAGCATTTTTACTAATGTTGCGTTAACTCCAGACAAAAAATCCGTTTGGTGGGAAGGAATGACCGACGATAAACCCGCGAAATTAATTGATTGGAAAAATTGTGAATGGGCACCGGCTTCTGAATCACCTTCAGCGCACCCCAATGCACGGTTTACGACTCCAGCCAAGCAATGCCCTGTTATAGATAAAGCATGGGAAGATCCGCGGGGTGTGCCAATTTCAGCAATACTTTTCGGTGGCCGCCGTGCTTCAGTCGTTCCGCTAGTCCATGAAGCATTCAACTGGCAGCATGGCACATTTATGGGTTCGATTATCGCATCTGAAATGACTGCTGCAGCATTCGGCAATATTGGCTCATTACGGCGCGACCCATTTGCGATGCTGCCTTTTTGCGGCTATAATATGGGTGACTATTTTAGCCATTGGCTTAAAATGGGGGCACAGGCTAAAGACCAAAGTAAATTGCCTAAAATTTTCTATGTCAATTGGTTCAGAAAATCGGCTTCAGGAAAATGGTTATGGCCAGGATTTAGCGAAAATAGCCGCGTTTTGAAATGGATCATTGAGCGTGTCTCAGGAAAGGTGGCTGCGGTCAAAACTGCTATTGGTTATATGCCCAAAGCAAATGATTTAGATGTAAATGGCTTAGATGTTACCGCTGAAGACTTAGTAGAGTTACTTAAGGTAGATAATTCTGAATGGGTCAACGAGTTGTCTGGCATTCGTGAATATTATGCTAAATTCGGCAGCAGAACTCCACAAGGTCTTTTTGATGAATTAAAATTGCTTGAAGAAAGACTTAAATAATAATTTTTAATTCAACATGCGGAGCGGAAAGATGAAAAATTCCGCTCCGCTTTTTTGTGCAGTTTCTGCAATGAAGATTATAAATATTCAGTAATTACGATTGGGGCATTTGTCCCTGTAGGGTCTGGAAAGGACTTGAAAACTGGTGCTTGTCCATTTACTTTATTGTGAAGTTAAACAATAAAAAAATAAAGGAAATGCATCATGGCACAAAGTACTCTCTGTGATTGTGAAATGCAAATGCAACGGCTGCAAATCAAGTACGCGCTAAAAAATTCTCCACTTTTCACTGGATGTGTTTGTAATTAAATGATTGCCAAAATGTATCAAATGGCAGTTAGCTTATGTACCGTTACTAATGGAGAAGACAGGGATAGACAGGAGTTGATAGGACGAACGGCAAATCGTTATTTTGGGTAGAAAAAGTGGTACGCCCAGGAGGACTCGAACCTCCGACCCAATGATTAAGAGTCATTTGCTCTACCAACTGAGCTATGGGCGCATGAAAGACAAGAGATAAATATAAATTATTATTCAAAAAAATCAAATCATGATGCAAGAACAATAATAAATATTTGATTTATTTTTTAGTTGCTGTAGTTTAGACAAGTTTTGTTATTCTTAAAATTATATGCCCATTTTTTTTACTGTATCATAACAATTTTTATTATGGAGTAATTATTTTGAATGAGATATATGGATTTGTTGATTTACAAGTTAATGGATTTCAGAATATTGATTTTAGCGGTGAAAAACTGTGCATTGAAGATGTTATTAAAGCAGGGTTAGCGCTTTATGAACGCGGCACTGCAGGTTTTCTTGCAACGATAATCACTTCTGAGGCAACTATTTATCAGAGAAATCTGCCAATTATCGCGGCAGCAATGAATACGAATGAATTGCGTGGAATATTACTTGGGATCCATGCTGAAGGTCCATTCCTCAGCTCAAAACCTGGCGCAGTTGGTGCTCATAACCCGACTTGGGTTAGGCAACCTGATATTGATTTTTTTAATCATATGCAGGCTTGGGCTAATGGACAAATTAAGCTTATCACCATTGCGGCGGAGACAGAAACAGCTGTTGATTTTACCCGTTACGCTGTTTCTACCGGTGTAACTGTTTCTCTTGGACACCAGTTTGCACAGTCAGCGGAGATGAGTCAATGTGCAGCTGCAGGAGCCACACTATTAACACATCTTGGCAATGGTTTGCCAAACGAGATCAACCGGCATCATAATCCAATTTTCGCGGGAATAGCAGAGGATGGACTGAGTGCGATGATTATCACAGATGGGCACCATTTGCCACCTGCGTTAATTAAAACAATTATCAGGGCAAAAGGGGTTTCAAGAGTTATTGTTACTAGTGATGCTTCATCAATTGCGGGAATGCCTTCAGGTGAATATCGGACATTGGGTAATTTAGCCATACTTGAACCTTCAGGACTACTACATAATCCTGAAAAAAAATGTCTTGTAGGCTCTTCCGCGACCATGCTGCAATGTATCAATTATCTGGCCTCAATAAATATTTTAACTGCTGAAGAGCTGACATTGATAGGTATCTACAATCCATTAAACGCAATCAAAATGACCGTAGATAACCTGCGGCATGGCAGAAAATACCAGTGGAATTCAGTTAATAATTGTTTCTGTTAACCAATATTGTCGATTTTAAGACAATAATAAACAGTGTTGTACCGCAGATTTTAGCCTATTTGGTTAAATATTTGTCGTGTTTTTCTTGGATAGAAGTACGACAACTAAGTTTTTTTGACTTTAGCCAAATTAAATTAAATATTTCAAATTCACCGTCATTGTATAATGCGGGTTTGGATGTATGTTAATATAATAGTTTATAATTTGAAAGTGATGAATCCTGTGAAATTCAGGAGCTGTCGCGCAACTGTAAAACAGTGGGTAATACTGTAAGCCAGATCTCGCTTTAAATTATTATTTAGTCGGATATTTCCGCATGAGAAAGATGCTCCGCTATCAGATATTGGTGCCTTTCTTGCTGAACTATCCTCCCGTGCGCATGACACAAAGAAAAGGTACTGTAAGAGTATGCACATCCAAGTTTTAGTTGTGGCTGAACAAGCCTTGCCGTCAAGCAAAAAAATACAATCTCCCCGCAGTTTTACTCTCATTGAACTACTGGTAGTGATTAGCATTATCGCTATTTTAGCCAGTATATTACTCCCTGCCCTTGGCAAAGCAAGGGAAACCGCACAGCAATCAAAATGCATGAGCAATATGCGGCAATTGACATTGGCAAATATCCAGTATTCGGTAGATTACAACACCTATGTCGCGTGGCGTAATCCTCTGAGCAGTATGACAACAGGATTGAGATGGTGTGGCGAACGCACCACCACTACAGGGCCATGGGACACCACCAAGAGCCCGATGATTTCATATTTTGGCACAAATAAAAATGTTTGGAATTGCCCATCTGCTCGTTTTGATGAACCGCCGGAAATTTACCGGATTGTTGGCGGCTACGGCTACAATGGGATGGGTATCGGTACCAAAGCATATTATTTCGGGTATAACTACGCCACTAGCGACGAAAAAAATAATGTATTTGCTACCGGGATGAAACCAGAACATGTCAGGCGCCCCGGTGACACGATTATGTTTGCTGACACGGCACATCTTACCGGCGGTCGACTTGTCACAGCAGATGACACCAATATCCCGTATTCACTCGCTGGAGTTACTGGTGCAAAGCTTCACACTAAACGTCCTTCGGCTACTACAAACTCCTCAAAAATTCATTTTCGGCATAATAGCCAGGCGAATGTGGCGTGGACTGATGGTCACAACTCTTCGCGGAAACGTGATTTTATACGGGCGGGTGAAGGTGACCGAGCAGCGGTTGGGTTAGGTCATTTTGGTCCTGACGATAATTCACTTTATGACCCATGGGAAGATGGCATTCCACTTGAATAAGTTGAGATAATTTATGCGATTTTTACTGTGTTATTTTATACCAACCATGATGATGATACACAGCGTAGTTGCCGCCGAGCAGTTACGTATTGTGTCTTTATCACCGAGCATTACCGAAATCATATATATTCTAGGTAGAGGCGACCTGCTGGTAGGGCGCAGCAGTGCCTGCGATTTTCCTTTGGAGGCAAAACAGTTAAAGATTGCCGGCAACTTTGGCACTCCGTTTCTTGAACATATTGCGGCGTTGCATCCGAATTATGTGATAACCACCAAACTGAAGGATCAGTCGTACAAACACGCTATAGAGCAACTGGGCGCAAAATTAATTTTTTTACCTGACAATAACTTTGATGATTACCTGAGTTGCGTAAAAAGCCTGGGAGAAGTATTGAACTGCCAAGCTGCTGCACAAAAAGAAGCAGATAGATTTAAAAATGCGTTATTAAAATTTAAAAGTGAAGCTGAGCAAATTCCAATCAATCAGCGGCCCAAAATTTATATTGAAGTTTGGTCGCGACCGTTGTTGACCTGCGGCGGCAATACTTTTATTAACAATATGATTGAATATGCTGGTGGAGTTAATATTGGCCGCAATGAAAAAGCTGAATATTATAATTGTTCGCAGGAATGGATTTTAAGCGAGAATCCCGATGTCATCATTTGCCCGGCGATGGGTTCCGGCATGAGCGCTGAAATCGGCCAGCGGCGCGGATGGAATGAAATTAATGCTGTCAAGCGCCAACGGGTTTTTACCGGAATTGAACAAGATAAATTGTATCGACTAGGACCGAGGACCATTGAGGGTATCGCCATTATACAAAAATGCATAAATGCAAAAAATAATGAATTAAATTAAAATGGATAACCATAACCAAATACAAACATTATTGCGTGAACCTTTATTATGGTTAACCATTTTGGCACCGCTGACCTTCGTGTTTTTTTTATCATTTGGTGCCTACTCGATTTCACTGAGCGATTTATTTGATTTATCGTCTATGCAGATGGCAGTGTTGAAATTGCGTGCGGCACGGTTGTTTTGCGCATTTGTAGTTGGTGGTTCTCTGGCCGTTGCTGGTGCGGCATGTCAGGCGGCACTGCGTAATCCATTAGCGGAATCATACATTCTCGGTGTCAGTGGCGGAGCTAGCGTTGGCGCTGCTGCAGCAATTATATTCGGATTGGCTGCCCTTTCTGAACTATTTATTCCGATGTTCTCTTTTGTTGGTGCGATAATAGCGCTGACGATAGTGCTGGGGATGTCAAAGTTCTGGACTGCTGACACGCCATCGAGCATTGCTCTGGCCGGCGTGGTCATTGGCAGCATGTGTTCCAGCTTATTGATGTTTATGATTTCCATCAGCAATTCCCATGAATTAAATGGTATAACATGGTGGCTGCTTGGATGTTTGCAGCCATCAGGAAATATGCTTCTTTTTGCTTCAGCATTTGTCCTGCTTGCAGTGACAATGTTATTCACATTTCTAGGCAGGGACGTTGACGCTATTACATTTGGCGATGAAACAGCTTACAGTCTTGGTGCAGATCCGCAAAAACTTTCCTATATTTTATTGGGCTTAGCCTCAATGCTGGCTGCATTTTCTGTCGCAGTAGCAGGGATAATTGGTTTTGTCGGTCTGATTACCCCCCATGTAATGAGAAGTTTATTCGGCTCACAACACCGCCGCTTATTTCCGTTATGCATGCTTGCTGGCGGTATTTTTTTGATGGCATGCGATACATTCGCGCGTTGTATTCTTGGTAGTAGAGAATTGCCAGTTGGAGTGATTACTGCATTTATAGGCGGACCGTTTTTCCTATGGATACTAAGCCGCAGGAGGGCTTGGGAATGAGTAAGGTTAACATCATTGATGCTGAAAATGTTTCATTTGCATACCATAACAATGTCAACATTATTAACAATATCTCATTTCATATGAAATGTGGAGAAATTGCGGCAATTGCAGGACCTAATGGTGTGGGGAAATCTACCATATTAAAAATTATTTGCGGATATTTTACTCCCAATAGCGGCAAAGTGCTGCTGGAGGGTCAAGGAGTACACGAATATGACAATTTATGCCGCTCACGTTTAATTGCTGCGGTTCCGCAAAATATTTATGCGCCAATCCCTTTTACAGTTGAGCAAGTGATAAAAATGGGAAGACTGGCTAGGCTTTCACGTTTCGCCAGACTCTCACATGAAGACCATACAGTCATTAGCGAAACTATGAAAAAAATGGAAATAGATAAATTTGCAGACCGTGCGATAGGTCAGTTAAGTGGCGGAGAACGGCAAAAAGTAATGATTGCAACGGCTTTGGCACAAAATCCGCATTTACTGCTTCTTGACGAGCCCACGTCTCACTTAGATATTGGCAACTCAGCCAAAGTAGTCAAGGCGTTGATGCAATGGCGCAAAGAGCAATCCAGTTCCATCCTTATTGTTACCCATGATGTCCAGATGGCAGCAAGAATTTGCGACAGAATTATTCTAATGAAGAATGGCAATATTTTGGCCGACGGTAATCCTCACGAGGTATTAACCGAAGATATCTTATTTGAAGTATATGGACACAATGTCAATATTTTTACCAATCCTCATGACGGGATGCCGGTAATACTGCCTTCCTTGACATAAGTATATTACTTGATGTCTTGCCGTAATAACAATTGAGAATTATTTTTCTTACGTTGATTTGATTAACAATTTTACTAATATAATTGCAAACGAAGAATAACGGTATTAACTTATGTGGTTTACCTCAACAACATTTGCTGAGATATTTAATTACAATAAAAAGTTTTGTGTATTGAATTTGTCTGGCAATATGAGCAATTAAAACAATATCATGTGAAAATGAAAAAATTAATTACAATATTATTATTATCGATATGTATTACACTGGTTAGCGCACAGGACAAAAAGGCATTAAAGCCGCCTGAGATCGATAAAAGCAATGAAAAAGTTGACTCTATTCTGGCTGCCGTAAATGGAACGCCAATAAGCTTAATGGATGTTCTTAATGACAGCCGGCGTGAAGAATCGCGCATATGCTTAGTATATTCTGGGACGGAACTCTATCAGGAAGTGCATAAACTCCGTAAAAAAATTCTTGAAGAAATTATCAGCCGCCATCTACTTTTGGCTGCCTATGAAAAAAAGAAAGTCCCAATACCTCCGGAATACATTGAGAATATGCTTGATGATTTGGCACTGAATTATGGTTGTGTAAGCCGCAATGAACTTGAAGAAAAAGCAAAAAAAAGTGGAACTACAGTTGATGAACTGCGTAAAAAAGCTACTGATAAGATAGCGATGCAAATTATGATAAATAATTATTATTATGCAAATGTCAATCTTACGCCAAAAGAACTTTTTGAATATTATGAAAATAACAAAAAGGAATTTTCAACTCCGGCCAAATTGAAGCTTGAGCTACTATTGTTGCGTAATGAGCATCAAAACTTTGCAGAAACGCTTAAAATGCTTGAATCAGAATTGAATAGCGCCAGCCGCAAAGTGTTTATTGCCATGGTAGGTTTATACTCTGATGGACCCGGTTCTAAGAATGGCGGTGATTTAGGGTTTATTGAGGAAAATAGACTCCGTCCTGAATTTGCCGATGCTTTGAAAAATATGAAGCCTGGATATGTAAGCAAACCGATAAAAACTCCTGAAGGCGTTTACTTCCTGAGACTTGACGCTTATGAACCGGCAGTCACAACTACCTACCGTGAACTCAATAATGAATTGCGTGATAAAATCGAAAAAAAACTCAAGGAAAAAGCATTAGAAGAATATATTGATAAACTTAAAACAGAGGCTATTATCAGATACTATTATTAATTATTGGAGGTTGCTAAATGGATAAAAGAATTGAATTTATTTTTAAACGCCGCAGTGTTAGAGAATTTACTGACATACCTGTTAGTGATGAAGCCATTCAGCAAGTGCTTGAAGCAGCAATGGCAGCGCCCTCGGCATGTGCCAAAGACCCGTGGCATTTTATTATTATGCGCAGTATCGAAACGCTTAAATCAATTTCTGAGGTGCTGCCAAATGGTAAATTTTTATTAACCGCACCTGTAGGTATTATTGTCTGCGGCGACATTAATAATACACATGCTAACAGTGAGTCATATATGCTTCAGGATTGCAGTGCTGCGATAGAGAATATTTTGTTGGCCGCAAGCGCGATGGATTTGGGAGCCTGCTGGCTTGGGGTTCATCCGCGTGAAGATAGAATTAAAAATATTTCGTCATTTTTTAACCTGCCGAAGAATATTATCCCGATAGCAGTTATAGCCATCGGTCATCCCAAAACTCAACATCAATACCGCACAAGATTTAGTTCGGAAAAAATTCATTTTGAGCATTGGCAAAAGAATATTTAATACTACACATAAAATAAATAATCCATGATAAAACTTGAAATACGCGGTATCAGTAAAGCTTATACCATAAATAAACCAGTAATTGAGCCGATTGATTTAGTCGTCAATCCAGGCGAATTATTCTTTTTGCTTGGTCCCAGCGGCTGTGGCAAGTCAACACTATTAAGAATTATTGCCGGTTTTATCAAACCAGACACTGGAAAAATCTTTTTTGATGACAAGGATATTACCAGCTACCTGCCAGAAAAAAGAAATACTGCCATGGTTTTTCAAAATTACGCTCTTTGGCCACATCTAACTGTATTTGAAAATGTGGCATTTGGGTTGAATGTCAAAAAGATTTACAGCGACGAACGCAATAAAGCAGTGATGTCTGCATTAAAGTTGGTATGCATGGATGAATACGCTCAACGTCGTCCCGCTTCACTTTCTGGCGGACAACAACAACGTGTTGCATTGGCGCGCGCATTGGCAATTAAGCCAGGCATTTTATTACTTGACGAACCATTGTCTAACCTTGATGCAAAATTGCGCGACACTATGCGGCAAGAAATTCACCAGATATGTAAATCGGCTAATTTAACCACAATTTACGTGACACATGACCGCAAGGAAGCTTTGAGTATGGCTGACCGGATCGCCGTCATTCATCAGGGCAAGCTGCAGCAAATTGGAACTCCTTCTGAAATATACAGACATCCTATCAATAACTTTGTTGCCAGTTTTTTAGGACAGACTAATATTATTGAGTGCAGGGTTATTGCAGTTAATAACTATTTTTGCAAATTATCAACACCATTTGGCGAGTTACAGGCGAATCTTCCTGCATTTGAGATTAGCAACGGGCAGACAATCACAGGTATGTTTCGACCAGAATGCCTGCGTATCGTTGAAACATCATCCAATGCACCAAATATTATTTCCGGCGAAATATCTAGTATGACTTTTTTAGGTGAAAATAATATCTGGGAAATTGCAACATCAAATGGAGTAATTATTTGTTGTGAAAATTGTGCGCCACAGCGTCTGACAGGAACAAAGATTATACTTTCAATAAACCCTGAGCATATTGTGTTGTTCCCCGAACAAACCATATAAAATATTTAATTTATGTATCGAAATATTTTTTTAGCATTTATTCCTTTAACTATATTAATTGTAATTCCATTGGTATTGCGTCCAGTGGTCTCTGGACAAGCTAAAGACAGTTTATCTAAAACAGATAAACTAGTTATTATCTCGCCTCATTCTGAATCAACACGCTATGAATTTACCAAGGCGTTTCAACAATATTATCTAGATCGTTATCACCGCCAAGTAAGACTTGAATGGCGTTCGCCAGGAGGTACATCTGATATTGTCAAGTATATCGCTGACCGGTATGAAACTGCGTTTAAACAATATTGGCGAAATTTATTTGATCAAGTACCGTGGAACAGTGCAATATCTGCTCATTTTACTAATTCAGCAGCAGTCCATGGAAGTAAATTTCCCGTAGAATCAATTAAGGCGCGTACCGTTTTTCTGGAATCTAATATAAGTATTGGTATTGATTTATTTTTCGGTGGCGGGCAATATGATCATCACCGCCAAGCTGAACGTGGCTATAGTGTTGATGCAGGATTGCAGCGTTTGCATCCGGAATGGTTTAATGAACAAATTATTCCATTACAGTTTGGGGGGGAAACCCTCTATGATAAAAACGGCAGATATTATGGCGTATGTCTTTCAACTTTTGGCATCTGCTGGAACTATTCACGACTGGCAGAAATGCACGACTCTAAATCACCAGAGACGTGGAGTGATTTATCAGAACCGCGCTTCTTTAATAAAATTGCAATAGCTGACCCGAGTAAATCCGGTTCGATTAATAAGTGCTTTGAAATGATAATACAGCAACAATTTCACCTGGCGTTGACAGAAGAACAAAACAAACCGCATGACCAGCACAAATTTAAATCAGCACAAAATGCATATCGCGAACAGGGCTGGGCTAATGGTATAAACTTAATAAAACTTATTACTGCAAATTCCCGCTATATTACTGATTCTGCCAGCAAAGTACCGCACGACGTCGCGTCTGGAAATGCAGTCGCCGGCATTTGCATCGATTTTTATGGCAGAAGCGAGGCGGAATGGTCGGCGATGCAAAATGATGGCAATGCACGCATGGGATTTACCGCACCGCTCAATGGTACATCTTTATCTGCCGACCCAATACAATTATTACGTGGAGCGCCTAACCGCAAAACAGCAATATCGTTTATTGAATTTTTACTATCTGAATCTGGACAACAAATTTGGAATTTTAAAGTTGGCACCAGCGGCGGTCCAGTCAAGTATGCATTGCGCCGCCTGCCTATTAGAAAAGATATGTATCAACCACGATATACGCAATTTATGTCTGACAGTAATTTCAATCCTTACCTTCAACTTGCCGGATTCGATTATAACTACAATTATACTGGGCGATATTTTAATTTAATTCGCGTCTTGATAAAATGTATTGCGCTTGACCCGGTAAATGAATTACAAGATGCATGGCAGGCGATTATTAAAGCAGGCGGAGTCAGTAAAGTTCCTCAGGCAATGGCCGCGTTTAACCGAATACCATTTAACTACCGTGATATTGAAGAAGCTCAGACTTCAATTAGATTAAATAACGACTTTAACTCGATGTCAAAAATATTAAAAAAACAACGTGAATGGTCCGAACAGGCTCGTGATAACTATAGAACAGCAAAGCAATTAGCTGAGGCAGGACTTTGAAATCAACCCGCATACTAATTATGTATTTATTGTTGGCAATCTTTGCTTCTTTGATGCTGTTTCCGCTATTTATTGTTGTCAGGCAAGGACTTTATCCAGACATTATCTTGGAGGCTTTGGCCACACCGGTGCTGCGCTTAGGATTGTATAATTCATTTATAATTTCGATTGTAACAACTTTTATTGTGTTTCTGCTGGCAGTGCCTCTGGCATTATTAGCTGATCGTTATGATTTTCCAGGTAAACGTTTTACTAATTTACTGGTTATGCTGCCGATGATTTTGCCGCCATTTGTCGGTGCCCTAGGTTTTCAACAGGTTTTTGGTCATTACGGAGTTGTTAATAGTATATTAACTGGCATGCACCTGCCTGCTATTGATTGGCTGGGCGGTAGTGGTAAATTTTATGCTGTATGCATTATTGAAGCTTTACACTTATACCCAATTCTCTACTTAAACCTTGTTACCGCATTGGGCAATATTGACCCGTCACTTGATGAGGCGGCGCAAAATCTAGGTGCAGGTAAATTCACACGACTGTTTAAGATATCACTTCCGATGGTAAGCCCAGGTCTGTTCGCAGGCGGCAGTATTGTGTTAATATGGAGTTTTACTGAATTAGGCACTCCGCTTATGCTGGGTTACAATACTGTCACTCCAGTGCAAATATTTAATGGAATAAATGAACTTGAAACCAATCCGCTGCCATATTCACTGGTGGTAATTCTGTTATTAATCTCAATAATTATGTATTTTACAGGAAAATTTGCACTGAATAAAAAAGATATGGCGCAAATTAATAAAGGTACTGCCACCGCTTCGTCAATAAAGTTAAGCGGCGTTAAATCTTTAACTGCGTCTGGACTTTTTTTATTGATAACCATTATGGCGACACTTCCGCATATTGCGCTTATCTTTGGAGCTTTTGCGCATGATTGGTATAATACCATTTTGCCGTCATCATACACCATGATACATTTTCAAGCCGCACTGTCCCATGAGATAGTCGTCCCAAGCATCATTAATAGCGTAAAATACTCCTCAATGGCGATGCTGTTATGTATTTTACTCGGTATCCCAACAGCGATTCTGATTGTCCGCTGGAAACCTTTTGGCTGGCAAATTATTGATGCTTTAGCAATGCTCCCACTTGCAGTGCCAGGAATAATAATGGCATTTGGCTATTTAAGTTTATGCGCTAAAATATCATGGCTAAACAGTTGGCTTGATCCAATTAATAATCCAACGCTGCTGTTAGTAGTTGCATATGCCATGCGCCGTATTCCCTACGTTGTCAGGGCAGTTGCAGCAGGACTTGAACAACTGCCAATTTCATTAGAAGAAGCAGCAAGGAATCTTGGCGCAAATTCATGGTATACTCTGAGAAAAATTACTGTACCATTAATTGCTGCCAACTTGGTGGTTGGAGCACTGTTTGCTTTTAGCTTCTCAATGCTTGAAGTTTCAGATTCGCTTATTCTGGCGCAAAAAAGTGCTTACTATCCAATTACTAAAGCAATTTTTGAGCTTTCTCAAATACTTGGGCAAGGCTCTTGGATAGCCTGTGCGTTCGGACTGTGGGCAATGCTTTTCCTGGCGGCAACGTTGTTTGCTGCTTCGAAGCTGTTAAATAAAAAAATTGGTTCACTATTCAAATTCTAATTGTATGGTAAAATGCTAAAATAACTATAAAAATTATATGACTTGCAAAAAAATATCATTATTTGAGAATATGTATTATACTTGTCAGCGCTGCGGTTTATGCTGTTTGACTTGTGATATTACCCTGACCTTAGAAGAAATGAATAATATCTGTAGTTTACTTACCCAAAACTCTCCTGAAGAAAAACATCGTCTTTTTGAAAACGTCAAAAAAAATATTTATCGTATTAAAAAAAATAAACACGGCACATGTTTTTTTTGCAATCAAGAAAATCTGTGTGAAATTCATCATCGCTTTGGCATAAAAAACAAACCTTTAGCCTGCCGAGTTTATCCGCTGAATATTATGCGCTGGAATGACGGAGTAATATCAGCGGATTTACGTTTCGACTGTCCGGCAGTGGGAGTTATTGATTCTCAAAAAAGATTATGCGACTACACCAAACAAATTCAAAACGAAATGCTGAACTTTAAAACCAATAAGTTGGAGACGTGCGTATATTCTAATAATAATCCAGCCCCGCTTTCTGCTGTTAGATATGTCCATCAGGCTTTTGCAAAAATTTTACATGACAAAAATTTATCATTGCAGTTACGTCTTTACGCTGTGGCACGCATAATCAAGTTTCACGAGCAGAAATCAATGCATCAGGATATAGCAAGAGCAGATATTAACTTCAGCATTGATGCAGGAAATTTTATAGATAAAGCTGCACAAAGCTTAATGAATGAATTGCATAACAGTAAAATAAGCAGAAGACACAAACTGGATTTGCTCGCTATTTTATGCGGATATTTACGCAATGATGACCGCAATATTAAAGTAAGGTGGACGGACAGAATAAAAAAAGTCTGTAATAATTTGGCCTTTGGTTTTGGTTTAGGCTCAATGAATTTGATTAATCATAAATTGCCAAATATTTCTGGAAGTGAAATATTTAATAACGAGCTCTACGATAAAATATCACCTGAAGCAATATTATGCTTTGAACAGTATTTTTTTGGCAAACTTGATTCTATGCACTTTTGCGGTCAACATGTACACGACTATAGCTATGAGCAGGGACTAAAGCATTTACTACTTTCCGTTCCAATAATCATTTTGACCGCTGCAGCAATTGCTAAAACTGCTAATCGTGATGAAATTAATTATAAAGATTTACGTAATAGTCTAACTATCATTGAACCAGCTTTTTCACTTTCGCCATTCTTTAAGATAACACTAAGTCGCAAGTTAATTAACCTCATAACAATGCCTCAAGCCTATGCCGCAATAATAAATCACTTCGTGAAATTTTAACTGCGCTTGGTTAATGTAATATACCACACTTGTCAATGGACAAATCTACTTATTCGATTGGTTAATCAAGTCTTCAATCTCATCAGAAAATTGCTTGAGTATTGAGTTAGTCTCATTATCAGTAGCAGATTCAACCATTAGTCTGAGTACAGATTCAGTATTTGAGGTGCGCAGTAATACCCATGAATTTGAAAAATTGATACGTAACCCGTCAAGCATAATTGGATTATAGCTTTCATATTTATTAGCAAAATAGCGTAAAATTTCACGAGCGGTGAATGACGAACAAGCAATTTTCTTTGTTTTTGTAGAATACGATGGTAGTTTTTTTATTATATCATCAAGATTCAAAGGAGTCATTGCCAGCATTTCCAAGATCAAAGCCATAGCCACATACCCATCTCTACCAGGGTGGATTTTGTTCCAAATAACTCCACCACTATTGCCTTCGCCGCCAATATCTGCGTTAGTTTCGAGCATCTTTTCAACAACGTGAATTTCTCCAACCTTGGAGTAACTTAAACTGCATCCATAGGATGAAACTACGTCATCCAGGATTTTTGTTGTTTGAACATTAGCGACAACATTGCTTTTAGCATACGCCAGCAGATGATAAACAGCTAATACTAAAGTATATTGTTCGCCAATGGCGTTGCCGTTATTGTCAACCACGGCCATTCGGTCGCCGTCTGGGTCATGGGCAAATCCAACAATTGCCCCGGAAGATTTTACCAGCGCCTCCAATGCAGTTAAATTATCTGCAATGGGTTCAGGTGTTCGTTCAAAGATACCCGAGGGTGAATCAAAGATTGAGTAAACTTCACATCCAAGCGCTTCCAGAAAATGACGACTAAAGAGAGCGCCAACGCCGTTACAGCAATCTAACGCAACTTTAAAGCGCCGCTTTATTATTGCGTCAACATTAATATGGGCAAATATTCTTTTTTGATGTATAGCAAAAGCATTATTTATGACTCTAATATCTCTATAATCGTTTTCTTCACTGTAATTTAAATCTTGTTGATTATAAATATCAAGCAATTCGTTTGTCTCATTTTCGTTGAGAAAAATTCCTCGGCGGCCAATAAACTTTAATGCATTCCACTCATTAGGATTATGGCTTGCAGTAATTGCAATACCACCGTTGGCTTGTGATTCTTCAACCATAATTTGTAAGGTGGGAGTTGGTATTATTCCTAAAATTACTGGCTGGCATCCCACGGCAAGTAAACCTGCAACAACTGCATGTTCAAACATTTCACCTGATACCCGCGTATCTCTCCCAACTACAACACGCCCCCCCCCCACATATTTGCCAAACGATGATGAAAATGCTGCAACGAGTGACGGAGTTAGTGATTCGCCAACGACTCCGCGAACACCACTTACGCCAATTTTTAGATTTTTTCGGAATTTCATTATGTTGCCACCAATCTTTCAATTGTGCCTCTAACGTGCATGGCTAAATCTATTGCGTGTTCTTTATTTTTAGATTCAGCAATCATTCGAATTAATGGTTCTGTTGAAGATGCCCGCAGGCTAATCCATGAATCATCCCAATCGAAACGAACTCCATCATCGTCAGTTATTTTAGCTGATGGGAATTTATTCTTTAGGCTATGAATAATTGAATATGCGTGTGCGGCTGGGCAAGTAATAGATTTTTTAACAATAAAATAGCGTGGTAAGGCTGAAACTAACTGCGATAATTTCATTTTTTTTACTGCCATCGCTTCAAGGCACAAAGCTGCAGCCATAAAAGAATCAAATCCATTCACCCAGCCTTTTAAAGCAACACTGCCATTGCCCTCGCCGGCAAGCAACGCATTGGTTTCTGACATTTTATCAATAATTATTGATTGTCCAACTTTGACTTTTACCAATTCGCCACCGTATTTTGCAACTACGTCATCCATCGTTTTTGTGGAACAAGAATTGATAATTACTGTCTGCCCTGCCGGATTCCTGCTTAGAAGATAGTCAGCCAGTAACGGCAATGTATATTCTTCCGAAAGTGTTTCACCATCATTGCTAACCAGTGCCATCCGGCTCATATCACTATTAAATACCATGCCACAGTCTGCTTGTAACGGTAAAACAATAGACTGCGCCTGAAAGCTGCTCCTGGGGCGTGGTTCAGGGTCATGTGGCAAGACTCCGGAAACAACATTATTGATAGCTATTAATTTGATGCCTAAACACGATGCAAATTTGTCAGCCAAAATAGAACCTGAACCGTTGCAAAAATCAGCCACTACAGTAAATTTGGCATTACGGATAGCCTGAACATCAATAATTGAGCAAAGTGAATCAAGATATGAATCTGCCGCACCAGTCGGGATAGAATCGACTTTCCCTATTTTGTCCCATTTGACATTAAGGTAGCGATGGCTGTGATACACATCCAGCAGTTCTTGCAGTTGAAGATTATTAAAGTATGCACCATTGGTACTGATTGGGACAACAGCATTCCAACCCGCGCCTTGATGCGCACCGCCGATTAAGATTCCACCATCAGCATTTAATTTGGGGATAAGATAATGCAAAACAGGCGCCGGCATAATGCCTGCTTGAAGGACATTGCAGCCACAACTTAAAAGCGATGACAACACTGCATGTGAAACCATCTCGGAAGATGTTCTTGAATCATTTGCAACAATAATGTTGCCGCCATCAATAAGAGTACCAAAGGCCGTAGTAAAATCAATGATGCGTGCTGGTATTAAGCCTGTGCCGATCACGCCACGCATACCAGCCACGCCAACTTTCAAAGACCTCATGACGTCACCATTAATTATTGATTTTCAGAGAAAAAATTTAATAAACGACATTACGGCCAGTGTTTTATAAATTATTTAACAATAAATCCTAATCAATTAGCCGTTGATGAATCAGTGTCAGCTGTCAATTTTGATGGGGTATTTTCTTTAGAATGAATACCTCTGCCCAGTACGCCGCCAATTTTTTTATGCCATACCGCAATAATCGGACTGGCAATAAATACTGATGAGTATGTACCAATGATAACGCCCAGCATCATAACCAGCACAAAATCATTTATGGCAATACCACCGAACAGGAAAAGGACAAAAACCACTAAAAATACTGTAAAAGAAGTAAGAATAGTACGACTTAAAGTATGATTAATACTTAAATTAATAATATCCTGATATCCTTGGTCTTTAATTAGCCTCAGGTTTTCACGAATTCGGTCAAAGACAACGATAGTATCCATAATCGAGTAACCAATAATAGTAAGCAAGGCTGCAACGACTGACAACGAAATTTCTCTGCCCATCAATAAATATATGCCGGTGGTAACAACTACATCATGCACCAAAGCTGCTACAGAGGCCACACCGTAATCAAATTCAAACCGCAATGAAACATAAATAATAATACCTACAAAAGCAAGAATTATTGCAAGGATAGCAGATTTGGTAAATTCCCAGCCAACAAGTCCGCCAAGTGTTGATTCCAAACCACCAGTAAGTTTAGCATCCGGGAATTTACTGTTTAACAATTTTGCAATTTGCTCTTTTGGACTTACATTTCCAGCAGCAATACCAGCTTCATGTTTTTTGTTTGGACGAACAACTATTTCTAATTTTCTGTTATCAGCGATTGAGCTATTAGTCTTATATGTTACTTTGGCTTCGTATCCGGCTGCAGTAAGCTCGTCAGTCAATAATTGCGGATTAATACGTGATGCATAGTTAAATGTTACCTGAGTACCGCCACGGAAGTCAACTCCAAGACAATCAGCGCCACGGAAAATAAAAATGCCAATACTCAATGCAAACAATGTGCATGAAATTGTTAACAATAATTTGCTTTTGCCTAGAAAATCAAAATGAGGCTGAGTAAAAATATGGAGCATTTTTAGAGTCTTCAAATCTTGATAACGCAACATAACATCAAAAAGCAATCGTGTTACAAAGAGTGAAGAAAACAAACTGGTAATAATCCCCAGGTTTAATGTTACTGCAAATCCTTTGATCGCACCAGTACCAACAAACATCAAAATTACACCGGTAAACAGCGTTGTAATATGCGAGTCAATAATGGTAAGGAATGCACGGCTATATCCCAAATCGATAGCAGACGATAATCCTTTCCCCTGCCCTAATTCTTCACGAATGCGTTCATAAATAAGAACATTGGCGTCAACGGACATACCCATTGTCAAAATAATACCTGCCATCCCTGGCAATGTTAGGGTTGCATCAAATGCCGCCATCGAACCGAGTACCAAAACTACGTTAACCAACATACCTGTTATTGCTACGACACCGGCTCTCATATAATAAATTATCATACTGGCGGCCAAGCATAATAGTGCCAACACACCTGCCCATATGCCATTGCGTACATTGTCTGCGCCGAGTGTTGCATCGGTATCAAAAATCGCATCTACTTTAATTTGAATCGGAAGGCTTCCGCTGACCAGTGCATCCGATATATTCTTAGATTCTTCATTGGAAAAGCGACCTGAAATTTCTGCGCTTCCATCCATGATAGCCTGTTTAATATTGGGTGCACAATAAAGCTTTCCATCCAGCACAATTGCTAACTGCCTGCCAATATTTTCTGAAGTTACTTTGCCGAAATCACGTGCACCATCAGAGTTGAATTTAAGAATAATTTTTCGTTGACCAAATTGGTCGGTAGTCGGAAAAGCTTCAACAACTCCTTTGCCATCCATTTTCCAGCGCCGTTCAATGAAGTATGTTTGAACAACTGGTTTGCCTTTTTTAACAAATTCAGATATCTCCATTTTGTCATAACCCGCCGGAATCACAAAATCCTTTGGATTGGCCAAGTACTGATTGACAAGCGCAGTATTTTCCGGATGAACAAGCCTAAAACGCAATTTAGCGCTCATCTTTATCAAATCGAGCAGCTTATTCTTTTCTTCTTTAGAAACGACAGGAACACGCAACGAGACATAACGACCACCTGCGGGTGAAATCTCAGTTTCAAAAATATTTTGTGATTCCATGCGTTTGCGCAGAATTTCAATGGCAATATCACGATAACGATTGAAATTATTGTCAACATCAACGACAGAACCATCATTGGCTTTCTTTTCGTCCGGGATTAGTTCAAGGAGGAATTCGACACCGCCATTCAAATCCAAACCAAGGCGAATTGAGCTTCCAGCTTTTTTACGAATCAAGCTGATTACGTCACTATTATCGTTAATATCCTTGCCTGAGATATGACTCTTTAAATCTATGCCATTTTCGTCAGCAACCTGCAATAAAGCAGTTGATGGATACAGCGTAGGATTATTTTCTTGTAATTTCTTGGCGTCTGCTATTACTTTTTCAGCAACAGGGTCATTGCTATTTTTTAGGATAGACTCAAACGTTTTGTAGAAATCACGAGGCGTAAGCGGATATGTGGAAACTGCAAATAAAAGAGTTACCACAATTACAATAATCGTTCT
Organism: uncultured Victivallaceae bacterium; assembly: GCA_964542255.1. Taxonomy (GTDB): domain Bacteria; phylum Verrucomicrobiota; class Lentisphaeria; order Victivallales; family Victivallaceae; genus CAYMSF01. Next base: position 20,488 of record CAZITV010000006.1, read on the forward strand.
CATCAATAATGGCTTTTTATTCATACCTCATTAAGCTCCCGTAAACTCATATTGTGTTAATTTAATTGGCGATGGTATCCATTTTGCCGCCAGAAAAAATTGCAGTGACGCCTGGCTTACTGACCTCGACGTTAACCTTTTCAGCGATTTCAACCATAAAAGTTTTTTCTTTTACTTCGATAACCTTGCCAAAAATCCCGCCGGCAATAACCACATCATCACCTTTTTTTACATGGTCAATCATTTCCTGGCGTTTCTTAGCCTGTTTGCGCTGAGAACGAATCATAAAATAGATCATTACACCAAAGATAACAATCGGACCGAGGAGCGGCAATAAACCGCCATTTTGAGTTTCTCCACCAGACGCTTGTGCCAACACGTAACAAGATAATTCCAACATATTTTTTTCCTTATATTTTAATAGAGAGTTTAATTATTGTGCGTTTTGTTTCTCGTCCATTTCTTTTAATGCTGCTCTCCGGCTCAGACGTATTTTTCCGGATTGATCTATATCAATAACTTTGACAGAAACAAAGGCTCCTTCCTGACAAATGTCTGTAACGAGCTTAACTCGATAATCAGCCATTTCAGAAATATGCAGCAAACCTTCAAGTCCAGGCATAATTTCAACGAAAGCGCCAAAATCTTTAATGGCAATAACTTTGCCGCGATAAATTTTGCCGATTTCCGGCATTGCAGTACATCCGAGAACACGATTCTTCGCATCCTCTAACGCTTCTTTATCCGGAGAAAGGATTTTAACTGTACCATCATCACTAACATCAATAGAAGAATTGGTTTCTTCAGTGATAGCTTTAATATTCTTTCCTCCAGGTCCAATTAAAGCACCAATTTTTTCCGGGTTAATTTTTAAAACTACCAGTTGAGGCGCATTCGCACTGATTTCTTTACGCGGTTCATTAATGCATGATTCGATGACATCAAGAATTTTTAATCTGGCATCAAGATTTTTCTGCATTGCCTGCTGTAATAAAGTGATAGATACACCGGGCAGTTTTAAGTCAAGCTGAAAACCAGTAATACCGTTTCTTGTACCACAAACTTTAAAATCCATATCGCCGAAATGGTCTTCCGCGCCAATGATGTCAGTAAGCAGTAATTCTTGATTATCGCCAGTGACTAAACCACATGAAATTCCTGCCACAGGCGCTTTTATCGGCACACCTGCATCCATTAGTGATAAAATCGCACCGCAAACTGATGCCATTGAGGTTGAACCGTTTGATGCCATAACTTCAGAAACGCATCGAACAACATACGGGAAGTCGGCAGGGATAACTTTGGCAACAGAACGTTCTGCCAAATCGCCATGGCCGATTTCTCTACGGCCTGGTCCAGAAATTCTGCCAACTTCGCCAACACTAAAATTCGGGAAATTATAATGCAAATAAAACCGTTTATTGAGTGTTGAAGGACGTCCAGTGATATTATCTGATTCCTGTGAATCTTTTTCTCCACCTAACGTAGTGATAACCAAAGCTTGTGTTTCGCCACGTGAGAATAACGCACTACCATGAACAACCGGCAATACCGCTACTTCTGCACAAAGTTGACGAATATCATCAATGCCCCTGCCATCTGGCCGGTATTGATTTACCAGAATCGCATGTCGTGTTGCTTCTTTAACTAAATCATCAAAACACTTGTGAACTTCCAACTCTAATACCGAGGCATTGATATCAGGCAATTGTTTTTTTAGCTGAACAACTGCATCGGCATGGATAGCATCCAGCGCAGCGATGCGGTCATTTTTCCCTGGAACGATGCAGGCGACCGGAAGTTTATCTGTGCAGAAAGCCCTTAATGCAGTTTCAATTGCTTCAGGCACCAAATACAACTTTGGAGTTTTTTTCGTTTTACCAGCTTTTGCAGCCAACTGTAATTGAGCATCAATCTGAATTTTTACGATTTCATTGGCGAACTCCATTGCCTGCACTAATTCTGCTTCAGAGCATTCATTAGCTTCACCTTCAATCATAATGACCTTATCAGCGACACCAGCATAAATCAAATCCATAGAGCTTCTTGACATATCTGAATGTGTAGGATTTGCAATAAATTTACCATCAACACGCCCAACTCTTAATGCACCGATTGGACCTTCAAACGGCAAATCTGAAATAGTTAATGCTGCTGATGCGGCAAGCATACACAGTACATCTGCTTCGTTTTCTTTGTCAGCGCTAAGTAATAATGCAGACACCTGCACTTCATCAAAGTACCCTTTTGGAAATAGCGGACGCAAAGGTCTGTCAGTAACACGACAGGTGAGAATTTCCTTATTGCTAGGGCGTCCCTCACGTTTAATATACCCCCCAGGGAAAATACCTGCAGCACTATATTTTTCACGATAATCTACTTGCAGCGGGAAAAAATCCGCGTCTGGTTTTGCTGGTCCGGAACATGCGGCGGCAAAAACTATAGTATCGCCTAATCTAACCGCGGCCGCACCGTTCGCCAAATTGGCCATTTTACCGGTGGAAATTTCAATTGTCTTATTATCACTGATGCTAAAAACAACTTTTTCTTCTGCCATTTTTCTTCCTCTTTAATTTTCAGACTAAGATTGATTTTAATCTTTATTAATTATACCTGTAATTGTCAATCGCGACAATTTACGGTAATGCACAAGAGTAAAAAAAAGAATACGTTTGATAAGCATTTGCGGAATCGCGGTATCAGCCTCCGAATGACATACCCAGAACCTGATAGCGACCGAATTCCACAACTTATATTGGCGGTATTTTTTTTTCTCTGCCATTATTTATACAATAAACTATCATTAAAACTGCTTAAATGCAAATGCGGATTAAGATAGTTTATAGAAAATAATGCTTAATTATGATGGTGCGACGCTATATAAAATTGCCTTGTATCATTCTCCTTAATTAATTTTATTGTCAGTTCCATAAAATTGATGCAATGCATTTTGGTAATCATGAATAATTTGTGATTTATCTTCCGGTGAAACTGCTGCACTAAGACGTTGACGAAACTCCAGTTTTGATTTTTCCATGTAATAACGCTTAATTTCACCAACACACTCACAGACAGCCTTGTTTATGGTTTCAGTTGCATAGGACGAGCCTGAAATAAGAATTCGGCTGACTTTATGGTCTGGATTGATAGACAATACATCATTAACCGCGTTAGTAACATTACCCCATTCACCATTAATGTGTAATCCAATAATCATATTTAAGATACGCCCAACGCCTGTTTCACTGATAAAATCTGATGGTAAAACACCTGCCAGAGAAGCGCAAACATGTTCGTTTGATATTGCCAGTTCAAGCAAAGTTTCTTCTGCGTGAATAACTGATGATGGCAGATTGTCCACATTATTGGCAGCGCTGCTGGCACCATCAACTTCAATATTAGCAGCAACCGGGTAAATTTTCTTCTTAAGGCGTGCTATATCCTTATAAATCCCATCGCAGCTAATATTAAGGAATTCAGAGAGTTTTCTGACGTATGCTTCCTTGATTACAGGATTATTTAATATTTCCAAATATTTTATCGTTTCCTGACAGATTTTTGCTTTTCCGGATGGTGTTTTGACATCATTTTTTTGTTTCAATTGCAATATTGTAAAATCAAAAAAGTCTGTGGCATTGTTAACGACCTCAGCAATACCATCTTCTCCCTTTTCTTTATATATTTCATCAGGGTCTTTGCCTGATGGTGTTGAAATTACCTTAATTTCAAAGTCCAATGGCAATAAAATTTCTAAAGCACGAAGCGTTGCATTTATACCGGCATTGTCAGAATCGAAGAAAATATAAATTTTCGTAGAATAGCGTTTAAGCATCATTGCCTGTTCAAAAGTGAAAGCTGTTCCCTGCGGCGCAACAGCATTGCAATAACCGGCACGGTGCATTGCAATGACATCTAATTGTCCTTCGCACAATATAACGTAATCCTTTTTGCGAATGTCTTCCCTCGCTAAACATAAAGCATATAAAATATTGCCTTTTTTGAATAAATGAGTTTCCGGACTATTTACATATTTTGCTGTAGTTGGGTCAACTTCTATTGTTCTAGCGCTGAACCCAACCACCCTGCCCTGTTCATTCCAAATCGGAAAAATCAACCTATTTCTAAAACGGTCATAAATTTTGCCTTGTTCGCTTCTTAATAAAATGCCTGCCTCAAGCAGTTCCAATTCAGTATACCCCCTGGATAACCCATACTTTAGTGAGGCGTCCCATGAGTCAGGTGCGGCACCTATACGAAATTTATCGCGGATTTCATTGGGGATTGCCCGTTGGAGTAAATATCTGGCGACTGCAGAATTAGATTCAACTTTTAACAAACTGGCATACCAAGATGCAAATTCTTCATTAACCTGATATAGCCTCTCACGTGAGTCACTTTTAATTTTTTCCTGATGTCGTTCCTCAGCACTTGAATATTTTTTTTCTGGGATGATGATATTGTATTTGCCTGCAAGTATATACGCGGCATTGGGAAAATCAACAGCTTCTCGTTCCATTACAAAACTAAAAACATTACCACTTTTGCCACAACCGAAACAATGAAAATGCTGACGTTTTTGACTGATACTAAACGAGGGGGTTTTCTCATTATGAAAAGGGCACAAAGCTTTCCAGGTATCACTGCCAGATTTTTTTAACGGAATATAGCTGTTAATAAGCTCAACAATGTCTACTCTTAATTTTATCTCTTCAATAATTTCTTCAGGAATTGCTCTATTCATATTTAAAATTCTATTGTCGGTGGTTTACATTAAAGGCAAATTATAACGCATATATTTATTGAAGTAAATCTCAAAAAAATAACTTTTTTTTCATTCTGGCATTACTTTTCCATATTCGACCAGTTGCCACGCCAAACGGAATCGCGGATTTTTTTTCAAAGGCAAATTTATGCGGTTGGTGTTAAACCACCACACAAATATCTGTAGATTATAAGTCGGCTTGGAGTTGGCTCATAACATTTAGCGTTTCCAACTCACGACTATCAATTGCCTTTTTCTGCTCAACTTCGCGATCTTCTTGTTCCATGCTTCTGGTCTTTTGTTTTTCTTCAGCCGCCAACTGTAAATATTTTTGGTAGCGCTGGTTAGAAATCAAGAACAGTGCTTTGGATCTTATTTCATAGCGGGAGGTTTTATTTTTTTGGAGCGGAACAGTCTTATCAAATGAATCGACAGCGATTGGCGAACCATCAGCACGTGCACCAGTATTATTCCATACTCCTGACGTACCCTGATATTCTGTTCCCGCAGGAGTACTAATTTCTCCAATTTTAATTTTTTTATAATCTACAATACTTACCGCATCAGCTCCGCACTCGTCAGCTTGCTTTAAAATTTTTCCTTTAATCTCTTCGGGTGTGCTACTGCCAGGGGCAGTAACATTGGCACGGCCAATCACCCTATAAGTGTCTTTCGGAACGTCATTATTTGAGTTAAAAAAAAGTATATCCTCATCATTATTTTGGCGCTGGAACTTTTGTCCAACATAGTCAACATTAATGCAGCCACAGACAAGGATAACAGTTATGTTAACTGCGACAAACAAAGACAATATTTTTTTATTATAAGTCATAGCGGCAATATTCATAAGAACCTTAATTTATATAGAAGTATTTAGCTTTCTTAAACCCAAATGCACTAGACATAACTTATTATTTATTTACTGTAGTTACAAGTTTATAAACAATAAATGGGCAAAATTTAAAAACAGTAGTTCGCATAATATTTATTGCAGTATATTATCAATTAAAGATAACTCATCAGTAGAAAAGCTTAAATTATGAAGAGCACCAACTATATTTTCAATTTGGGCTACGGTGCTTGCGCCAATCAGTGCAGAAGTAATGGAAGGATTGCGCAATATCCATGCCACTGCCATTTGCGCCAAAGATTGTTGACGCCCTAAAGCAATATTGTTAAGCCGGCATATTTTTTCTTTTAATTCTGTTGTTATGGTTTGCTGCTTTAATGAGCTATTTCTAACAGCTCTGGAATCTGGCGGAATATTTTGTAGATATCTATCAGATAGCACACCTTGCGCTAATGGCGAAAAAACAATAGCGCCGATCCCCTCTGAATCCAGCAATTCAAATAATTTATTCTTTTCAAAATCACGATACAGCATATTGTAGCGCGGTTGGTGAATAAGACACGGAGTATGTAAGTCACGCAATAATTCGGCAGCTTGTTGTGTGGATTCTGGTGAATATGATGAAATGCCGACATACAGGGCACGACCGCTGCGGACAATATAGTCCAATGCTCCCATCGTTTCCTCTAAAGGAGTATTGGGGTCGGGACGATGATGATAAAAAATATCTACATACTTCAATCCCATTCGCTTTAAACTCTGGTCGATACTTGCAACCAAATATTTTCTTGAGCCCCAATCACCGTATGGTCCCGGCCACATTAAGTGCCCTGCTTTTGATGATATAATCAATTCATCACGATAAGGCAATAAATCATCCCGCAAAATTCTGCCAAAATTTTCTTCGGCACTGCCAGGCATTGGACCGTAATTGTTGGCCAAATCAAAGTGGGTAATACCTAGGTCAAAAGCGCGAAACAACATTGCTTTGGCATTATCGTAAACATTTGCGCTGCCAAAGTTCTGCCAAAGTCCCAACGATATCATTGGCAGCATTATGCCGCTGCGTCCGCAGCGGCGGTACTGCATCTCCTCGTAACGATTTACATCTGGCAAATACATATAAGCTTCCTTGATAAAAATGAATAAATATTACTGGTCAGCTCCAGCGCTTTTTATTGTATTGAAAGATTTCAAAAAGAATATCTTCGATATTTTTGGTTAATTTCCATTCAGGGTAATGACTTTTGAATTTTGACACATCACTAATCCACCAAATATGATCGCCAATACGATTGTCATCTATATACTTAATATTCATTTTATTACCACTGATTTTTTCACACAAAGCGATTGCTTCGGACATTGAACAATTGCTAAAACGGCTACCGCCCATATTATATGCTTCGCCGCATCTCGGATTTTGATAAAAATGCCAAAAAGCATTTATCAAGTCAGCGCTATGAATATTATCTCTGACTTGTTTGCCCTTGTAGCCGAAGATTTTATATACAGTCCCTGTCATTGCGCACTTCATTAAGTATCCAAGGAATCCGTGTAGTTCTGCAGCTGAATGTTTTGGACCAGTCAAACAGCCTCCTCTAATCAAGCCGGTTTTCATTCCAAAGTATTTACCATATTCCTGCACCATTATATCTGCAGCAACTTTCGATGCACCAAAAATTGAATGTTTACAATGGTCGATTGACATTGTTTCATCAATACCATTTTTATAATATGGATGGGCTGGGTCAATTTCCCAGCGGGTATCAAGCTCAACAAGTGGAAGTTGGTTGGGAGTATCACCGTAAACTTTATTAGTTGAAGTAAAAATAAAAACAGTGTTTGGACAATATTGGCGCGATGCTTCTAATAGATTTAATGTTCCTGATGCATTAATTGAAAAATCGGTAAATGGTTCTTTTGCTGCCCAATCGTGAGATGGTTGTGCCGCAGTATGAATTACTAATTTGATATCAGCGTTATATTGGGAAAAAATCTTAGAAATAGCGGAAAAATCTCTAATGTCAACCGCATAAGGTGTATAAAATGAACTGTAGTCGAGTAATTCTTGTTCAACCCATTTTGTTGAAGCGTCTTTCCCAAAAAAGTAAGCACGCATATCATTATCAATACCGATAACTTTAAAATTACGTTGGCTAAAAAAACGCACAGCTTCAGAGCCAATAAGCCCATTCGAACCAGTTACAACCACAATATCCATATATTTACCCAGTATATAAAATCATTTATCAGAGTTATTTTTTATATCAAGATGCATGTTCTGCAAAGATTTAAGTGCGCAATTTTGTACTTGCCTAACACGTTCGCGCGTACACCCGATCAACAAGCCAATTTCTTCCAATGTATGCAGCTTGTTACCGCTAAGACCGTAACGCAGTTCCAAGACCTTACGCTCGCGATGAGGAAGTTTAGTAATAAATTCCGCTAATTGTTCTAAAGCTTCAGCATCAGACAAAATTTTATCAGGCATTGGTTCGGTGTGATCCGGAATAAAATTTTGTACCTCGCCGTTTTCATTATCACCGACAACAGTCATCTCATTTAATGATGAGGACGAAAGACTAGTATTTTTTAGTTCAATAACTGTTTTGCGGTTCATTTCTAAAAAATCAGACAGCTCATCATCGGTTGGCAACCGTCCTAATTGATGAGTCAATAATTTTGTTGCCTTGTTTATTCTGGAGATTTTTTCGACAGCCTGAACAGGAATTCTAATTGTGCGGCTTTGCTCCGCAACGGCACGATGCATTGCCTGCTTTATCCACCAAGCCCCATAAGTACTAAATTTTGCACCTTTTTCAGGATTAAATTTTTCTGCCGCGGTCATTAGTCCGATATTCCCCTCAGCAATCAAATCATGCTTAGAAACACCGCGGTTTAAAAATTCACTGGCAAGCTTTATCACAAGACGCAGGTTAGCTTTGATGAGTTTGGCTTTGGCATGACGATGAGATTCAGAGTCATGGTCATTATTTTGAATAGCGTCTGCAAGCTGATTTTCTTCATCTATCGACAAAAGTGAAAAATCAGTTATGTTGCGGATATAAGCCTGCGAAGCGGTATTAATTACAATATTATCGATCCGCTTAGTCGCCGCATTGTTTTTTTTATTCCTTGCCGCCATATGACTTTATCAATCCATAAATATTAAATGCCAGCTAATGTCCCTTTATATGCATCAACTAAAACAGAAACCGGTAACGCAATAATCAATTCTGCAGCAGAAGAGATTTTAAATTCAGGGACTGCTGTAACAACACCAATTTTTGCATAATCAATACCGTTAAGTATTGTTTCAACTTTTAAACAGTTTTCCGGAGCAACAGTCATAATAAAGCGGCTATTACTCTCTGAGAAGACTACCGTTGCCGGATCCGCGCAGCCAACCTGGGGAATTTTTTGTATATCTACATCGATACCCAACCGGCCGCCTATCGCAAGTTTAGCCAATCCAACAGCAAGCCCACCTAAAGCCGGTGTTTGAAGAGAATGTGCCAATTCCATCTCAGTAATTCTTGAGACTTTATCATAGATATTAATGGCATTTGAGACATCAACCTTGGGTACACTCATCCCGGTAGCGTTAAGCATTGCAAAATATTCGCTTCCACCCAACTCTGGCAAGGTATTTCCAACGACATAAATATAATCGCCGGCAAATTTAGCATCAGCAGTAACGGCTTTGCTTATGTCGGTCATTTTTGCAATAGTGCTAAACAGTACAGTCGGTGGTATTGATATTTTTTTGCCGCCGCGGGTACTGTCATTTTTCATACTGTCTTTACCGGAAATACAAGGAACTTTGAACGCTTTAGTATAGTCGTAAAGAGCCTGATTTGCCCGTACTAATTGAGCTAATTTATATTGACCGTCAGGATTCTTTGGACTCTCAACCGGGTCTGGCCAACAGAAATTGTCTAAACCCGCAATGTGCCCAAGCTTACCACCAACAGCAATAATTTTGCGAATTGCCAAATCAATAATGGAAGCCATCATATGATAAGTGTCAATATCGCTGTAACGCGGCAGAATGCCAGCTGCTAAAATTATACCTTCTCTGGATAATGGTTCCACCATAGTCACAGTAGCATCACTTTGCAAATCCCTGCATTTGCCAATAAATGGCTTAATAACACTTAATCCTTTTACTTCATGATCATATTGACGTGCCTTATATTCATCTGAACAAACATTAAGGCGCTTAATCAATGCAATACAGTCATCTGATATACTTCTGTTTAAATATTGAGGTTCTGCATGGTGCATCTGGAACCATTTTGCCTTTAATTTCATCCGCGGCAACCCATCGTGCATAAAATTAATATCCAATAATGCAACAGTATTTTCACCATAAAGCATGTGAAATTTACCGTTGTTAGTGAATTCACCCATTACTGTTACTTCAACATCACGTTCAACCGCAAGTTGCTTAAATGCTGCGATATTTTCTGGTGGTACCGCGAAACTCATTCGTTCCTGGGCTTCTGAAACAAGTATTTCCCAAGGGTCAAGACCTGCATACTTTAGCGGAGCTTTACTCAAATCCATTTTGCAGCCGCCGCAAATTCCTGCCATTTCACCGATACTCGATGATAACCCTCCGGCACCATTATCAGTTACAAAACGATAGAGCCCGCGATCCCGTGCTTCGTAGATAAAATCACTCATTTTTTTCTGAGTTATGGGGTCACCAATTTGTACTGCCTGAGTAGGACTATCCTGATGCAGTTCTTCGCTAGAAAATGTTGCGCCGTGAATACCATCTTTACCAATGCGGCCACCAGACATTACAATCAAATCTCCCGGCTCAATAGACTTTTCAAAACCTTTTCGTTCGCCAATTTTCTTAGGTAACGTGCCAACAGTTCCGCAATATACCAATGGTTTGCCCAGATACCGGTCATCGAAGTATTCCCAACCTAATCCATAAGGGATGCCGCTCTGATTGCCACCATCAATAACACCTTTATGAATACCATCTCTTAACCGGCGCGGATGAAGCAGTCCCTTGGGCACATCCTGTTCACTACTGAATGGCGAACCAAGACAATATCCCCAAACATTAATCAATAGATTAGCCCCTTGTCCGGTGCCCATGGGGTCGCGATTTACGCCAACAATACCTGTCATAGCGCCTCCATATGGGTCTAATGCTGAAGGGCTATTGTGCGTTTCAACTTTATAAACCAGATCTATTTTGTCATTGAAAGAGATTACGCCAGCGTTATCATGAAATACAGAAACCAACCAATCTACATCATTGTTGATCTCATACGTGCTTTTTTTAATAAAACTTTTATAACATGAGACAATATTCTGACGAATACCGGTGGTGGTATCTTCATAATCAATTTCCGCATCAAAGATTTTGTGTTTGCAGTGTTCTGACCAGGTTTGAGCTAAAACTTCAAGTTCGACGTCTGTTGGCAATGAATCCAATCCGTAGTTTTCGCGATCTGTTACGGTTCTAAAATATTGCTGAATAACCTTCATTTCTTCCAAAGAAAGTGCCAGAATCCCCTTGCGGCTAATTTCTTGTAGTTCCTCATCACTCACTTCAAGATTATACTGTCTAACTTTCCCACCGGAAACAGCTGCTACTAAAGGCATATTTAGAGGGATACCATGCATAGCTTCTGCTTTGGAAAAAACATTGACTGACTCAATAAGTTCATTGGCGAGTAAGTCTTTTGCAATGTGCTCAATATCATCACGTTCTAGCTGGTTACTTTTAATTAAATATTCCACAGAACTAAAAACGTATTCATTTTCATTCAATTTTCGTCCCAGAATGTCGCTGATTGCCTGTTTTGCGGATCTGCCAACATTATCAGTTACGCCTGGTTTAAACCCGACCGCGATAATCCAGTCACACGTCAAAGCTTGTCCATTATCCCCAACTGCGCCACTTTGCAAAACTGGATTTGCAAGCCCTGATACTATTTTTTGCGCGTCATTATTATCTATTTCTGCACTGATTGTATAAACATCACGAGTTCTGATGCTGCTGATGTCCAGTCCAAAAAAATCTGTTATTTGTTTTTTAATTCCCTCTCCTCTTGAATCACGCCACTGTGGCAAAGGAGAAATTTCAATTCGGCAATTCATGCTTTAGGCTCCAAATAATATATTTAATAAATAAAAACAACTTGTATAAACTCATTACGTGTCAAAAATTGTAAAAGTTGGAAACAAACAACAACAAAATTAAGCGCTGATTAGATGAATGGCGGCAATGTCGAAAAATCATTAATTTGCCGTATTAATTCATTAATTTTCTGACCTACCATGTCAAACTTTGACAATGCCTCAATTTTCGCTTCTGCTCTTCTCAATTCTCTGGCAGACAATATTTCAGAAAAAAGGCCACAGGCATTTACTAAACTTATGAGAGTTGCCTCGCGTGGCTCAGGTATTTCATCAGAAAGTAAAATTTGCCGCAACCTGGTTTCAACGCTGCTAATTTCCTGGTTATTGATAATCGGATATCTATGCGACGGAAAAATCCAAAATATTTTTTCATTTACCTGTTTCAAAATAGCTTTGCTGATTAACTCTTTAAGCACCAATTGCTCAATTTCTTTTGACTTTGGTAATAAAACCTCAATATAACGGCAAAGCTGCATTTGAGTTTTATTTGTCTGCCGAAATACATCAAGAATTAAATTCAAAACAGGAGAATCAGTTAATTCAGTATCTAACACAAACAAATTTTCAGTATCCGTGTCAATTTTTCTTAAAAATGCCAATTCCGCCAAAGTTGCCCCTAACAGAGCAGTATTCAGCACCACCTCTTTCGATGGAATGAGTAGTTTCCCGGTAACATCATCCAATGCCAACAAATAAATTTCTTCGGCGAAACTCAACATAATAAACCTCGCTAGTTATTGACACGCTACAATGAAACTGCCGCTTTGAGCCACATCATTAATACAACGCGGATAATCTATCACCATCATTATAAACTTGAAAGCTGTAAAAAAAGTTTTTTTTATAAAAACTGGATGGGTTTTATATCAATAAATATTATCATAATCAACTTTGAATTGCTCATTAACTAAATAATTTTATGGTAATAGTAATTACAACCGGCAGTGTTGCGACTGCGGCTAAATATGTCCAAAACAACAAAGCAGCAACGGCGTTTTCTACTTGATGATTTAAGACTGAAGCCATCACTGCCAAATTATTCGCAGGTGGCGAGGCAGCAATAATTGCAATAGTTAGAATAAATACTAGTTCTGGAGCAAACCACCCGCATTGCTTTAAAATGAAGAAAAATAATATAACCGCCAGCGGGAAAATAATTAGTCGTGCACAAATAACTCCAATAATTATTTTACTGGAAACTTTTTTGTTTGCCATGCTTCCTATAAAATTTCCACCAATTATTAATAGCGCGCAGGGAATCGTCCCTTCTGCAATTAATTTCGCAGCACTGAAAATTGGTGACAGTATTGCGCCTTCAGAAACTATGGTATTATTTAACCATGGCACAAGTCCAATAATGATTCCCAGCGCAATTCCGATAATTGGCGGTGTGATAACATGTGAAATTCGCACTTCATTGAGATTTCTACCTGTGACCATCGCCTGACCGGCTGACCACAATAACGGTGTATAACCTATCAAATATATGGAGATATATGCAACCGCCAATTCAGCAGCGTGAGGGTAATCACGAAAGCATGGAAATGTTGCAATGACAGATAATACCAGAGGAATTGGCAAATAACTGGCATTGGGAAAAGCAATTGCCGCCGCTGTTATAGATTGTAATTTACGGTCAGCGCATAACCATTTAGCAAAAAAAAGTCCTAAACAAATGCCGATTACGACAAACAAAACACCACATAAAGGAAAAATCCAAAAATATGTCAGCTGAGAAAAATTTACCGACAAGGCAACCTTAGTTGCCAACAATGCCGGCAACATTAAATAGTAAACAATTTTCCCTAAAACACGTAGTTGCTCCTGGGTGACTGCATTAAATTTAATCAAAAAAGCGCCAGCTGCACCTATAATAAATATAGGCACTACTGACCCAACGGCATAACCTATTACGTCTATATATGCATTCATCGGTAATCCAGAATAAATTTTAATGCTGAGGATTAAATATTCGCACGAATATGCCGTAAAATTATTTTAATTTTTGCAACATATTTTCGTAGTATGCAGAGTTTTTATCCTGCTCTTTTTTTAATATATCAATGAGCTTAGACAGCGCCTCCAGTCTTCGCGGTGTTTTGCCTTCACCTAACATTACTGCCTGAATGTACATTGTTTTGGCTCTGCTGTTGTCATGCTGTAAAACAGCAATATTGCCAAGTTCAGTCGCTGCATAAACCACTGCTTCACTATCACCTGCGATTATAATTGTATTAAGCACATGCGCCGCTTTGTCATAAATCTGCATCGAAATATAAATTTCAGCTAGAGATTTTAACGCAGCAGCATATTTCCATGCGTCTTGTTCAATATCGGCAACTTTTTCATTCATTAGCGGAATAAGCAACTCGGCAGCAGCTTCAGTTTTATTAATTGCCCGCATTGCTTCTGCCTGTTTCCAAATGCAATAAACGCGCCAGCCGGAATAACAATATTTTAATTTTAATTCATTGAATTTAACTTCAGCCGTAGTAAAATCATGCTTATTGAGCAATGTGTCAGCTTCAGTAATTTCTGCTGGTTTGGCTATCTTAACATAAATATATGCAGTTTGTGGTAAAATAATTTTTTGCTGCCGAAAATTACAGGTTAAATTTCCATCAGCGTCAGAATTAATATCGGTCACCGACATTAATTCTGCTTCCTTAGTCATAACGATGCCATCGTCAGATGTTGCGATAAATGGAGTCAATAATGTCATTAATAATAATAAGTGCCTCATTGAATGACCGATGGTAATAATGTTAGTAATATTTTACGAGTTCGTGGCCCATCAAATTCACAAAAATAAACTGCCTGCCATTGTCCGATAACGAGGTTGCCGTTTAAAACCGGCACTGCCAAGTTAACTCCAAGTAGCGATGATTTGATATGTGCAGCAGAATTTCCCTCGGAATGCGTATATTCAATATCATTCCATGGCACCATCCGATTTAACGCATTTATAATATCGCAGGTTACGTCTGGATCTGCATTTTCATTGATTGTAAGCCCTGCAGTAGTATGACAGCAATATATATGACAGATTCCGTTAAATCCTGAGGGAATTGATGCATTAATATCCGCAGTGATATTTTTAAAAACACATCGAGAGTCAGTTTTTACTATAATTTCCATCATAAAAGATTTTCTGCCATATAATTAGCCGGGGAACTGTTAACCGGCAGTTAAGATTTAAAATGCTCTATAAATTAAACATATATTTAAAAAATTACAGTATTAGGCTTAGTAAACTATTCAGAAGCTCTAAAATCTACTACTTGCAATTGCATCCTCGCGTCATTGTAATAGCTGTTTAACTGAGGAATTGCGATAATATCCCACTTGCCAGAGTCAAATGACTGTGGTAAATGATTAAAAGCGATAAAATCTATTTGCTTTTGCCAGATATCTTGAAATACCCCACGGACATGACGGTTGCCAACCAGCGAACTTTTTACAACCGCGATGTTATTAAAACGATAAACAGGACGGTTGTTGCCATGACCAAATGGAGCCAATGACTCAAGTAAAGCAAAAAAATCCGGAGTTAAATCTGCAATCTCAAGCTTCCCGTCATATACAACTTGTTCTTCCAAATCATCAAGGCAAAGCTTCTCACGAATATGAGCCTCTATAGATTTAGAGAATAGCTCAATATTGGCAGTTTTTAATCCAATTCCAACCGCCATTGGGTGCCCGCCAAAACGGTCAAGCAATGCCGAGGTTTTATATAACACCTCAACCAGATTTAAATTACCAACGCTTCTTCCTGAACCATAAGCAAGCTCACCTTGAATCGTAAGCACAATAGCTGGACGGTTGTAATCTCTTGCAAGCCGGGATGCCACAATCCCAATAACACCCGGGTGCCAATCGTTACCAGCAATCAAGATTGAATAACAATTATTTAAATCAATATGTTGAAGAATTTGTTGTTTAGCTTCTTCAAAAATTTGCTGCTCTTTCTCCTGACGAACTGAATTATACTTTTCCAATTGATTCGCAAAATCGTAAGCTTCAACAATATTTACAGTCTCCAATAATGATAACGCAGTATTAGCATTCCCAACTCTGCCAGCAGCATTAATTCGTGGTGCTAATTTGAATGTAATATCTGACGGATTGATATCAGACTTTAATTTAGAGCTTTCTATCAAAGCACGAATACCTGGACGAATTTGCCTTTTTAATACTTCCATTCCATATTTAACCATGATACGGTTTTCACCTAACAATGGTACAATGTCAGCCACTGTACCTAAAGCAACATAGTCCAACATGTCCTCAAGCTTGGTAGCAAATCCGCCCAAATTATTTTCGCGGCCATATTTGATAAAAGCATGAGATAACTTAAACGCCATGCCGGCACCAGACAAGACGTTTAAATCATCAAGGTCTGTGCTGATTTTAGGGTTAATAATGGCTAATGCTTTGGGTAATTCCTGACCCGCCTCGTGATGGTCAGTAATAATTGTGTCTATACCAAGGCTGTTGGCTTCTGCAACAGCCTCATTGCTGGTAATGCCACAATCGACAGTAATTAGCACACTGCACTGTTTGCCCATTGCTGCAAAAGCTTTTTTTAATGAGTCAGGAGTAAAGCCGTACCCGTCATCAAACCTATGCGGTATAAATGAAAATACTTCACCACCATTATGACGCAGTACCAACGCCAGCAATGCGGTAGCGGTGACGCCGTCCGTATCATAGTCACCATGAATCAAAATTGTTTCACGATTTTTTATCGCATTCCAAAGTCTGGCAACTGCCGTTTTCATTCCAGAAAAACGATAAGGATCACTTAAATTACTTAGTCTCGGATTTAAAAAAGTTGAAATTTCACTATCTTTGATGCCTCTGGCAACAAAGAACTGGGCAATCGGCAGAGGAATATTGTGATTCCTTGCCAACTCTGCCGCATTATTTTCAAGATTTTGACAGGCCGAGACCCATCTTTTGTTTCCCATATTATCTCTTATTGTTAAATATTACATTGTTACATTACTTTATTTCATCCATAACTCCAATGAAAATTAATTTAAATCGTCGTTTTTTTATGATTTTTTATCTGTTTTTTTTAATTTATTGATTTGAATTTAGCTATAAATTGGGTTACTTTAAACAACTTGATATTTGATTACCGTATTTGGCCGACGTGGCGGAACTGGCAGACGCGCTACGTTCAGGGCGTAGTTCTTTCATCGGAGTGTGGGTTCGAATCCCACCGTCGGCACCAGTTTTTAATTACGGTCAATACAGGTAGTATGTTGCGGGTATGGCATAACGGTTGTGCACCAGCCTTCCAAGCTGGTTATAGGGGTTCAACTCCCCTTACCCGCTCCAGTTGTTTTTGTGCTATGGTGGGGTTCCCGAGTGGCCAAAGGGGGCAGACTGTAAATCTGCTAGTTTTACTTTCGGTGGTTCGAATCCACCCCTCACCACCATCCTAATATTTAAGCTTAAAAAGCTAACTCCTCTGTAGATGTTCCTCTGCACTTTCATTGGCAACAAGTTTTTTGCCGTAATAAGACTCATAGGATACAAATTAGCTGCGAGTACATTTATGGTTGAATAATGAGAGAGATAAACAGACTATTATGGTAAAATAATTTGGGCAGCGCAAGCATTGCTTCCATTTTGTTTGGTATCTAAAATGGGATACTTTAAAAGTCGGATAATACAAGCAGGCATTACAATTCCAATACAGAAATTTTCAGCATTGTGTTTACCGTTTCACCAGGTGCGATTTCTTTGAGTGTACCGCGGGCGCGTTCTGAATTTTGCCCTTCCGGATAACAGTTCGCTGGTTCAAATCCAACGACATATTCACCCTGCCCCATCTGTTTCCACTGGACAAATTTTGGTAGTTCTGCAATCCGGTATTTTAGCTGGAATGCGAAACCAACGTCGCGATTAGTGAGGGTGACAGTTGCAAAACCATCGTCGTCTGCCGGGATGTCATGGTAAAACACTTGTTCCTGGTATGCATTACGTGGTGGACAGATTATATTCCACTCGTCAATTCCTGCGGCAGCGACTGTATCACGCGGCGTAACGTGATGTTTTAATGTTTCAATTCGGGTATTTTCGCTTAATAACGGATAGCCCAGATTGATGTGATAAAGCAGCATAAGTGGCGATGATTTAAAGCCGTGATTGGTAATTGAATCTTCGACAGTATAAGAATTTTCACCCATAACTGATGTGATTTTCCGGCGTAAATGCAAATTTTCAAAAAAAACCGCGGTTTGCTTGACTGTACCGCTGATTGATTGCACAAATAAACCATTGCGCCATTCCCGTTCAATAACAATATCTTCAGCTGGAATATTTGATAAACGTCCGTGTAATCCGTGAGTTTCAGCGCCAACGCAATCTGGCACACCAACATTTCTCAAACCACAGCCAGTTAAAAGACCGCCACTCCAAGAACGCAACCATCCAAGCCCATTTGCCTCATAAAATTCAGGTGCAACGTAACCACTTGGAGATCGCCATGCCAAAGGAATCCCTTTAAAGGATGCATCAACTATGTCCATACCACGGTCAATATTAACAGTCAAATTAAAGCCGCTGCCATTAGTAAAATCAGCGATTTTTGAACCGCGGCCTTTACCTTCGCACAAAATTGATTGCCGGATGTATGCCAACTGCTCCATGCAGCCAACTCTTTCAGACAAAAAATCACGTTTATTCTTTGAGTAATTATTGTTCATTAAAAAACCTCAATTTTTAAAAGTTTATAATTTTCCATCCATTTTTATTTGCCAGTTGTATTAGAGAACTGCCCGGGTTAACCACGACTGGCGTGCCGGCGGCAGCAAGTAAAAAACGGTCATTTATACTGTCGCCATAACACACAGCATCTCCAAGATTTAGACCGTTGTTTCGGCAAAACTCTTCTGCCTTTGCAAGCTTACCTTCAGCAGCGGCATAAATTCCATCAATACGTCCAGTATAGCGACCATTTTCATCAAGTTCCAACTCAGTTGCGACAATTATTTTAATACCAAGATAATCTGCCAGTGGTTTTGCAATCATCCGGTTAGTTGCAGTTAGCAATACTGCAATAGCGCCTGAGGCAATAGTTTTTTTGACTAATATTTCTGCGTCAGGATAAATAGTAGGCTTAACTATTTGAACAAAGTGTTTTTGACACAATGCCGCCATTTCTGATTCAGTGCGGCCAACGAATTCGTTGAGCTGAAAACTTGCGAATGCTGCCTGATCAAGTTTCCCGACAAGATATGTTTGATAAAATTTATCGGCGGTAACTAATGCAGTTGGTGGAGCAAGCTTTTCTGTTACCATAAAAGTTTTCCACGATACATCACAATCATTATCAATCAGTGTATGATCCATATCGAAAAAATGGACACTATTCATATTTTATCCTTAAAATGCTACACAGGCTAATTATTTAGAAAATACTAAACATCTTTATAGCATCCATACTAAAACTTCAGATGCGTTTAAGCTAAAATGACCAGTATCACCAGTCATAATTTGCTCTTCTAAATTCATATTGCAAATTCTACCAGCTGGTGAAATAGATTTATTGGTAAAAAAATTACGATCAACGGTTATTTTCACTCGCCCTGACTTAGCAGGGGCGCAGATAATTAATGCCGGACCAGACTGACTATCGTAACTGTAAGCGACAATATCTTCGTCACCAATAATTTTAAACCCAAGATTGTCGCAAAATCTCGCATTAACAATTTTTTCGCAACAATACTTGCGTAATTCTGCTAATTTTAGCACATGCCGGCCAAACTCCGGCACATCCAGCATACTACCAGTTAATGAATTAACAGTGATAAAAAGCTTGGCGCCAATGGCAAACGCATGACTCGCTAATCCACAAAATTGTTGGTAATTACCTGTTTCAACTGGAATTACGCAATTAAATGTTGTTTGTGGCAATGAATATCGCAATTGGCGCAAACTGGAAATACTGCCTGGCGCGTCTGACCATAGCCAACACATCCATTGGTCAATTATCTGAGATGCGAAGATATCACATTGCTCTCCCATTATCGTCGCGTTAGCATGCTTTGCCTGCATCTTAATTCTAACTTTTTGTATCAACTTTAAAAGTTCAGCATAGGTTTTTTCAGGTAATTTATTGCTGTTTCTGCGACTGTAATCTGGTAAATTTTCAAAAGGCTGGTCATAAAAAATTGAAGTGTAACCCAATTCCAAGTATTTATCAATTTTTTTTAGTACTCTCTCATGATACTTCGCAGAAAAAGGACTAAACGTATAGCAACCAGGACCAAGATGAGCAGTAGGATAAAATCTGCCGGGAATATTTGCCACCGGCCATGCTTCATATTTTGTTGTACCGCAAAGCAACTGCTGTGTTTCTGGTATTAAATTATTTTTTTGAAAAAAATCACGTTGCGGATTAACTAACCTAAAATTAACTAACGAGCTCATATCGCTGCCTTCCGCGACAGCCTGACCAATTGCAAGCTTTAACTTGCTTATTTCTTCCGGAGAATAATCCAACAAATCTTCATCATTCTTATAAGCTGTTCCATAAATACCAAGAGTTAGCCTATCCCAAATACAAAATTCACTAATACCGCAATTTCGCGCACTTGCCGCCATTTTAGGTATTTCCTCAATTGTATGATGTTCCGTGCCGTCGAAAGAGCGTAAATAAGTGTGCAATGAACCAATGGATGATTTAAATTCATTGGTGTTTTTAGTCACTTTTAGCCAATTATTCATCCAGTTGCGATATCGGTCAGCAGTACAATGGTAATCGCCACTGTGAAGCGCAATACCTATATCAGGACTTTGCCACTCTTCACCTGGACGCACATAGGCATAAAACCCAAAAAACACACCAACACAATTTTCTCCGGTCTTGAAGTCGCGTTGATTTTTCATGGTCGCATAGCAGTGCAGCGGTTCTTTCTGATAATTCAATAAAGATATTCCGCCTTGTCCGTTTGAAATATCAATCCAAGGCAATGCCATATTTACCGGATAATCAGCCGTCATTTCTTCGCGAAAATTTTTAGCCCATGCAATTTGCCAATTATTTGCCAATGTCTCAGGATTAAGCTCGAAGTGTGGCCCCAGCAAAGCTTTTGTAACAGACTTGTCTGCTGGATTTCTCCAACCATTAAGCCAAGGGAATATTATTCCAGTAATAATATCATTACTGTTATTGACAACTTTCATTGTGGCGATTATTTCGTCAGGATTATTTGATTTCTTATATGACACATTAACGTCTATATTAAAACTCGTGCTATCTGCAGCTATCTTGCTGTATTGAAAATAGATTTCATCCGTAGTTTGAATGACTCTTGGAGGCTGCGCTCCGGCAGCAGTAAATGCCCTCGCTGATTGGGTAGCAGACGGAATAACTACATGGAATGACTGTGAAAAAAATTCTGGCGCGGCAAAATAAGTATCAGCAGTAACACCATCATAAACTTTAGCAATGTTACCATTTGAGTAAAAATCAATTTTAGTTCTGCCATTGTTGATAAAATACACTTTTTACCTCAGAAATTGTTATATATAATGAATCACTACTGTTCGGTAAACTTTGAAT
>CAZITV010000007.1:0-37349 GCA_964542255.1 uncultured Victivallaceae bacterium
TAGCAGCGTTACGCAAGATGAGCTTAAGTAGCCAAAAACTCGAAAAAGACGCAAAAATCTCAGAATAGTTTTGAAATTAGCTCATTATATTGGACGGTTGAGTGCTGCTTTCATATATTGGCAAAAATATCACAAAAATTGTACTGCATTTCTTGTAATGTAATTTTAATAATGTAGAATACTTGTGTTATTGAGCTAATTTTAAAACTACTTTGAGATTAGTCTAATAAACTGTGATGATTACTAGAGGTCTTGATGTTGAAACTAATAAACAATCCATAAATAGGGAGTGAATCATGAATCAATTTGCAAAAGTCGCCGTTGTCGCCGTGAGTTTAGCTGGAACGTTTGCTTATGGTCAGGTGGCGGTTACTGTTCCGGAGGAAAATGAAATCGTCAAAACTGTTACTACGTGCGATAAATTTGATGACCAGGCTTTTAAAGCTGATGCGAATGATCTCATCAATATTGGCAATCCTGCGCTGAAAGAGGTTATCAACGAAAATTTTGTTCAATTCCAAAGCGCGTCTGTAACCGCCTTCAATGATGGCAAACTTGGCAGCAATCTTATTGCATTAAACGAAGTTACCTGTGATATTGACGGCGTCTTCACCACTACTTTTGTCCTCAGCAAAGATAATTCGCCCAAAGGCTACAATATACAAAAAATTAATTTATTTTCCGGCTGGCAGCAACCGCGTTCATCGCAAAAATTCGTGTTATCGTATGCCACCGTGGATAAACCTGATGTCTTTATCAGTTTGGGCGAATTTGTCCACGGCGAAACCAAATCTACCCTAGTATGTATGAGCTTGGCTCGCAAAAAAGGACTAATCGCGGAAAATGTGATCGCGGTTCGTGTAGCCTTTGCCGCGTACAGTGGCGGCGCTGAAACCACCTGGCGCGAAATTGACGTAATCGGCACGGCCGCAAAATAAATAATAGTCTCAAAATAATTTGCAATTAGCTCAAAACAAAACAAAACAAAGGGAAATAATCATGTTTAATGTTGCTAGAATCGCCATCATCGGGCTCGCCAGCGTTGCCACTTTCATCGCCACCAATGCCATCGCAGACGAAAGTGAAATCATCAAAACTGTTACCACCTGTGAAAAATTCGACGACGCCAATTTTAAAGCCGACCCCAACGACCTGATTAGTGCCGGCAGCCCCGCGCTCAAGGAAGTTGTAAACGAAGGCTATGTTACCTATGGCTCTGCCAGCACCACCTGTTTCAATGACGGCAAGCTCGGCACCGGCATCTCGGAACTCTCGGAAGTCGTTTTTGATGCCGACGGCACTTGGGTAACCACTTTCGTCCTCAATAGTGCAGATGCCCCTAAAGGATATAACATCAGCAAAATTAACCTCTATTCCGGCTGGCCTTCAATTCGTACTGCCCAGAAGTTTGAATTGGCTTATGCCACCGTTGATAAACCCAACGAATTTATCAGCCTCGGCGAATTCAGCCAGGAAGAAAGCCGCCCCGTGCTGATGTGCGTTAGCCTCAACAAAAAATCCGGTGACCTTATCAGCGGCGCAATCGCGGTACGCTTCATCTTCAAAGACATCGGTACCACTTGGCGCGAAATTGACGTAGTCGGCACGGCCGCAAAATGAATATAAAGTTGATAATTATGACCGCAGTTTTAATGCACTTGGCTGCGGTATTGTATTCCGGCGAGCTTATCGCCAAAACTCAGCCGCTTACCCTTACTTTTATTGAGAGTAAAGGTGATTTTACCATAAATTATATTCAAGGCAGCAAGGATTTTTATGTTGCTTTGACAATACAGCCACCGGCGGTAAAGGCGACCGTCGAACTGACCAGCAACAATGGCTATAACAGTAAAAAAGAAGCCGCTACTTCTGGTAAAATAGTCTTTTCTGAATTACCATTCGGCGAATATACTCTAAAAGTGGAATCATTCGATACGAAAAGTAATATGTTAAGTCAATTTACTTACACCAATATTGGTGTTGGTACCATTATCGCAGCACTCGGTGACAGTATTACTGAAGGTTTCTGGAGCGATGGAATTATGCATCAGAACCTGCGGATGAAAGCGGAAGATTTCCCTGCGGCGATGGTTTCTAAAGATAAAAGAAACTTCCCCGCCTACGCTCCCTCTACCGCTCATCACAAACCCGACATTAACTGCTTTAAAAGCTGGATGCCGTTAATGAATGATATTTTGAGCGAAAAACTCAAGCGTCCGGTTTTTATAGCCAATGAAGGTCTCGGCGGTCATACAACCAGTGCGTATTTGAATATTATGCGCGGCGATACTCTATGGCAGACGCGGATGAAAAAGCTCAAAGCAAACTATTTTATAATTCATCTTGGGGTAAATGATGAACGTTATAACGTGAAGCCAGAAACGTTTGAGGCTAATTACAATGCGATTGTGGACATACTAATAAAAGACTATAAAGCTGTTCCCAAAAATATAATTATAGCCTATCCAAGTTTCGACCGTCATCCAAATGGCGATAAATATTATCCGGAATACCGCAAAGCGATTGAACGGATGGCAACCAATAAAGGGATTACCATCGGACCGGATTTTTATGCCGCGTATGCTAAAGATACCGCTAAATATTACGGCGGTGATTCGGTACATCCAAATGCGACTGAAGGCATGAACTTGATGGCCGAACTTTGCTCCGCAGCAATCGAGCAGGCGGTACATCGCGACGAAGCTAATTAATTACAGCGGTAAAGTGTTGTACTGCCGCAATGTTTTACCGATTAGCAATCTTTTGTCTCCGGGTACATGCTGCACGAGTTCAGTTACTACCTTTGCGGTGCCAAGATCAATCGGTTGTCTATCAATGAAAGCGAATTGGTTTGAATTTACGGTAACCGGATGAAGAGTGCCTAGCGTCGGCGGAGAAGTGCGGCAAACCCGCCATCGTGGTCTGTCCCAGGCAGTATCGTCCGCATCATTTTTACAGTGAAATCTGCATAGTTGCGGCAAAAAATTTCCAGCTGCAATTCATTTTCTTCAGTCTCAATGCTGCAGGTGCTGTATATCAACTGTCCACCAGAGCGGCGAACAAATTTTGCAGCATCATGCAGAATTTTAGCTTGAATGCCGGTGATGTCTTGCAGGCTGTCAAGACTAAACCGCCATAATGCGTCTGGACGGCGGCGGAAAACTCCTGTATTCGAACAAGGCACATCAGCCAGTACAATATCAAAGCTGCCTTCCGGAAATAACAAATCACTTGCTGACGCGGTAACAATTTCAGCGTTAATATGATGACTAGCCAAATTCTCGTGGGTAAGTTTATGCCGTCGCGCCGACTTATCCGCGGCGACTATTCTCCCTGGATTTATAAGTCGTTCCGACAATAAGATTAATTTGCCGCCTGGCGCTGCACAAACATCCAGTACTGACTCGCCACCGTGCAGTTCCGGCAGCTCCGCCATAACCGCAGTTGCCGGGTCTTGAATGTAAATTTTGCCAGTTGTAAGCCAATCGGTTTTGAACAGCGCGGCAGGTTGATTAACCGCGTAAAAGTTGTAGCTGGTGGAGAGTTCTGAGGAGTCAATCCGGTGTGCCTGCACTATATCCAATTCTTCTGCAGTTAACGGTTTTTTTGCGCGAAATGTAAATGTTGCCGGTATTTTGATTAAACCGCAAAATTCAGCTGTGATAGTTTCTCCCCAGCGTGCCTTCCAGCGTTCCCAAAGTGGCGCGGGGATGCTTAATTTGTCTGACAAAGATAATTTTGATTCAAAACTTTCCCGGCCTTTGGTTAAAATATTGCGCAGCACTGCATTTATAAAACCTGCTGGTACGGAGCCAAAGCGTTTTTTTGCAATACTTACCGCAATATTAACTGCAGATTCAGCTGCAATCCCGTGTTGAAACCAACATTGCGTCATCACTAGTGCCATTATCCGCCGATACCGCGGCTTGACGCTGGAAATTGAGAGCGTGATGGCTGAGTCAATCAGTGGTTTATTCCGGAAATAATTGAAGAGCATATCCGCTACTGGCGGACGTAACGAACTTTCTTTAATGTCGTCTAAATAATCGTCCAGCCCGCTTTGCCTGGTGTCAATTTGTGTTAGCGCGTCTAGACCGGTCAATAATATTCTTCCGGCGAGTTGTTCAGGTGAGATTGCCATCAATGCTGTTCCTGACGCTCAAGATGTGAATGGTAATTCAAAACTGAAGCCTGCTGCAAAAAAACTTCAGACACAGTTTTATTAATCGGCTCATGGGATGGAAGCGCACGCTCAGGCGTGTACAAATATAGACGTGCGACGAATTCCCCTTCCAGGTTTTTGCCGTTTATTTTTGACCTTGAATAGCGGCGTTGAGTGTCCATAAAAGTATAAATTTGGGTATTTGACTCAATTATGCTAACACTGATTTTTGCTGTAGTCAGAGGACTGATTTTATATTTCTCAGTTTTAGTTCCGGCTCTATCAAAATATAGTTGATGCTGTTCACCGTTAATCATAATTTGCGTACAACCAGGCTCCTTGACCGCAAAGGTTAATTCAATTTCCTGACGTGGAAACTTATTTAGAATCGCAGCGGCTATCGAAAAACTTTTCTCCATTACCATGCCTGGTTCAATCTCAATTGGTTGCCAGCCGCCAAATGAAAACGGACCGTTGTCCAGGCAGATATACGAATTCGGTGATAATTCAACTTGTACCCCATCTGGACGCGCAAAACATACTACATCGGATTCAAATAGGTTCCGATAAAAATCATATGCGCAATAGCAGATGAAAACGCTCACAATCACAGGCAGTGCAACATAATACGAGCGGATTGCGGAACTGCGCCTCATCCTGATGAATTTTGCCACGGTAAAGCCGGCGCAAATTGCTAACAGCGGTATCGCTGGCAACCTGAAGCGGCAGAGAATATAAAATACTACAGTAGCACCGCAAAAAGAGAGTATGTAGTATATTAATAACCAGTGCTTGCGGTGGCGGAAATTGATAAAATAACGGAATATCAAAAATAATCCGGCTAATCCCAATGCAAATATCAATCCGGTCGGAACTACTGCGGCATATCGAAAAACCGAGCTTTGCTTTCCTTCACCTACAAATGATATGTTATTCGGAATTTCCTGATAATCCCAGAATAAAAGCATTTTGCGGAAAGTCAGTTCGGTATATGCCAACGGTTCTCTTTTCGCCCACTCAATAATTCGCATTGGCACTGATTTGACAGCGGCTCCTTCTGTCCAGGCGGTATAACTCGGCGGATATTCCATCGGTCCGGCAGGTAAATCCGGATTGCGTCCTCCTGGTGGAGCTTCAGGTGTGTTGCCCAGCGCTAATACTGCCCCGGATGCCGTGGACGGTCCGGTAATTTTTCCGGCAATTGTGCTGTTGCGGTATATAAACGGCATTTGCGGCAAAAACAGGAAGAGCATAAAAACTGCCGCCGCCAGTACTGCCCAAAGAGCGCGCGGCAACATTGAAAATCTTGACGTCCGGGAAATTACTATTGTAGAAATAAGCACTATAATAATACCAGGAATAAAACACCATACATTGCCGCGTGTCAGAATTGAACAGCCGCAAACCAATCCAGCCATGCACCAGTATAGGTACTGTTTGTTGTGCATCGCGACCAAACACAGATAAAATCCGAGTATTACCCAGAAAACCTGCAGCGTTTCATTTAATAAAAATGGTGTGTATAGGATAAGTGCACTGGAGAACGCGGTCAGTAGCGCGGCAACAAATCCCGCGGTTCGACCAAACAGCAGTGCTGCACAGACACCGCACAGATATATCGAAGCCGCTCCGGCTAAAGCCTGAATGAAAATAATGCACCACAATGTTTGACCAAAAATCATGATAATTACTGGTAGAAACAGTGCATAGTAGAATGGTTGGAAATAGAACGATTCTTGAAAATTGCCACTTATAATCCGCAGCGCTAAGTCACGATATACCGCCATGTCCGTTACCGGTGCCGGCATTGTAACCTGATTGCAGCCATTGTTGTAGTTGAGCAGCTGGTAGCAAACCACTAAACGCAGCACGAGTCCAATTACCGCAATCAACGCTATCGCAATATGGAATCTGTGCTTAATAAATTTCTGCAAAGTTGGTGGCATCATCGCGCCTTAGAGGTCATCGAAATTGTTAATTTTACCAGTGGTAAATTAAACACTCAATAACTCTTTTTCTTTTTTCTCCAAGTCTTTTTCTACAGCAGCGATATAATTATCGGTAAGTTTCTGAATGTCATCATGCATCTGAGTTAATTCATCTTCGGTAATCTGGCTATCCTTTTGCGCTTTTTTGGCGGCTTCATTGCCGTCGCGGCGAATATTTCGAATCGCGATTTTTGCCTCTTCCGTGCGATGCTTGACTTGTTTTACCAGAGTATTGCGGCGCTCTTCACTTAGCTCCGGAATAGGCAGCCTAATGATTTTTCCATCGTTTACCGGGGAAATGCCGAGATTTGATGCGATAATGGCTTTTTCTACCGCCTGAAGCGAGCTGCGGTCCCACGGTTGAAGCACCAGCATTCGCGGTTCAGGTACAGTTATGCCAGCTAATTCTTTCATCCTGGTTTGAGTACCGTAATAATCAACCATGATATTTTCGACTAGCGCCGGTGAAGCTTTGCCAGTTCTTACCGCCGCAAAATCTTTTTCCATAGACTCTTCAGTCTTCATCATGTGTTCTTCGATATAATCCAATAATTCGCCTACTGGTACATTCATAGTCAGCTCCATCAATTAATGTTTTTCATTCGCAGATTAATATTAAACATAACATTAGTCCGCTAAGAATATCGCATAATTAAAATTTAAAACTACTGGCGGAAAATTCAACTCCGCAACTCACCTTATTTGCAAAAAAAATGCCGCAGTAGTAAGATTGCGGCATTTTTTGACAAATAATAGGACAAATATTAATGAATACCGCAACTTGTTCTCTAACTGGAGTAAGCCTGGTGAAGAATAGTGCTGAGAATGGTTTCGCTTTGCTCGAATGGTACCGGAAACGGGGATTGTTCCAGTTTCATCCGGTTCTGCCCGGCTGATTGCGCCGTTAACCGCAGCAAATCCGGCGTTATGCCGGGGAACGCACGGAGATTTTGTGGAACACCGAGCGAAACAATAAATTGCTTATAGCTGTCAACTACTGCTTCCGGTGTATCTCCAGGGAACAGTCCGCTTAACTGCATCGTACG
The DNA here is from genome assembly GCA_964542255.1 of uncultured Victivallaceae bacterium. Taxonomy (GTDB): domain Bacteria; phylum Verrucomicrobiota; class Lentisphaeria; order Victivallales; family Victivallaceae; genus CAYMSF01. The sequence continues at coordinate 7,197 of CAZITV010000007.1, forward strand.
TGTTCTGACTTCGGGACGCGCCAAATAATAACGCCAAGCGGGTTCAAGAAGAATAGCCACCGCCAGACCATGTGTAATGCGTTCAAACCATGAAAAACTGCATAAATGAGGTAGTCCAGTTGGTTTATAGCGAATGACCATACCTCCCAGTGTTGCCGCGGCAGAGAGTGCATTCACTGCCGCCGCAGAATGGTTGCCGTTGATAATTATCGGCAGATGGTGCACGATAAGTTTAATTGCATTATAGGCCCAGTCGTTGGCCTCAGGCTTGACGTTGTCAGCATTGATATTTAAAAATCCTTCTAGTGCATGAGCCAGCGCATCGCAACCTGTGGTCAGTGCCACCTGGCGCGGCATTGTTCTGGCAAAATCTGGTGAAACAAAGGCGTATTCCGGTATAATTTCTGTTTCAACAATCAATCGTTTGCACTGATTCTGCCGGTCAACGATATTAGCGTAAGGGGTAACTTCAGAGCCGGTGCCGGCGGTCGTCGGGAAACAGATTACTTTTTTAAGCTTTCGATCCGGATTCGCCTGTGAAAAACGGTTTATTCCGAAATAATCAGCAGCACTGCCTCCGGTTTGATATGTCAGAAATGCCGCCTTTGCTGCATCCATTATGCTGCCGCCGCCGATTGCAGCTACCTCGTCAGGCGCTTCGTCTATGAGCGTTTTTACCATATGGTCAACAGTTTGCAGATCTGGCTCGGTGCCAATATCAGAAAACCGCACAACTGCGGTATCCATTGTAACCGTAGTGCGCAGCATACCCTGCCATGCTGAACTTAACACTGCCGAATTCTTCCCGGTGAACACAAGAATTTTTTTTGGCTTGAGTTGGCGCAGCAGGTTTTCAAAATCCAGCAGGCAGTGTTCACCAAAAATAATGATGGTGTCTGGATATTGTTCAAACAGTTCAAGATATTGCTCCATACATAGAACCTTTAACTGACTGCGCTGATTTTGCCGCCGATGGTTTGGATTTTTTCGATAATGTTTTCATATCCTCTGGCGATTACGTCGGCAGAAAGGATAGTGCTGCTGCCTTTGGCGCACATCGCCGCGATTAACATCGCCATGCCAGCGCGAATATCCGGACTTGATAGTTTTACTCCATGCAGTTTTGCCGGTCCGGTGATGACTACACGGTGCGGGTCGCAAACAATTGCATTTGCCCCCATGCTGATTAGACGGTCAACAAAGTATATTCTGCTTTCAAACATTTTTTCAAAGAACAGCACTGAGCCGGTAGCCTGAGTCGCTGCCACAATTGTGCAGCTCATCATATCACTTGGAAATTGCGGCCACGGTCCATCGGAAATGACTGGGGTATATCCGCCAAAATCCGGCATAATCCGCGGGTGTTGTCCACCTGGAACAAAAATGCTATCCGAACGCAATTCCATGGTTATGCCCAGCCGTTCAAAAACCCGCCGAGTCATCCAATAATTCCGCGGCGTTGTTCCGCGCAGCAGCAGTTCGCCGCCGGTAGCCGCCGCCATCGCAATAAAACTGCCAGCTTCAATGTGGTCAGCTTGAATCGTATGAGTTGCACCGTGCAGACGCTCAACTCCATCAATGGTAATGGTGTTACTGCCCAATCCGGTAATTTTAGCTCCCATCGCAATCAGCAGGTCAGCTAAATCCGTGACATGTGGTTCCGCGGCAGCATTGAGAATCGTAGTTTGCCCCTCTGCCAATACTGCCGCCAACATAATTTGTTCTGTTGCCGTTACGCTGGCCTCATCAAGAAACAGTTCACGACCTTGTAACCGTGAGTTTGCTTTAAATTTAAAAGTATTCCCGCTAACATCTATTTCGACACCAAGTGAACGCAGGCCATAAAAATGTCCATCGAGCCGCCGTTTACCAATAATATCTCCGCCAGGCGGCCACAATTCTGCTTTGCCGGTACGCAAACACAACGGTCCTGCTAATAAAATAGAAGTTCGTATTTTGGTGCACAAATCCTGTGGAATACATTTATTGATTAGATTGTTTGCTTTTAGCCGCAGAACATTGTTATCAAATGAAACTGCGACGCCCAGTCCGGCGGCTATTTGCAGCATGATGTTCACATCTAGAATATTCGGGGCATTATTTAAAATTATTTCCTCGTCAGTCAGCAGGGCGGCGGCAATCATTGGCAGCACTGCATTTTTATTGCCGCTGATAGTGAGTTCCCCCTTTAGCTTTGCCCTGCCTTCAATCTTTATACTTTGCATCTTTTATCTGTATTCCTTTTGCGGTAGTTTATGACCATCTGTTTGCACGTTAAAATAAAATAACTGAATGTAAGTGTTTTTACAATTATTGAACCACGCTGAGTTGATAAAAATATGTAATAATGCTAAGCAGTAATCAAAAAGTCAATAAAGTTAAAGGTAATTTCATCTTGATATTCATTTGAAAATTGTGTATGGCAATGGTATATTTAAGCTTCAAATCGGATAATTGTTCTTCATTTTACTGCAAGTTTAAAGTGAATAGCATGGCAAACAGTTTTTCTGTCTGAATAACACAACACATAATGTTTCATACTGCCCCAAGACGGCAGGGATTTTATTTTAATGAATAATGAATACTTGAATGCGGCGATACTAGGGCTTATTGAAGGAATTACAGAATTTTTGCCAATCAGCAGCACTGGTCATTTGATTATCGCTGAACAATTTTTCCGGCTTCATCCCGGTTTTAGTGAGATGTTTGAAGTGGTGATACAGTTCGGCGCTATCCTCGCGGTAGTGATCTATTTCCGCGACCGGCTTTTTCCGCCGCTTAAACTTGACACTACGGAAAAAAAAGAAAAATTCAAGGCGATTATGTCAATTTGGTTTAAATCAGCCGCCGCGGTCATTCCGGCTTTAATTATCGGCAAGCTTTTCGGAGGAGAAATTAAACAGTATTTATTTAACTGCTGGGTCGTTGCCGTAACACTTTTTGTTGGCGGTGTTATTCTTATTATTATTGAACGCCGCAAGCGTACCGCCAAATACCATGAAGTAGAGCAAATGCCTTACAAAACCGCGGTATTGATCGGGGTTTTTCAATGTTTAGCCATGATTCCCGGCACATCTCGCGCCGCCGCTACCATTATCGGCGGAATACTGCTCGGCGCTTCAAGAAAAGCTGCCGCGGAATTTTCTTTTTTCCTGGCGATACCAACTATGACTGCAGCCTCAGCTTATTCACTGCTTAAATACCATACGGCTATGACCAAAGAAGAATTGATTATTCTGGCGATTGGTTTGGTGGTTTCGTTTTTTTCAGCATGGGCTGTCATAGCCTTCCTGATGAATTATATCCGCACTCGTACTTTCGTCATCTTTGGCTATTATCGTATTGTGCTTGCTATTATCGTAACGGTTTACTTCTTGCAGCTCGGTTAAGATAGTGATACAAAATAGCCTATGCTTTTGTGACAATTCCTAAAGTTATACCAACGAGCTCGGTGGCTATCAATGAAAGCAAATTGATATTATCTTCTGCCAATGACCATGACGTAAATTTTATCACAGCCGTCGGCTTTAAGTGGTTTGGCGGCAGCAGAGAGTGTAACGCCGGTAGTGAACACATCGTCAATCAGCAGAATTGTCATTCCACGGCAGCTTCTACCCGATTTCAAGCTAAAAGCACCGTCAAGATTTTTTATGCGTTCTTCGCGTGATAGCTTTGCCTGCTGTCTAGTAATTTTTGTTCGTGATAAAACTTCAATGTATAGAATACCCGCGGTATGAGCCAAGACTTGACCAAATAGTGCAGTTTGATTATAGCCACGCCATAGTTTACGACTCCAGTGCAGCGGCACCGGCACCACCGCATCAAATTTTATTCCCGAACCACTGATGATTTTCGCGCCTTCAATGCCAAATGCTCTGGCGACTTCAGGCTGATTGGAATATTTTAAACGGTGCAGTATTGCTCTGGCAGTGCCGTTGAGTCGAAATATCGCAAAAGCTTTCAACCATGGACGTTGTTCAAATTCAATACATTTTGAGCATACCGCCAGTGCACCATCGAGTTCTCCGCCGCAGCCGGGACAGAATGGCGGGGTAATCCGCGGCATCGCATTTAAGCATTCCTGGCAGAATTTATTGTCAGATAAGCGCTCCCCGCAGCCAATGCAAGGGAAAGAAATGAAGTTGGCAATGGATGCCTTCAATGTCCGGACGATGAATTCCGATATTTCCCCAATAACTTTATTCATATTTTACTTAAAAGCGCTGATGAGGACACCTATGCCGAATAATACAATAATAATTCCGACTGCACGATTTACTGCTTGTAATTGGGATAATTTAAATTTTGATTTCAGCAGCGTGAATACAGCGACTAGTGATAACCACCAAAAGCAGGCGCCGGCAATGATGCCGCCAACCAGTATCCACGCATCAACAGAGCAGCGCTCGGGGTCTATCAAGTCAAATACCGCAAACGCGGCAAATAGTCCCATAATGGTCAACGGATTGGAAATTGTTACTACAAAAGTAGAAATAAAATCGCGGTATGGTGTATTGGGCTCATCATCTCTAATTTCATCGCGCGGTTTGGTAATAAATATTCTCACGCCAACAACAGTAATAAAAATGCCGCCGAAAATTTGTATGAGTAATCGATTATCGAGCAGAAAATTGGATATCAGGGTCAGACTGAAGGCAACAATGATTCCGTAAATTGCGTCAGCGCTGGCGGCACCCATCCCGGAAATAAATCCGGCCAGCTTGCCTTTGGTAACAACGCGGTGAACACAAAGCACCCCTACCGGACCAACTGGAACGGCAATTAATAATCCGATAACCATCCCTTTCAAAAATAATAGTAACATACCGGCTATCTGTCTTTTACAGTGTTTTGGATGCCGTATTTATGGCATTCAAGTAGATGGGCAATGGCTTCATCGGCAGTATCCACTAATTTGAATAGTTCAGTGTCTTCAGGGCTGATAGTGCTGTATTCAAGCATCGTATTGTCAATATTGCGGATTATTGGTTCCCAAAACTTTTTACCCACGAGTATGGTGGGGATACGGTTGATTTTTTCGGTTTGGACCAAAGTTACCGATTCAAAAAATTCGTCCAATGTTCCAAATCCGCCGGGAAAAACAATTACGCCCATGCTGTATTTTAAGAAGCAGACTTTGCGGACAAAAAAGTAACGGAAAAACAGGCTCTTGGTTTGATAGGTATTTGGGGACTGTTCGGTAGCTAGTTCTATATTTAATCCAATGGAAACACCTCCGGCATTGAATGCTCCTTTATTTGCAGCTTCCATTATGCCTGGGCCGCCGCCGGTGAGAACACCGTAACCATTTTCGACCAATAATTTCCCCATTTTTTCCGCATCCTGATAGCTTTCGCTGTCTGGTTTGGAGCGCGCTGAACCAAAAACAGTAATTAATGCATTTTGACAAGACATTTCCTCGAACGCTTCGACAAATTCAGCCATGATGCGGAATATCCGCCAGGTTTCGTCACGCGTAAAATCGGAGGTACTGGCAAATGCTTTTTGGCACGGATGTAAAACTGATTTTTGCATATTCATCATCCTGTTAATTCAATTATAATGAGTATAATAAAAAAACTTTTTTAAATCATTAATTCTAAAATAGAGCATATTAGCAATAACAATAATAGAACTCTGAATATACTCGGTTGCAAGGTTTTTTGGGATTAGACTGGCAAAAAAAATTAGTTAATGTATATTTTTATTAGTTTTTTAATGATTATTTGCGATGGATGAACTTTAGGAATTGGTTTATGGCGAAAATTTCATATCAATATAACAGTCATAACGGCGGCAACCGTAAACGCCGGCATCGGCACCACGGGGTTACTGCCGCGGTTATTGCCGGAATTTTGACTATAATTGTCGGTGGTGTATTTTGGGGTTACGAAATATACCAAAACAATAAAGCGCTGGAACATACAAATATCCATGTGGCGTCTAAATCTGCGAATAATGGAGTGCCGCATATCGCGGAACCTGTCGTTGCGGCTAAGCAAATTAACAATGTACCGGGAAAAAACAAACCTGCATCTGCTGCTAAGCCAAAGACAATAGCGCCGGTTATACCTGCAGTTCCGGCGGCTAATAATAATTCCACAGGGGATGTGGTGCTGCCTGACGTTGTGCAAATCAAGGAGCCGGTAATCGTAATTCCAGCAGCGCCGTTGCCAACACCAGTAAAAGCTTCTGCTCCTCCGTTAGGTGATGACTCTGCATTGTTGCAAATTACTGAGGCAGAAAACGCACTCAAAGAAAATTTGCCGGTTAAATCGGCGCAAATTGTTGACGCGCTGCTGGAACCCGGTAAATTAACTGAATTTAGCCCGATATGGAACCGGGCAATTGAAATTCTAAACACCGCTAATACAAAAATTATTTTATCTGATGTACCGTATCCCGGGAAAAAGGTTAATTATATCGCCAGCGACAATGATGTACTGGAAAAAATTGCCTTAGCCAATAATACAACTATAGAATTAATTCAACAATCCAATAATTTGAAGGGCACTGATTGCAGTGTATGGAGCGGCAGGGCATTTCGCATTTATAAGGGTTCATGGAAAATCAAGGTTTCCAAGCAGCATCTGCGGCTGCTTCTTTATGACAGCGGCAAGTTATTTAAGGTTTATCATGTCGGTATTGGTCGTGAAGATCGTACCCCGGCGGGGAATTTTACTATTACATCTAAAGTCAAGGAGCCAGCGTGGTATTCCTCTACTGGGAAAGTTGTCCCTTACGGCAGCCCCGGCAATGTTATTGGCACGCGCTGGCTAAAGTTGTCTCCGGAAGGCGTTACCGACAAAGGTTTGCTGGGGTATGGTATCCATGGCACATGGGATCCGGACAGCATTGGTAAAACAGTTAGTAACGGTTGCGTCAGAATGAAAAATCAAGATGTCGAAGAACTTTTTATGATTGTGCCCCGGCTTACTCCGGTTACAATAGCGCAGTAATGCCAATTTTTAAGTTATGTAAGCAATAAAAAGATTTAAATAAGGAATATTTATTATGGCAGAAACAATTTTAGAATTCGAAAAGCCAATTGTTGAGCTGGAAAAGAAGCTCAAGGAATGGGTGGAGCTGAGCAAGGACAGCAAAATTGAATTAGGTGATGAAGTTTCAGCACTGAAAAAGAAATTAGTACAAACCAGAAAGAGTATTTATGAATCTCTTACTCCTTGGCAGCGGGTTCAACTCGCACGCCATCCTGACCGCCCGTACACTATGGATTACATTAATGCATTATTCAAAGATTTTATAGAATTGCACGGCGACCGGAGAATGCGCGATGATACCGCTATCGTAGGAGGTTTTGCAAAAATCGACGGTACCCCGATATTGGTTATTGGTACGCAAAAAGGCCGTAATATGAAAGATAATGTCTTTCGCAATTTCGGCTGGCCGCATCCTGAAGGCTACCGTAAGGCTTTCCGATTGATGAAACTGGCTGAATTGGCAAAAGTTCCGATTGTTACATTCATTGATACTCCCGGAGCATTTCCCGGCGTTGCTTCGGAGGAACGGCATATCGGCGAAGCTATAGCAGTTAACCTCAAAGAAATGTTTGGGCTAAAAGTTCCGGTTATTTCAGTAATTATCGGGGAGGGGGGCAGTGGCGGCGCTATAGGTATTGGTGTCGGCAACCGTATCCTGATTCTCGAAAACTCATATTATTCAGTAATCACTCCTGAAGGCTGCGCCGCTATTTTGTGGAAGGATCGTTCCTATGCCGAAAAAGCCGCGTTAGCATTGAATCTTACCGCTTCTAATTTAAAAAAATTAAATATCGCAGATGAAATTGTTTCTGAACCGCTTGGCGGCGCACACAAAGATCCAGCTCAAGCCGCCGAGTTGCTGAAAACAGCGTTAAAAAAACATCTCGCTGAATTGAAAAAAATGTCGGTAAAGCAACTTATCGAAAACAGATATGAAAAATTTCGCAGCATCGCGGTAATTAGTGAAGGAATCACGGTGTGACCAGCAAACCACCATTTTCCACTGTACGCTGCGCACTAATTGATGACGTGCACCAAATTCATGAACTGCTGGAATTCTACGCGGCAGAACAGATTGTATTGTCGCGTACCCATGAAGAAATTATCGATAATGTTGGCAATTTTGTGGTTGCGGTAAATGACAATTCAGAAGTTCTGGGCTGTGTCGCGTTGCGTGATTTTGGCGCCCAGTTATTCGAGGTTCGCTCGCTTGTTGTGAAACAGGATTGTATCGGAAAAGGTATTGGCAAAGAATTAGTAAATTTTGTAATTGATTTGCTTAAAAAGCGAAATATCGCATTCCGCCTGTTTGCTTTGACCTATAAAATTGATTTTTTCCTGAAGCTTGGCTTTATCCGTGTTAATATGGAAATGTTCCCGGAAAAAATCTGGAGTGATTGTGTCAACTGTCCCAAAAAAGATCATTGTGACGAAGCCGCAGTATTACTCGAACACAACTTGCCGGCTTGATAGTACGGTGTGGTAAATTACTGCCGTCCTGGCCCAGCTTTTTATTGGGGAAATATGTCAGAACAACCTGTTGTGCGTTTGCGCCGGGTGCGCTATCAGGGGACTCATCCGCGCAATTTTAACGAAAAATATAAAGAGTTAAACCCGGAAAAATATTCCGGTGAGATTGCCAAAGTAATTGCCCGCGGGCACACTCCGGCCGGAGCTCACCTGCCTATTTGCGTCAACGAGGTTATTGAAGTACTGCATCCCAAACCTGGTGAAATCGGATTAGATGCCACTTTGGGATTCGGTGGTCATAGCCGTGAATTACTCTCAAGAATATCCCCGGGCGGCAAACTCTTTGCCATAGATGTCGATGCCGATGAACTTAAAAAAACTGAAACTCGACTTAGAGCAGAAGGATTTGACGAAACTATCCTTTCAGTACGGCAATTAAATTTCGCCGGAGTATGCAAATTGATGCCGGACGTGCCCAACGGTTTTGACTTCATCATGGCGGATTTGGGCATTTCATCAATGCAATTGGATAATCCGCAACGGGGCTTTTCTTTGAAAGTTGACGGACCGCTCGATTTACGGTTGAACCAGCAGCGCGGAACGACCGCTGCTGAACTGCTCCAATCATTGACCGCACCGGAGATCGAAAAACTGTTGCGGCTAAACTCCGATGAGCCTTTCTCTGCAAAAATAGCAAAAAAGATTTATACTGCACGGAGCTTAATCACCACTACTGCTGCTTTGACCGAGATAGTTCGTGCAGCAATTACCGAGGCAAATCAGAAGATAGACGACAGAAATATTACCAAATCTATTAAGCGAACCTTTCAAGCATTGCGTATCGCCGTCAATGGAGAATTTTTTGTACTTGAACAGTTCCTGAATTCACTGCCGCTAATACTAAAATCAGGTGGACGTATTGCCATACTTAGCTTTCACTCCGGTGAAGATAAACGAGTCAAGGCGGCGTTTAGTGCCGGTTTTGAAGCCGGCGTTTATACTGATTTTTGCCGCTTTTCTATTCATGCTTCCGCGCAAGAACGGTATGATAATCCGCGTTCCAAAGCGGCAGTATTACGGTGGGCGGTTCGCTCCTAAATCTAGAGATAATTAAACTCAATAACTTTCAACGTTTTTGATTATATTTGTTCTATTTTGTTATTTTTTTGCTAATTATTGTTATTTTTTGCTAATTATTGTCTTTTTCGATATATTTATACTTTAAATATTAATTCAATTATGGTAAGTTAACTCTAGCATTAATCAGTTTAGAAATAACTGGATTATTTTTTTAATTAATTTACATTAATTTTATTAATATTTTAAATATTGGAGTACGATGAAAGTATTAGTGTTGAACGCGGGTAGTTCGTCCATGAAGTTTACGCTTTATGCGATGGGTAAGGAACAGGCTTTAGCCAAAGGTCAAGTGGAACGATTGGGTAGCGACAACCCGCTGCTGCAGTATAAACGCCATGACGGCGTCGCGCATGAAAGCAGTCTGCCGATAAAAGACCACGTGGAAGCTCTGAAAAATATCTGCGACCTGCTGATTGATGAAAAAGTCGGGGTATTAAAAAAATTGACTGAAATTGAAGCTATCGGGCATCGTGTTGTTCACGGCGGTGAACAAATTACCAAACCGGCAGTTGTCAATGAGCATGTCCGCAGTATTATTGAGGACTGTTTTTCACTTGCCCCTCTGCATAATCCCGCCAACCTTTCCGGCATCGAAGCCTGCGAAAAAATTTTTCCGGGAGTGGTTAACGTTGCTGTTTTTGATACTGCGTTCCATCAGACCATGTCTCCTCAGGCATTTCTTTATGCGGTGCCTTATGATTTATATACCAAGCATGGTATTCGCCGTTACGGTTTTCACGGCACCTCACATAACTTTGTCGCGGAAGCAACAGGTATCTTTTTAGGCTCGCGTTTTGAAAAAATGAAGCTGATTACTTGTCATTTGGGTAACGGCTGCAGTATGGCGGCGATTGACTCAGGTAACGTTGCGGATACTTCAATGGGAATGACACCGCTGGAAGGGCTGGTTATGGGCACCCGCTGCGGTGATATTGACCCGGCTATCGTAGTAAGATTACTGGAACTTGGTAAAACTACCGCAGAAGTTGATAAAATTTTGAATAAACAGAGCGGACTGCTCGGAGTCGGCGGCATTAATAGTTCTGATATGCGCGATATCATCGAGGCGGAGAAGAAAGGCGACCAGCAGGCACTGCGCGCCAGGCGTATGTTTACCCGCCGCGTAGTTAAATATATCGGCGCCTATTATGCGCTGCTTGGCGGAGCAGATGCAATTGTCTTTACCGGCGGCATCGGTGAATGGAGTGCTTATATTCGTGAAAGAATTTGCCGCAGGCTTGGCGGTTTCGGTATCGTTTTGGATGAAAAGAAAAACAACGAGTGCCTAGGTAACCCCGGTATTATTTCAACAGCTGACAGTAGATGTAAGCTTGTTGTTATGCCAACTAACGAAGAATTAATGATTGCCCGTCAGGTTGTTTCAACATTAGCACCGCGCTAAAATTAAGATAAGGATTACGTTTATGTCAGCTATTGAAAAATTTGTTGCCAGAGCTGCCAGTGCCGGAAAAACTTTGGTACTGCCGGAAGGTATGGACCCGCGTGTAGTAACTGCAGCTAACATGATTATCGAACGCGGCGTTGCAAAAAAAGTCATCGTGATGGGTACTGAGCAGGAGTTGGCTGAATCATGCAAACAGTCAGGCATCACTCAGCGGAAATTTGAATCGTTAGACCATTTGACCTGTGATTTCTTTGAACAATATGCCGCACAGTTCTGTGAATTACGCAAGAAAAAAGGCATCTCAATGGACGATGCCCGCAAAGCAATGCAGGACAGAATATTTTTCGGCGCCATGATGACCCGCAATGCCATGGTTGACGGTATGGTCGCCGGCAGTGTCGCATCCACGCCGGATATGCTGCGGGCCTCATTTAACTGTATCGGAACAGCCCCCGGTATCAAAATTGCCAGCAGCTGCTTTGTGATGGACTTACAAACTCCGACCATCGCCGGTGATGAGGTGCTGCTCTATTCTGACTGCGGCGTCAATCCCAATCCTGATGCTGACCAGTTGGTTGACATTGCGCTGGCAACCAGCCGCACTTACCGCGCACTGCTCGGCAAACAACCCAAAGTAGCCTTCCTCTCTTTCTCCACTCACGGCAGCGCTTCACATGAAATCTTGGATAAAGTTATCGCCGCCACCGCTAAATTCAAAGCCAAAATCGTAGCAGAAAATCTAGACATCATTGCCGATGGCGAACTCCAGGCCGATGCCGCACTCGTTCCTAAAGTGGCAATTCAAAAAGCCCCGCAAAGTGCAATCGTCGGCGATGCCAACGTGTTGATTTTTCCGGATTTGAACGCTGGCAACATCTGCTATAAATTGACTCAACGCCTGGCTGGTGCCGGTGCCTACGGGCCGATTTTGCAAGGGCTCGCCAAGCCGGTTAACGATTTGTCCCGCGGCTGTGTGGCAGAAGACATTTTTGGTGTTGCCGCGATCACGGTTTGCCAGTCTATCGAGTAGCGCCCACAACACTACTTGATGTGATGAATTAATTACTTATTGCGCCGTTTGGTTTTGTGCCTTTCGGCGCTTTTTTTTTGAATACCAAGTTTTACTGCCTAGCTGAACATCTCGCCGAAAGTGTGGTTGCCGCAATTGATTTTGTTGCAGTTAAGGATTATCTTAAAAGCCTGGTAAATGTTTTGTGGGTATTGTCTTCAGTGTGTTGTATTAATTAGTAACAGGTTAGGTAGTGGATGAGCATTTATAATGAGTTAAAAGCGAGAAGTTTTGTCTATCAGGAAACTGATGCCGAAAATATAGCCAAGATATTGGACAATGAAAAGGTAGCATTTTATGTTGGTTTTGACCCGACTGGGAGCAGTCTGCACGTGGGACATTTATTGCCGATAATGGCAATGCGGTTGCTGCAGCGGGCAGGGCATATTCCGATTGTACTGGTTGGCGGTGCCACCGCGCAAATTGGCGACCCGTCCGGTAAGCAGACTACACGTCCGATACTCACAAAAGATGAAGTAGGTGCCAATGCCGCGGCGCTACGTGAACAGTTAGGGCGGTTTATTTCGATTGACAGTGGCGCAGCGCATTTTGTTAATAATCATGATTGGTTTAAAGATGTGCTTTACATAGATTTTTTGCGTGAAATCGGCTCAAAGTTTAGTGTGAACCGAATGTTGGCGCAAGAGTCAGTGAAAATGCGTCTTGAGACAGGTCTAACATTTTTAGAATTTAATTATTCTATCCTTCAGGCATACGATTTTTATATTCTTAATCGTGATTTGAACTGCAGAATGCAGTTCGGCGGCCAGGACCAGTGGGGAAATATTGTTGCTGGAACAGAGCTAGTCAGAAAAATGTCGCAAAATGAAGTATTCGCCATGACTTTTCCGCTGCTGACAGATAGCAGCGGCAATAAGTTTGGCAAAACTGCCGGTGGTACGAATATATGGCTTGATAAAGCTCGTACTCCGGTATTTGATTACTACCAGTTCTGGCGCAATTGCGAAGATCATGATGTACGGCGTTTATTATGTTTTTTTACCAATTTGCCTGTGGTTGAAATTGAACAACTGGCTGCTTTAACCGCACCGGCCATTAACCGCACTAAAGAAATCCTGGCATACGAGGCAACTCGTTTGGCACATGGTGATACAGAAGCTGCGAATGCTTATCTTGCGGCAGGAACAAAATTTGGATTTGCTGATCCGGAATGCATAATTCCAACCAGTAGCGCCATCAAATCAGTTTCCCGTACATCCGGCGCTTGTCTTGATGATTTTCCCTCATTCGAAATTTGTTCAGAAATGGTTGGTGGTGATGGTTTATGGGTAGTACAGCTTTTTACCAATAGCGGATTGTGTGGTTCAAATAGCGAGTCGAGGCGGCTAATTCAAGGTGGCGGCGCTTACCTCAATGACCAGCGTATTACTGACGTAAATATGAAGGTTGCACTTTCTGACTTTAACCATAACTATCTTATTTTAAAAGCCGGGAAAAAGAATATTCTGAAAGTTGTTCTTGCATCTTAAATAGGTGCAATAGCGCTTAACGAATTGCAAAGATTTACAGAGCACTAGTGCAGTGTAAAATTGTTGGACAGAGCAGATTTATTATCTTGGAGTACTACTATATATGAGCGCAATGAATTGGAAAAAATTGTTGTCTTCAAAACGGCTGGGAAAGACCGAAGCCGATGCTATATCCTTGGGGCGTTCGCCATTCCAGCAAGACTTTGACCGTATCGTATTTTCTTCAGCTTTTCGCCGTTTGCAGGACAAAGCGCAGGTATTCCCATTGGCGGAAAACGATTATGTGCGTACTCGTCTAACTCATAGTATGGAAGTGTCATGTATCGGGCGTTCGCTCGGCACGCGTTCTGGTGTTTTTATCTGCAAAAATAACGATGTCGGCTTAATTCAGCCTAGTGATGTTGGTGCAATTATTGCGGCAGCCTGTCTAGCTCATGACATCGGTAATCCGCCGCTTGGACATTCCGGCGAGGAAGCTATACGGCACTGGTTTTGTCACTCTGCCGTTGCCGCCGTTGTAAAAAAGCAGATGAGCAGATGCGAACGGGCTGATTTTGAACGTTACGAGGGCAATGCCCAGGGATTTAGAGTGCTGACTAGACTGCAGATGCCGGATAATTATGGCGGTATGCAGTTGACCTGCGCTACGCTGGGCGCATTTTCCAAATATCCAACAGAGTCATGCGTAAAAAAACGTACACAGGGCGTGGCAATGAAAAAATTTAATTTTTTTCAGGCAGACAAAGCACTATTTCTTGAAGTGGCTGAAACTACCGGATTATTGCCTGTTGGAAGTGGCGCCTGCAGTTGGTGCCGCCATCCATTGGCATTTCTGGTTGAGGCAGCTGATGATATCAGTTACCGCATCATAGACTTCGAGGATAGTCATTTTCTCGGTGCTATTGATTACAATGAAGTAGAGTCATTATTTATGCGTATCATTGACGACAGTGAACTGCGCAAACAACTTAAAAATATCAAAGACTGCGAACGGCGCGTTGAAATAATGCGGGCGCGCGCCATTGGAAAATTAGTCCACCAGATTTCTGACAGTTTTGAAAAACACCACGATGAAATTATTCAAGGGACACTAACTCAACCGTTAATCGAACTAATCCCGGCTGCAGACGCTTTGAAAAAAATTGAACTGCGCAGTTTTGAAGACGTTTATACCTACCGGCGCGCAGTTGAAATTGAGGCAGCTGGATTTGAACTTACTGAGGGACTGCTCGACGCTTTTATGACTAGCGTTAATGATGTTGCGCAATCAATCGAACACGGTACCAAGCCGCTTTACCGCAATAGCAGGTTGATGTTACTCATACCTGGACGATACCGCAATACTGATGACAAAGCCTGGCGCGAAAGCGCCTATGTCAGATTGTTGAACATACTTGATTATGTATCTGATATGACTGATTCTTATGCAGTGTCACTGTTTAAAAAGATTAAAGGCATTTCCTTGCCAGGTCAATATTCATAACGACTGTAATGCTATTTCGGCAATTTGTAAGGCGCCTGGTAGGGTAACGTTGAATGGAAGAACTTATCGTAAATAAATGGCGTGCATTTTATACTTACTAGAATGTATTGAATTTTATATATGGCAGGATAAAGCTATCAGACTGATAGTTTTGTGAGTAAAAAATGGTCGGGGTGAGAGGATTTGAACCTCCGGCCTCTGCGTCCCGAACGCAGCGCTCTAGCCAGACTGAGCCACACCCCGAAATAAACGGTCTCGAAAGTCAAACTGATGAGACCGTTAATCTAATTGCAGATTTTAAATTTTCAACTATTAAAACGAGATAAAATTACTATTTTTTAGCAGCAATAATTACGTTCTTCAATGCTCCTTCGCCTTCGCTGGCTGTGGTTATTTCCGGATCATCCTGCAAGGTAATGTGAATTATTCTGCGATCGTGAGAATTCATTTTGGGCAGCACCACAGGTTCTCCCCAGCGTTTAACTTCTTTCGCCGCATCTTGTGCCTGATTTTGCAGGTTAATTTCGTGAGTTTCGCTGTCCTCTTCGATATTATGACTGCTGTCCCGCTGCGGATAACGTTCTTCTCTATCGCTGCCGCTGCGCTCTCTGCGTCCGTCTCTATCGTTGCCGCTGTACTCCCGGCGTCCATCTCTATCGCTGCCGCTGCGTTCCCTGCGTTCGCGCGGTTTATGTTCTTGGCGGCGTGGATCTCTGCTTTCACGGTGTTCTCTTTTGTGTTCTGTTTGTTCATCGTCACTTGATTCGCCGTTTTCGCGTTCAGAAAAATGTTTGCCGCTTTTTCTGGAATATCCATCAATATCTAAAGATATTTTTGGGCAGTCGGTATCAGCGTTGAACATCATTCTGTTTAGCAGGAGTTGTAATCCGTCCAGTGTTTGTCCTTTTCTACCGATGATTCTACCGGCTTCTTCCGAGCTGATTAGAACTGCCAGCCTTGAACCCTTTTCTTCTACTTTGAGTGATGCCTCTAAGCCGAGGTAATCGAGCATCGTAGCGAGTGTTTTGGCAACATTGCCCTTGATTTCTTCCATCTTTTCCTGACTTACCATAGTTTGGTACTCCTTGTTACGCTTATATTATTTAAGCGTTTTTCAATTTTGGTTTAGCGTTCTTGTCTGCCGCAGGAGCATCTTTGCTGAATTTTTGTGTAGCATAGAGCTGCAAGATGCTGAATATCTGACTTACTGTCCAGTAAAGTGTTAAACCTGAAGGTAGGTTATAAAGGACAAACAGCATCACAATCGGCATGAACATTAACATTTTTTGTTGCATCGGATCGGCTGGAGCGGGAGTCATTTTTTGCTGCAGTACCATCAGTGCGGTCATAACTAATACCAACGGGTTTAGTGGTAAAAGGTTAAATATTACCGCGATAGTGTCAGGCAGAGTTAAATCTTTCGCCCATAAAAATGATACTTGGCGCAATTCAATCGCACCGTCCAGCGTCGCATATAAGGCAAAAAATACTGGAATTTGCAGCAGAATAGGGAAGCATCCGCCAAGTGGATTAACCCCTTCCTGTTTATATAATTCCATTATTTTAGCGTTCATCTGTTGCGGGGTCTCTTTATATTTAGCTCTAATTTCAGTCATTTGGGGTTGCAGTTTCTGCATCTTCTTCATTGAGTTATTAGCTTTTTGTGTGACTGGCCAGAATAGCAGCCGTACGATTATGGTCAAAGCAATAATACTCCAGCCATAAGAGCCGCAGAATGACTTTAGAAATACCAGGAACACAAGCATGAGTCGTGCCAGCCAGTCCAGCGGTCCCCAAGAGAGGTGCATTACTTTGGCAATAGACGGGTCAATTTTTTTAAATTCAGAAATTACTTTTGGACCGGCATAATAATTGAATTTAAGTATTACTTCATTGCCTGGTTCAATAGTAATATTCTTATAGATACCACCAGCACCGGCTGAGTAAATGAGAGTATCCGGCTCATCCGGCAAATCAATTTTTTGGCGATGCAGTGCGGCGCCGCCGTCGAACGGTTTTTCTGGCAGCAGTATGCAGCAGAAATATTTATTGGTTATGCCAATCCATTTCAAATTATCATAAACCGTTGCTTTGAAGTCTTTTTCTTTTGCATCTGCATTGACTGCGATTACGTCACCATTGACCTGCATCATATCAACACAATGCGATTCAGTGATTACTGTATCGCCTGCAAGTTGGTGCAACGGTGGAATCGAACCGGTGTTTACAGTTACTTGATCCAAAGAGATGGCTGCGCTGCCGGGATTGCGCAATGTAATTTGATATTTGGTCGAATAGCTATCAGTGATTTCCCATTGTTGGGAAATCATAAAGGTTTGCCCTTTTGTATCAATAATTTTTCTGGTGACACTGAAGCCATCATTGATACTGCGGTTGTTATCCAGTAATTCTAATGTTTTCCATTTGCCGCTGCTGCTGTCTACCGATGCTGCGGCAGGAATTGAACCGATGAATAGAGATACTTTGTCGGTGTGTGAATATAGCGGGAACCTGTTGAGTTTAACTGCACTGACTGCACCGGCAAGCGGTTCGATGCTCATTGTAAAAAAAGCATTGGAAATATTTTGCGGCGGCAAATTTGGCAGTGCGTTAGAAGTTTTATCGGCTATTGCTGTTTCAGAAATTTTAACTGCCGTCTCCGGGGCGTTTGTTTTGACCAAGTCTGATTTACTGACAGTTTTTTCTTGAACTTGCTGATTTTGTTGAGTTTGCACTTTGGGTTCATTTTTAATCCATCCCATCTTTTGGCACAGCGGATTCCAACCGAGCAAAACCACAATACAAATCAAAAAAACGATAATCGTCTCTTTATCGAACTTCACAATATTTATCCTTTATAATTCAATCATTCCGCCATTTACCGCGCGGCGGCACCGGATCGTACCCACTTTTACACCAAGGTTGGCAACGCAGCAATCGCCACACCGTTAAACAACACCCTTTTAAAAAACCATGCTGCAAAATGGCATTAACAGCATAATGAGAACATGTAGGCTCGAAACGGCAACAGCGCGGCAGTAGCGGTGAGATTGTCCATTGGTATAATTTTATTACCATTACCGCAATTGCGGTAAACGGCAACATTACTTTTCGCCAACAATCAGTCGCGCCCGTTTCAACAACCTTTCCAACTCGGCTTGAACATCCTGCTGCTTGGCCTGCAGCATCGGGTGCCGTGGAATCACTGCAATGTGCGCATTCGCACTTATTTTTGCTTTCAATAGACGAAACGATTCCCATATCAGGCGTCTCGCCCGATTTCTGATTACTGCATTGCGGTGGAATTTTTTTCCGCATATTACTCCAGCACGTAATTTTTCGTCTTGAGCCGTAGCAATTACCAGCAACAACAGCATCCCTGGAAATTTTCTGCCGTTTGCTCTAATAAAATCAAACTCTGACTTCAAACGAAGTTTATCAGAAGGTTTAAGTGTTTGTTTCAAGCTAAAACGGCTTTTTTGATTAATGAGCAACGTATTGGTATTATCATATCTCGGCTGAAAATATGAATATTACAACGCCAACCTTGCGCGGCCTTTTTGCCGGCGGCGGCGCAGCACTGCACGTCCATTACGGGTTGCCATTCTGGCCATAAAGCCAAAAGTGCGGTTTCTTTTTTTATTCGACGGTTGATAAGTTCTTTTCATTATCAGTTTCCCTTTTAAAAATTGTTGTTTGAAAAATCCTGATTATTCCGTGCCAACTGACAGCACAGTGACTGTCGTGACCTATCATTCGCAAATCAAGAAAAGTTAATTTACTCTTTTTTTTTGACTATGCAAGCTTGATTTGTGAAAAAAATAAAGTTTATTTGGAATAATAAATGGCTGTGTTTTATGCCGAACATCAAAATTCCGCCTAGTCAAAGAATTTGCATCGGTTACGCTAATTTCTTTGTAGTTTTCTTGTTTATGGATTATATTAAAATAATGACCAGCGGGTGTATAGAAATTCTACAGTAACGGCCGGATTATTCAGTAATGGTTCGTTATTGTTTGTAGTAAATACAGAGCAGCAATCAAAAAAGCTGGTAGACAAGGTTTTTTGAGAATTGGTTGGATGGCGACAGACGTCTGCTATGAATATCTGTGGAAGATGAAGCTATAAAGATGTTCAAAAAGAACCTAACCACATGCAGGCTGCGGCCTTTTGAGTTTAGATTTGTAAAATTTTAGTAACTTCGATACCACAATTATCGGAACTCGCAGAATGTCTGCCTAAACTCAAAATTTCACAATGGTTGCTGGCCTTTAGAATGTTATTCAATGTAATAGTAAACAACATAAAATGGATTAATGGTTATGCTTTCAGATAGAAATTATATGTCAACAGAAATTAATGGCGATAATGCAGTTAGCGGAATGAAAATGGTACTTGCGCTGCTGGGGGTTAATATTGTCTTTTTTTTGTTAATTCCTCAAGAGTCAGATTTGTATAGAGATATGGTTTTATCATCTGGCGCATTAATGCATTTTTGCGTGTGGACTCCGTTAACTGCGATGTTTTTGCACGGCAGTTTTGGGCACCTTTTTTTGAATATGTGGGGGTTGTATTTATTTGGAACTATTGTTGCGCCGGTGCTTGGTGCCAAACGTTTTCTTACGCTATATCTTATCAGTGGTGTATTTGGCAACTTGCTTTGGCTGTTATTTAACTGGGGTGGGATTGGTGGTGTTGTCGGAGCCAGCGGAGCACTGTTTGGTATTATGCTGGTAACTGCGATGCTTTATCCTGACAAAGAATTTATGATTTTATTTTTACCGGTGCCGATGAAGACCAAAACTCTAGTGGTGGTTTATGCAGTTATTGAGATTTTTAGTCAGTTGTCGATAAATGACAATGTCGCGCATTTGGCACACTTAGGCGGTTTTATTGGTGCTTACGTTTATATCAAATTTCTCTTTGGCAATAATATGCCTTGGGACTTATTGGGATTTTTATTTTCTGGTAAAACATCAGGCGCAAAAATGCCTGCGGGCTGGGTATTCTCAGGCACCGGGAAGAAACAGGAGGAAAATGTTGACAATCTTGAACATCATTTCAATAATCCCGATGTACCGGTTTCTCAACGTGAACTAGACCAAATTCTCAATAAGATTTCCTATTCCGGCATTAATAGTTTATCAGAAGCAGAAATGGCAACTTTGAAAAAAGCCCGGGAACAAATGCGCCGGCAACAATGATGACAATATGAATTTGGAACTATTTAATTACCATTTACCGGAAGAACTTATTGCACAATATCCCTCTGATAAGCGCGGCGGTTCTAGAATGCTGGTGGTTGACCGCGTTACTGGAGAATGTATCATCAGACCATTCGCCGCGTTTGCCGAATATGTTACCGCCGGCGATGCATTGCTGATTAATAATACAAAAGTGATGAATGCCAGACTTTTTGGTTATAAAAATGGCGATCCGGCAGCGGCAAAAATTGAAATTATGCTGATTCAGGCAGATTCCACAAATCCATATTCCTGGAATGCTTTTATTAAGCCTGGTAAACGCGTCACCACTGGTACCAGGATCAAGTTAAAGCCGATAATAGAATCTGAAAAACAGGAACATTGGGCAATAGTTACGCAACATTGTGATGACGGCACATATATGGTTGAATTTGACACCGCCGAAATGTCAGTGCTTCAGAATGATTATGGTTCGTTGCCATTGCCGCCATATATCCGCAGAAATGTAAGTCGTGATGATGCGGAACGTTACCAAACCGTTTTTGCAAAACATTCAGGCGCAGTGGCGGCTCCAACCGCAGGCTTGCATTTTACCCAGGAGTTCTTGGCAGAATTGTCTGGCAATGGCGTTCAAATGGGGGAATTAACGTTGCATGTAGGTCCAGGAACATTTAAGCCGGTTGCAGTTGAAAATATTGTCCAGCACAAAATGCATTCTGAAAATTTTGTGCTGCCGGTTGGCACTGCCGCTTTGATTAATTCTGTTCATAGCACTGGGAAAAAAATAGTTGCAGTTGGGACTACAACAGTTAGGGTAATCGAGAGTTGTGCTGATGAATCAGGAATAGTCAGACCATTGTCCGGCAGTACTGATATTTTTCTTTATCCACCATATCGCCCACGGGCAGTAGATATGCTTTTAACCAATTTCCATTTGCCTAAAAGTACTTTATTGATGCTGGTTTCAACATTTTCTTCCCGAGAGATAATTCTTGCCGCATATGAGTTTGCAATTCGTGAAAAGATGCGTTTTTACAGCTATGGCGATTGTATGCTGCTAAAATGATATTTGTAATTTTATTATCCTGGCGATATGCGCAATAAACCGCAACGCGATATGAATATCGCGCGAGGATTTATGGCAAAAATCAGTGCCAAATAACAATCGGGTGTCAATCAATGATTGCGAATTGGTATTAGATTTTACCAGTTAATGAACCACATTTACCCTCCTTAAATGCATGGTGCCGTGTTAATTTATACTGATGCCGTTTCTATAATAAATGCAGGAGAATTTGCAGTTAAACTTGATTTTTCCTTTATTGGCGGTAACTTAAATGCTGGTTGTTGCCTTTACCAAAATGGTCTGTAACGAACTTTAATGATAATTCCGCAGGGATTTACGAGGATATTGATTTTGATAGAATTTTTACGCCGCAAGATAAAGAGTTTATTCGCAGGTCGAAGTAAATCAAAGAGCATTACTGAATCGGCAGTAACCTTTAATCATCATAGAAAACATAAACATTCTGTAACTCCAACAAAACCCCATACCTCATCTTACCCTGTTTCTTCAAACATACCTGCCAATAAAACCGGAACAAGACGTCCGAATCAAATCAAACCGGTTGCCGTAATAAAACAAAAGTTACCGGTGTTTAATGTTAAACCTAAACTTACGCCGGATAAACCTGATAGTTTGTTAGAAGTTCCGCCTGCCGGCGGTAAATCGCGCTTTGTTGAATTACCCATTCATCGCGATGTCCTCTTCGGTATTCAGCAGCTTGATTTCAAATATTGCACGCCAATTCAAGAAAAAGCTTTACCAATATTGCTGTCCGGAGGCGATTTAACCGGGAAAGCGCAAACTGGAACTGGTAAGACTGCGGCTTTTTTGATTGCCGCATTTACCAGATTGTTAAACTCCCCGCAACATACGCGCTTACCGGGACATTGCCGCGCTTTGGTGTTGGCACCAACCAGGGAACTGGCGATTCAAATCCATAAAGATGCGGAAGCGTTGGGCATTTTTACCGGGTTAAACAATGTAGTGGTGTTTGGCGGAATGGATCACGGTAAACAGCGCGACATGTTAGGCAAGCCGGTGGATGTGCTGATTGGCACGCCAGGGCGTATCATAGATTACTCCAGGAGTTGTCATCTTAATCTGTCAAAAACAGAAGTCTTGATAATTGATGAGGCAGATCGGATGCTGGATATGGGGTTTATTCCTGATGTCAGCAGAATTGTTCGCCAATTGCCTGTGGCTGGGGTACGGCAAACGATGTTTTTTAGCGCAACCCTGGACCCCGCTATTTTACGTCTGGTGAATAACTGGTTGAAAAATCCGGCAACAGTTGAAAGTGAATCAGAGCAAATGGTAACGGATTTAATAGAACAAGTTTTTTATTCTGTTGCGCAACAGGATAAATTTGCATTATTGTTATGGTTGCTGCGGCATGAACAATATCAGCGTATTCTGATATTTGGTAACCGCAAAGACCACAATTCTTCACTGGAACGTAAATTGATAAAAAACAAAATTAAGTGTGCAATGCTTTCCGGTGATGTTCCGCAGACCAAAAGAATCAAAATTCTTGAGAGATTTCGCAGTGGCGAGGAACGCATTTTGATTGCGACTGATGTTGCCGCCAGGGGAATCCATGTTGATGACGTTTCTATCGTGATTAATTATGACATACCAGAGCGCCCCGAAGATTACGTTCACCGTATTGGACGCACCGGCAGAGCCGGACAAAAAGGCAAGTCTATCGGTTTCGTCTGCGAATACGGCGCTTACACCATCGGCGATATTGAGAAGTATGTCGGCGCTCCGATAAAATGTATTCTGCCGGATGATGAAATGCTTGATGGGGCGCGCTAGAGAACTGCAATAAAATCATTGAGCTACTGCGTAAAGGTTGCATAAAGCGTTGCAAAGTTTATTTTTGAACAGTAAATGTTCTATCCAGATAAAATGAATTGAGGCGCATAGCTACTATGAATGATATTCAGATCTATTTTGATAATGCCGCTGCCGCAAGACCTGATTCAGACGTGATTAATTATTTCTCTACTAATCTCCAACACTATTTTCTGAATCAGGAAGCCGGTTATAAGCAAGCCCACCAGTTGAGAGAAAAACTTGGCAATGCCACAACAGTAATGTGTAAAAGCCTGATAGGTGATGTCAATGCTAGAGTTTTTTACGGTGCCAGCGGCACTGATCTGTTTAATCTATTGGGCAATGCCCCAAAATTCAATAATGGCAATATTGTCGTTTCTGTAGAACATCCGGCGCTTATTGCCGCCTTGCGGCGGTTGGGGGCAGAATTGCGTTTTGTGGGCTTGCCGAATGGAAAAATTGACACTGCTAAGCTAGAACAGTCAACTGATAATAAAACTGTTTTGGTTGCAATACATCACGTCAATAATGAAACTGGCTGCATCCAAAATCTCATCGAAGCAGGTAAAATAATTCGCAATAAATCTCCGCGTGCTATATTCCTCGCCGACACTATTCAATCTGCTGGTAAAATTCCGATTCCGTGGCACGAAGCTAAACTGGATGTCGTTACTGTTTCTGGACATAAAATAGGGGCGTTTGCTTCTGCCGCGCTGCTGGTACGCAATATTCCGCGAAATGAACAATTTATCACATTTCTGGACAACGCTAGAAAAAATGAATACCGCATTGGCCGATGCGAGCCGGCTGCCTTGCTGACCTTGAGTAATGTTTGTGAAAATTTAAGCCTTAATTTATCTGAAAATTTTAAAAAAATTTCTATTTTGAATACAGTGACACGCCAAAAATTACAGAATATTCGTTTGAAAGGCGGTGCGTTGATTAAGTTTACTGCCGTCGACGCCGACGCCTCTCCCTATATTATTCACTTCTTGATTCCAGGTTATGACAGCGCAGTATTGGTGCGGATGCTTTCAAATTTTGGGGTTTGCATCAGTGCAGGCAGTGCCTGCCGGGCAGAGAGTGCAGAACCGAGTCAGGTACTGCTTGCAATGGGATTTTCACGCGATGACGCATATTCAGGAATGCGGCTTAGTTTTTGGCATCATAATACTGAACAGGAAGTAATTAGCTTCATTGAAACTTTTCAAAAAACTATTGACCAATATTAACTTTTATATCAATGAGCGATTATGCATTTCATCGTAAATAAATGACATAAAGAAATCGAAAGATTATGAATGGATATTGTGCCCGATAAGTCCAGGCGATGCTTAAGTATCGTCTAGGTTCCGGTTTGCGCAGGAACTGCCATGAAATTCAATTTATTGTTCAGATATTTACGAAGAAGTGCTTAGTCATAAAACCAAAACGATTAGGAATTTGGCGATAAGCCGTAGTACGATATGTACATCGTACGAGGATTTATGGCGAAAATCTACACCAAAAATACATTGTACGGCTATGAACAGTCAAAGTAAAATTGGCTGAATACAATTCACATAAATTTATCTTCAGTACTAACGATAATATTTGACTAAGCGGACTTTGTGGTGTATTCATAATTACGGAGCCTCTTTGGGTTATAGGCTATAGTGATATACTGTGACTACCGAAGAAGCACCAATTTTATTGATTTTCACTTTTCAGGACAGATGTAGGGTTATAATCATGAAAGCTGAACTTTATTACTTTTCAGGAACAGGCAATTCTTTGTATTTGGCAAAGTCATTGGCAGCAAAACTCGACAATGCTGCAGTTAAAAATATCAAATATACGGATGAACAAGAGTTCGTCTCAAGTGCCGATATTATTGGCATTATCTATCCGGTGTATGCGTTTAGCATGCCTAAAATGGTCAGGGCCTTCATCTCCAAGTTACGTGTAAAACCAACCGCGTATGTGTTTTGTATCGCCAATTGTGCAAGTGTCGCAGGAGCTGTGCTTGAACAAAGCAGAAGAATGTTGGCAGCACGTCAAATAACACTGCAGTTTGGTGCAGTATTATTAATGCCGAGTAATTATCTGCCTTTTGGCGGTGCGGAAGAAGAATCTTCTATTATGAAAAAGAACTATTGTGCTGAAGCGAAGATTGATGAAATTGCAGCAATGATAAATAATGCTGAACACGGTAAAATAGAAAAAAAATGGTTTTTCCCACTATGGCTGTCAACGTTGTGCTTTCATTTTTTCAATAAAGGTATCCGCAAAGAAGTCAAACTTTTTTGGGCAGATAAAAAATGTATTTTTTGTGGTACATGTGCCAAGGTATGTCCTACAGGGAACGTAAAATTAAATGATAACACACAACGGCCGGCGTGGGGTGAGAATTGTGAATTGTGTCTTGCCTGTATTCAGTGGTGTCCGTCACGCGCTGTTCAATGGGGGAAGATTTCTCCAACCCGTGCACGTTATCATCATCCTGATATAACTGTGGGCGAGATGAAAAAACGGTGAGAAGATTTGTGCTTTATTCTTCGTTGCCATTGTATCGTTAAAAAATCACAAATTTGCAGAAAACGCAAAATAGTTTTAAATTAGATGCTTAACAGCATTTGATTTAAACGGTTTTAATGGTATGTTATGTTTTCTTGATGCAAAAAATATATTTATCAATAATAAACAGGAGTTTGCAATGTACGCAGTTCTCAAAACAGGTGGCAAGCAATATAAAGTCAAAGCCGATGACTTGTTAGACGTTGAAATGCTTGATGGTGAAGTCGGTACTACAGTTAATTTTACTGAAGTCTTGGCAGTTGGCGAAGAAGGTGGAAAATTACAAGTCGGGTCACCGCTGCTTGGTGGTGCCTCTGTATCTGCCGAAATTACTGACCAGTTCCGCGGCAAAAAGCTTATCGCTTTTAAAAAGAAGCGCCGTAAAGGCTATCGCCGTAAAGTCGGACATCGCCAGGAGCTAACCAAAATCAAGATTACCGCGATTAATATTGCTTAATCTTCTTTGGCACTATTAAGATTATGCTATAATAAGTTCCGGCAATAATTGCCGGATTTTTTTTAACTTTTTCCACAAACATCTGGAGAAGATAATATTATGATTTACGATGTCAATAATGCGTTGATTAGAAGCGAAATTGATGGCGTCAAGCTTATTAACCGCGGCAAAGTTCGTGATATTTACGATTTAGGCGATAGTTTGCTCTTTGTCGCTACTGACCGAATTAGCGCATTCGACGTGGTTATGCCTAACGGCATTCCCAATAAAGGCAAAGTGCTCACTCAAATTTCGCTTTTTTGGTTTGAGCTGATGAAGTGGATGCCAAACCATTTAATAACCGCTGATGTTTCCGAACGCAAAGAATTGAAGCCTTACGCCGCCGACCTGCAAGGGCGTGCCATGATTGTCAAAAAGGCTGCTACTTTGCCGGTAGAATGTATTGTTAGGGGTTATTTAGTCGGCAGCGGGTGGAAAGACTATCAGAAAGATGGTATCGTGTCAGGAATAAAATTGCGTCCTGGGTATCGTCAGGCGGAAAAACTTGATGAAGCATTATTTACTCCGTCAACAAAGGCCGAACAAGGTTTGCACGATGAGGCAATTTCTTTTAGTGAAGTAGAAAAACTTTTAGGCAAAGACACTGCCGGAGAAATTTCTCACTTATCTTTAAAAATCTACAAAACTGCTGCGGATTATGCTTTATCCAAAGGTATTATTCTTGCTGACACCAAATTCGAGTTCGGAATTCACTGCGGCAAGGTAATTCTTATTGATGAAATCTTAACTCCTGATTCAAGTCGGTTTTGGCCGGCAGATCAGTACCGCATTGGCTCTAACCCG
Source organism: uncultured Victivallaceae bacterium (assembly GCA_964542255.1). Classification (GTDB taxonomy): domain Bacteria; phylum Verrucomicrobiota; class Lentisphaeria; order Victivallales; family Victivallaceae; genus CAYMSF01. The sequence continues at coordinate 34,220 of CAZITV010000007.1, forward strand.
CCAAGTCTTGACAAACAGTTTGTCCGCGATTACTTGGAAACTCTTGATTGGAACAAAACTGCTCCAGGGCCTGAGTTGCCGCAAAACGTGGTTGAAAAAACAGAAGAAAAGTATCTTGAGGCATATCAGATTTTGACTGGAAGAAATTTGAATTGACGAACATGTGCCAAAGCAATCAGTTGGATTAGTTTATAGACAATTCCAAAGCCGCCTCTGCCATATCCCACCCGGTTGAGGCGGTTTTCTTTTACCAAAATGCAGTCTTTACCTTAGATCGTACACCAGTAACGGACGTAAATCTTAGTTCATGTGGAAATAACCGTCAAAAAATTTTAATTTTGCCGGGGAACGAAGCTTGTTGATGATTTTAATTTCCAGCTGACGAATACGTTCACGAGTTAGCTGAAAGTGTTCGCTAATCTCAAGCAGCGTCATTGTTTTGAATCCCAACAGGCCGAAGCGCATGATGATGATTTGTTGTTCACGTTCTGACAGTGTGCCAAGCAGTTCATGCAGCTTTTCCCTGACTACTTTGCTGGAAATATTTTGCATTGGATCCTCCGACTCAATATCAGTGAGAATATCTTCCATAACTGAACCGTCATCATCATTGCCTATCGGCGCCTGCAGTGAAACCGATTGTCTTGCCATTTTTTGAATCGCACTGACACGCGAAGCAGGCAGTTCCATTATAATTGCGATTTCATCTGTTGATGGTTCACGTCCATGCTCTTGAATAAATCGTTGTTCCGCGTTATTGATTGTTACAATGGTTTTTACCATATGAACTGGAATGCGGATAATACGTGATTGCTCTGCAATTGCTCGCGTAATATTCTGCTTAATCCACCATGATGCGTAAGTGCTGAATTTATGTCCCAACTTAAAGTCAAATTTCTCCAGCGCACGCATTAATCCCATATTGCCTTCTTGGATCAAGTCTATAAACGGCAACCCGCGGTTACGGTAGCGGTTGGCAATGTTGATTGCCAAACGCAAATTGCCTTCCAGCATACACTGCCGGGTTGAGAGTACCTTTTCCTTTGCACTGTTGAGTTCAGGTAGCAATCGGAAAAAATCATCCAGACTCATCATAAATTTATTTTCAAGGAATTGGCGCTTATCAGCGGGAATATTTTCTATTTTTGATTTTACAGGAACCATTAACTCCGGATTTGCCAATTTGATGTACTCTAAAATGACATCGTACCACTCTTCAAGCAGGTCATAGACTACAGGATAGCGCATCATCAGACTAACTGAGTCATGCCGGAGTTTCTCCAAATCTTTGCTGCCCTTTTGGAATGCCGTTTTGAATTTGTTGAAATGCGTCAGCATTGCACCATTCCAACCTCGCAATTCCACTATGAATTTTGCTGGAGTGCTATTTTTAAGCACAGAAGGGATAAAATTATCAACTATTGTCTCAATCTCGGAATCGCTAATCAGCTTGAGATGTTCCACAAGTACAAAGCCCAACTCATAAAGTTTTTCGCGAAAACTTTGCACAGCTCGTTCAATGGCATCGGCAACTTCCAGTTGGCGTTCCGGAGTAAGCATCGGATAAGACGATATTTGTCGAAAATAGATACGCAATGAATCTGAAACATCGTCAATGGTATCAATTACCGCATCATCTGATTCAAGCACATCAAGCGTCTCATCAACCGAATTATCGGCAATATTAACGTCTTCGTGCGTGTTTTCTTCTGTCATTTTATTTTCCATCGGCAATTATGATAATTGTGCATTGCGTTTTTAATTAATCAACAAGTGAAATTTCGATGATTACCGCCCTAATTCAAAAATAGTATCAGAAAACCTTTGTGCCATAACTCCCAGTCCGTACGAAAGAACGTGGCAACAACACGCGTATTAAGAAGATATATTCATCAAAAGAGTTAATTTTAAAACTCTTTTGCGTCTTTTTCGAGTTTTTGGCTCCTTTAGCTCATCTTGCGTACCGCTGCTATACTTGATTTCGCTTAAAATTGTCAAAATATTAAAGAAATCCTGCAAAACATCAATTTAAAATAGTTTTGCTATTACCTAAAAATATAAAACATTCGGATATCAGAAATGTTGAAGCAACAAAATATCGTTCTAGGCTACTGGCCAGTTACCCGCGATTGACTCATAACAAACTCAAGCCGAGCGCTGCGAACCACATCTACATTACCATCTTGTTTGTCAATTACCAGTTTATATTTATACCGAATCAAAACCTTTTCTTTCCGTAAGGCTGCGATTGAATATCAGCAACTATAGCAGCTTTTAAATGTCGTCAACTCTTAATGTAATTTATCCTACACAATTTTCAAAACAACACTTGATTTTTTTTAATAAAATACTATTTTAATGGAATATTTTATGGGGCTGTAGCTCAGTTGGCTAGAGCGATACGTTCGCAACGTATAGGCCAGGGGTTCGACTCCCCTCAGCTCCACCATTTTAACCTATTTATTATCAACGATTTACGCTTAATGTAAAATTATATCACAATAGCCATTTTACTCTATTTTAGCCTGTTTTACTCCTCGTATATGCTCAAAAATACAATAAAATTTTGTGCTCAATCATGCGGAATTAATTAAGTAAAATTAACATCGAAATTTTATAGTTGATTTAATATCGAGTAACTTTGCTGAGTTTTTTGTTAAGGTATTGCATTTGCATAATATAAATATAGTTTACTTTAACTTCATACTATTGGAGGGCAATATAACGCACTTATTGACGTTTCACCATTGAGCCCCTGTAACACAATACCCAGCTTTTCCTTGCCCGTCAATTGTTTTTTTGCTTTCATAGCGAGTCCCTTTCGTTTTCTCTCTTAATTTAACTCTTTGTTAAATGGGGGCAATATAAGTTTTTGAGACCAATTCGGTCACATTGATAGACACCTGATTGATCTTTGGCACCGATTTTTGCCATAAATACTCGTACGATATGGGTATAGTTCTACGGTTTATCGCCAAAATCCATCATCAAATTATAAATAACCCCATTTGCGTCCGACCAGTAAAAAACTGATCAAAAATAAAGTTGTTCAGTTGAATATCGACGCACCTAACTAGGATTGACGAATTGCGGAGATGTCCGTTACGGGAGAAGTTTTTCTTGAGATTTT
>CAZITV010000008.1:0-36770 GCA_964542255.1 uncultured Victivallaceae bacterium
CAAATTTCTGGCACTAATGGGTTTCATTTTGCTGCCCCAGGCAAGCCGGCACATCAAATTGATTTTGGCCGCATTTTCGAGTACTTCAATGCGGTCAAAAGCTTCAAGCAGCGATTTACCCACCGCTAATGCACCGTGTTGATGCATGATGACGCAATTGGCATTCATTACCGCTGCCGCCACGGCGTTGGCCAGCTCCGATGTACCAATGCAGTGATAATCCGCATAGGCAAGTTCGCCCAAAATTGCGTAAGACTCCGCGAGTAAACTGGTATTAATCTTGCGCTTTGCCGCGGCATAAACGCTAACTGTAACCGGGTGTGCATGCACCACCGCGTTAATTTCCGGACGCGCTTTATAAATCGCCAAGTGCATCTGTGTCTCAATTGAAGGTTTATGGTCGGAAAGCATCTCGCCATCAACCGTCATCACCGCGATTTGCGCGGCTGAAATCCGCCCTTTATCCAGCGCCGATGGAGTGATATATACCGTACCGCCATCTTTTACCGAAATATTTCCGCCGGAGGTGGTAGTCAAGCGCTGTTCATACAAACGCCGCATAAAATAAGCCGTTTCCCCGCGTATCTCATCATTTTTTGTCATTTATATATTCCTTATAGAATCTTCTAATTTTGCATTGTCGCAGTTATGATAATATATTTATACTCAGCGAGTTTTAAAGTTTAACTTGCAAATTAGGCGCGATTTTCTCATTAACCAATATCTGCGGAGATAAAAAATGAATTTGCCCAGCTCTAGCGAAATGTTCTTTATTTTCATTATTGTACTGTTGCTCTTCGGCGCCAAACGCATCCCCGAAATTGCCCGCTCCTTCGGCAAGGCAGCCAACGAATTCAAAAAGGCTAAAGACGAAGTCACCGATGCCGCCAACAGCGAAATCAAAAAAGAGGAACAAAACCAGGAAAAAAAATCCTGATTGCCAGCCCTGACTGTCGCTAGGACAAAGGCGGCAAGATGCGAATCGGAGCTGGCGGCAATGCAAATACAGCTCGGCTTGCATCTTTTCAAGAACAAATATGGCGCATTCCCGGATAAAATCGAACAAATCGCCCCGGAGTTTCTGCAGAGCATTCCACTTGACCCGGTAAGCGGCAAAGCATTTGAATATAAAAAAGATGGCGTTTATTTTACCATTTCAGACGATTGGCTCAAGGAAAAACTGGAAAATTACAAAAAAAATTCTGCCAGAACCGCAGGTAAAACATCAAAGTAGTTTTTAAAGTTTTAGGAACTGTTATATGCCGATAAACAAGCAACAACTGCAGCGGTTAATCAAACTTACTGCAAAGTTAAAAAAAAACGATAACGTCAACTGCAAAACGTTTGCCGCAGAACTTAACAAAAATGATTTTGATAACGTCGGCTGCTGCCGCAAGACAATATTGCGCGACATCAAATTTCTTATCGAAGAACATGGCGCACCAATAAAATTTGACCGCCGCAACAATAAATACTATTTGACCCACAAGGGCTGGAACTTTGACTGTCCGCAGCTCCTAGATGAATCGGAAATGTTGGCGGCAGTTTTGGGTGCCCGGTTAGCAGAAGAAATCTTTCCGGAACCGCTCCGCAGTGACATCCGCAATGCAGTTGACACCCAATTAACCAATAATAATCCCGACTTTCTGGATTCAACACAAATCAGCGCATTAATTGTAGTACCGCGGTTAAAAATTGACATAAATCCGGATATATTTATGACGATGTTCCAAGCCTGGCAAAATCACGAGGCGGTGGATATTGTTTATGAATCAGCGGACTGCACGATGACTGAGCGCCGTATCGAACCGCATTTATTCGCCTTTTACGACCAGGCGTGGTATGTCAAGGGAATGTGCCATTTGCGGAATGTAGTCCGTTCTTTTGCGGTACATCGAATTATCAAGGCGCAGAATACCGGACTTTATTTTGAACTAGACCAGGCATTAATCAAACGCACTGCCGCTGGAGACTTCCTTGAATATCCACAAATTGAAAATATCGAAATTGTCTGTGCCAATGAACTAAAAAGCTTTATTAAAGTCAAGCCATTCCACCCCGCCCAAACTTTTACCAAATACGATGATACTCATTTTCTGCTCAAAATTCCGGCAGTGCCTGAACATGAAATCGTCAAATGGGTACTGTATCAGTCAGGCCACGCTAAACTGATAAAACCGGCACAACTAAAACTTAAAATTAATGATATTGCAAAAAATATTGCAGAAATTCACTGCACCAAACAATGATGAGACACAAGATGTCCCATAGTTGATGTTATAATATAGTCATAGTAAATAAAACGCTGACACACGGTTAGCGTAAACCAGCAACTTTCAAGATGAAAGGTTTTGAATTATGACTATCGCTCAATCAGACATTATCGCGGGATTCAGCAATGTAATCGGCTGCACCACCTGTCCGGAATCAGAAGTGCACCGTGACAACTCGTTTAATTTACCTCAGCCCGGCTTTATCGGCAAAAATTATGCTGCGCACCGGGTAATTTTATTGGGACAAAATCCGGGTGCGTCACCAGAGCGTTTTTCTGCGGAAGATAAATTATATGCGGATTTATTGTTAAAGCTGCATAAATCACAGGACATCGCGGCTTATTTTGAGTTATACATTTTTCTGGCTGCATTTATGCGGCGCTGGCAGGTAGAAAAATATTTTCCATTGGCAGAATCAGGTTTATCATTGGAGGATATCGCATATTTTAATTTGGTACGCTGCCGCACCCGTTCTAATGCCGTACCAAGTACTAACGTTACCCGTGCCTGCACGCGTCACGCGTTATCGTGGATACAAATGCTTTCACCAAAGGTTGTGGTATGTATCGGCAAATACTCTTATGACAATATCAGTGCTGAACTTGCGCGCGCCGGCATTCCCTGCTGTTTTATCAATCGTGCCCGCAATTTAAACAATAGTGAGCGCCACGCCGACAGAAGCTACGCGGCTAGTTTGGTAAAAAATATTTTATCCGGCATCACCCCACCGAAGAGCGTCAGTCCCGCATCGGCACAGTTGCAATTTCCAGTACAAGTTATTCGTAAAAATAAACCCGGATTGCTAGTTGCAATCCCCAAGGCAGTAGCTGTCAAGCCAAAATTAAAGCCCATCCCGGTGATGGACACCGTAAAATTATTGTCTGAACATCGTGCGCCACTATTTTTTAATTTATTCGCCAAGCTGGGGTTTGAGAATGTTGAAATCACCAAAGTGCTCAAACATCGCCGTCCAGTACCAAGCATCTATTTTAACCGGAACGGTGCGCAGCAGGTATTCTTTACTGCCAAAGAAAAAGATTTAGCATATTTTCCAGAAGATTTATGGCAATTAAATTTGGAAAAAATAATGCAGATAAAAAATAAAGACTTGATGCCGGGCAAAATAAATATTGTGCCGAAACCCGGCAAAGAAGAAGCCGCCTTTAAAAAATTGTTGGGATTATAATTTAACCCTAACCTGTGAGGCAAGCGCATGGAATATATTACCGCAATAGCTGTTTGGTATGCTATGCTTATGCTTAAAATCATGATATTTGGTTTGCTCCTTGCGCTTGCTGTTAGCGTGATGCTTTGTCTAGGTGCGATACTGCTGGTAAAACTAGAACAATGCTGGATATCGAGTTCGACGAACTCAAACACCGATACAAATCATAACATTACACTTGACACCACCACTGCATCCACGCCGCCTGAACTCAATAGTAGCTACACCAGCAGTGCTGATTTTTTGGATTTAGATGACGACCTTGATGATGAGGAAGAGGAGGATTTTGGCATTAATATGGAGGGGATGAATGGCTACCCGGGCGGCTCTGGCGACCAGCAAATGTTTGAGGATGAAGAACAATTCCAAGACATGGACTACGGCTATATTGACAAGAATGATGTAAAATAAAACTTAAGAAAAGAACAATCTAGCATTGCCGCTTACTATTAAAACATTATAGTAACACAACGTAGAAAAATACAGCGCGCTGTTTTCAAACTTTTTTAAAACCAGCTGACCTGTTAGTAAATGGCAAATATAGATTATGGACAATAAATTTTATTTGAATACCGGCGCATTGGAAATTAATCGCTGGAATAGTAATTTCACCAATGAAAACAAGCCCATCAGCATTAATATCAGCGACTGGATAGACGCAATCATCCGAGCCGGCTTTGACGGAATCGAACTATGGGAAAATCACGCCGTAAATTGTTCCGAAGATGAACAGTTCCGGCAAAATGAAGTGCTTAATCCGGTAGCAGTTTTCAATAGTTACGTTGATTTTAATGAACCTCTGTCAATCCGTAACCGCATCGTTGCCAACCGTATCAACACGCTAAACTGCCAAAACGTCAAATACGGCTTGCCTAAATCTATACCAATGCGGCAGGCAGCCGATAATCTATGCAAATGGTGTACACTGCTCGATGATAACATTTTGCTTTGCAATGAATTCCACAAAGGCAACTGGGGAGAAACTGCACAAGAAGCATTGGAACTGCTTAACATGCTGCCCACCGACCGCTTTAAAGGGATGTTTCATCTCGGCGACCCTGTCAGCAAAATCAAGCAATATTTTGATGTTATAGGTGAGCGGATTACCCATTGCCATGCAGTGTTGTGCCGTTTTGACGCCAAAGGCGTGCTAGATAAATCTGATATAACCCGAGTCACCAGGCAATTAGATTTTCTTAAAGATTATGGATATACCGGCAGCTTTACCATAGAGTTTGTTACTGGAGCGGGAGTAATTATTAATGATGTACTCCTTAATCCGGAGGCCCGGATGAGCTTCCGATACGCCTCATCAGATTTGAAAAAAATCAAAGGATACTGGGAGGAATAACCTAACTGCACGCTGAATACAATGATTGACTGATTCAACGGAATCACCTAATAAACCAACATAGGAGTTGTAAAGAAATAAGTGGTATTTTTATACTGAGGGTATCAGGGAGAAATTTCGGGGTTGCCGGAGAGGAGCAAAGCCGTAGCTTTGTAACGAACCGGCAAAGCCGAAAGTGCCCCGGAGACACCAGTAGAAAGTACCAGTTATTTTTGAACGACTCCATAGCAAAAAACGCGATAAATTAATAAAATTCACCGCGTTTTTTGATTGCCGTCTTGACTTATACTTGAGCCGGCTCTATAATTTGTGCCAGATAATTTATCAAATGAGATAATTGTAAAACTATTTTGAATTGATGTTTTGCAGGATTTTTTGAAGTTTTTGAAGATTTTAGGCGAAATCAAGCGCAGCAGCGTTTCGCAAGATGAGTTTAAGTCGCCAAAAACTCAAAAAAGACGCAAACGTCTCAAAAGAGTTTTTAAGTTAGCTCAAATATTTAGCAACTCAAAAAACAAACGAAAGGCTATTAAAAATGAAAATCAACTATGAAAAAGGTTTAGTGGAATTCGTCCCGGAAAATGCGGAAGAGACTGCGAAACTGGAACAGATTTGGCGGATAGCGATTGACTGCAACGGCAATGCCAGGAAATTCGTGCCGGTCGGTGAATTTGTGCCGGGAAAAAACCACAAAGGCGCGACTTTCCTCATCGAAGGCATGGAAGGCAACAAAGATTCATACACACCAATCGTCGTAGATGAAGATTGCCGCTGCTATTGCGATATCTGCAACAGATTCCAAGATGTCAAAGCCGGTGAAACCATCCCGATTTGCTGCGGCAAACTAATGGAAATTATTGCTTAATAACTGAGGTAAATGGAAAAGAATTTTTTAGAGCATCTTGAAGACCTGCGCCGGGTAGTTATTCGTGCGCTATTGTCAGTAGCCGTGATTTTTCCGGCAGCGGTATGCTACGCGCCGGAAATACTTGATTTTATAGTCAAATTTTCATGCCCGCTGGACACAAAATTTAATTATTTTAGCCCGATGGAACCGCTGATGGTTCAGCTAAAACTGGGTTTGACTGTAGCTGTTTTTGCTGCATTCCCATACATAATTTATGAGTTATGGCATTTCATTGCGCCTGGATTATACCGGCACGAAAAACGTTTTGCGCTGCTGCTGGTAACGACGAGCTGGATTTTATTTATCGCGGGAGTCGCAGTTTCGTTATTTTTGATAATGCCGATGGTAATGCGCTTTTCTTTGAGTATGGGCACTCCTTGGCTGCAGCCGGTGCTGGGACTGCAAAACTTTATTAGTCTGGCGACATTTATGCTGCTGGGGTTTGGACTGATATTTCAGTTTCCCATTGCTATTTTTCTGCTGGTAAAAACCGGATTAGTCGAACTGGCACTGCTGAAACGGCAGCGCGCCATAGTATTTGTCGTGATTTTGGTGCTTTCGGCAATTCTTACTCCAACACCGGATATTATGACAATGTTGATTATGGCCTTACCCACTTATTGCCTTTTTGAAATAAGCCTGCTGGTTGCCGGTTTCACCCAACCCGCCACCAAAATGACTGATGCCGATGCCAATATGGCACCGCCAGCAACACCACAGAAATCACCGGCAGTAAAACGCAAACCGCGAAAAATCCATTTTATGCGGCGCAATTAATCCTTTGCATCAATCGCATTAAGCACAGCATTAAAATCATCCGGGAACGGCGACTCGAAATGAATGACTTGACCGGTCTCTGGATGCGGCAGGCTGATTTTCCAGGCGTGCAGCATTTGCCGCGGGACGAAAGGCGGGCGTTTACCGCCATAGGTCGTATCGCCCAGTACGGGATATCCCTGACTTGAGGTATGAACTCTGATTTGATGAGTTCTGCCGGTAAGAATCTGAACGTGGAGCAGACTGACAGAAATGCCGTCGTATTTACCCGATTTAACAACTTGATAAATCGTTGTTGCATCTTTACCGCCGCGTTGTACCACCGCCATTTTTTGCCGATTAACCGGATGCCGGCCAATTTGAGAAGTTATGGTGCTGCGGGGCAACGGCGGAATCCCGCGGACAATGGCTGCATAGGTTTTGGCCACAGTGCGCTCAGCAAATGATGCAGATAATTTGAACATCGCCTGGGGTGTTTTGGCAATAACCAGACAGCCAGACGTATCTTTATCAAGCCTGTGCACAATACCTGGACGCGAATTATCCATCGGCATAGTGTCCGCCAGTTCGGGATTGCGGCCCAGTAAAGCATTTACCACGGTACCGCAATAATTGCCGGCGCCAGGATGCACAACCATACCCGCGGGCTTATTAATTACGAGCATACTCGCATCCTCATAGAGCACCGGTAAATCAATATTTTCACTGATAGGAATATAGCTGTCATCTTCCTGGATAATCACTGAGACCAAGCCACCGCCGCTGATGGAAAAACGCGGTAATGAAACCACTTCACCACCATAACTGACTGCGCCAACTTTAATGATTTTCTGTAAAAATACGCGGGAATAATCAGGCAGAGAATCGGCGAGGAACTTGTCCAGCCGTTTACCGTCATACTCTTGGCTTACCGTCAGTTGTAGAATTTTTGTTTCCATATTTCACAAAATAGATTAACATGATTAGGGCGGCGGGAATTAATAACAATCCGATCATTTGCGCCCGGGTAAACCCGCCGGCAAGGTAATCCGCGTGATCTCCACGGAAAAATTCATCCACAAAACGAATAATTCCATATATCAACAAATAGAGCGAAGTCGCAACGCCGCGCCGGGTTTTGCGCAGAATATAATACATAGCCACACCCAACAGCAAATTTGCGCCGGCCTCATATAACTGCACCGGGTGAATCGCAGTACAACCGTGAACCCGTGCCGGCATACTGCCTTGTGGATGCACCACACCCCAATACAATTCAGTTGGCTTGCCGAAGCAGCAGCCATTTAAAAAACAGCCAATGCGTCCGAACATGTGCCCGAATGCCAGCGCCGGAGTGCAAACGTCGAGAACACGCCAAGTGTCAAGCCTGGTCTTGCGGCAATATAAGATCATGCAAAATATTGCCAGAAAAAAACCACCATAGAAGACCAGACCGCCACGGTCAATCCGGAATATTTCCAACAAATTATGACGATATTGGTCAAAAAACTGTATTACATAGGCTATACGTGAACCGATAACTCCTGCGATCACACCGATAAAAACCAATGTAGTCGCTTGGTCACGATTCATTCCGGCATATTTTTTATTATAGTCGATCAGGAACATGGCAGCCAGAAAACCCAGTGCAACCATCACGCCGTACCAGCGTATCGTAATCATACTATTAATTTCCCAAAAAATCGGATGCATAACATTTCCTTTAAAATTCTAGATATTAATCTGCCCTCAGCAGCGAACAGCTTTAAAATATAGACGTTTATTCACCGAATACAATCTCAGCAGTGCAGCCGGCAACGTCCACCCGGCACTATTTTTCTGTCGGCTCACTGAGTACACAACGGACATTACGGAAAAATCCTCAAAGTATGCCGCATTCAGCGAATTTCCGCTCGACTTACTCAAAAAAAATGATAAATGTTGCGTTGTTGTGATTGAATTTTACCATAGCGATGGTATAGTTATTTTCAGTTTTAATTGAAAGAGATACGATATGGCGGCTTAGCTCAGTTGGTTAGAGCAACGGAATCATAATCCGTAGGTACTGGGTTCAAGTCCCAGAGCCGCCACCACTTTTCCCACTCAAAATCCCGTTATATTTTTTTTAATTTTCTCTTGCGTTACCCAGCAGTTTTACCAAATTTGCCAAAAAAATAATTATTTCCTGTGCTCTGAGATAAGATAATTTTGCACTGCCACTGCTATCATAAATGGCACTCGATTGCGTTGTTTGGCATTTATTGCTAAAAATGCTTACGTGGCACCGTTTCCAGTGCTGCGCATTTGGTCCGCGACATTTGGGTATTTGCACTGCATTTGTGCTTCGATGCGCCGGTTAATTTTGAAGTGCAGTGTTTCGATGTTAATTTTGCCAATGACAAAAGCGTTGAGGTCATCCCAGAATGTCCGTTGCCGCACCATAATTCCGCTGACTTCCTGCGGGAATAAGATTTGATTGCTGCGCAGTAGGGACTGCCGCAGCATTTCAGAAGAGCAATGAACAAATTCTTGATTAAAATAGAGTTCCTGTGCATTTTTTACTGCTGGAATAAAGTGTTTGAGTTTTGCCAAGGCGCGTTGATTTTTCAGACTGACGATATCAGCGATAAACTGACAGGCTTCGATGGGCTGGGTCGTATTTTTTGCCAGATAAATGCCGATGGTATGCCGTCCGATATAGCCGTTTTCTTCGCACGGGAATGGTAAAAAGACAAATTCCGGATTGGCGTTTAAAGATGGGATGGTGGTATTGAACGCGTAAGAAACTAAATGCTTGTTGTCAAGTAAATCTTGTGCCGGGTTGGCATTGATTTCACTGGAAGCGAGTGCGGCAACGCGCCGCATTAACGCTTCTTTTGATTTATCAAAGACTACTTTTCCGGTGTAAAAGTATGGAACAATACCAAAAGAATTCAATAAAAAAAACGGGTTAGAAATTTTGCCGATTTTTTTGTTGTGTTTTTTAGCAAGATAGTCGGCGGTTTCTAAGAATTCGCCCCATCCCCATTGATTCGGGATGTTTATACCTTGCCAATCCCGCCGCAAACCTGCCAGAAAGGTAACGCTCGTACCGTAAGGAATACAGCCTAAATGCTTATGGGCAAACGAGTCACGCCAGAGCAGCGGGTCAAAACGATTTTCTGAAAATGCGCTTTCAAAGCTCAAATAAGCTTCCAGCGGCTGAGTGGTTTTGTGATACATATAGCTGAGGGCGTCAGAGGTAACGCATTGTAAAACATCAAAGGGAGACAAATCCTCGCGATTCTGCTCAGTATTCGGCTTGTATTGAGCCACATTGATTTTTAATCCATGATGAGTGTTAGAAAAGCGCCTCATGCAGTTATGCCAATATCCGTTGACCAATTCAGACGGGAATGCTAAATCCATAGATTTGAAATTCAGATTGGTGTTCTCATCAAAATTTGGGCTTCCGGTGGCAGCATTTAGCATAGTTAACAGGCTATCGTCAATTTGTGTATTGTCGCTGATATTAAACGTTTCCTGTAATAATTTGCTGTTAATATATCTGGTGCGCCCCCCCGGGTATTGAAAAATTAAATTTCTTTGCGTCAGCACATCCAACGCCTTGCGGATAGTTACCCGCGAAATTTTCAATTCGATTGCCATTTCGCGTTCAGACGGCAGGCGAACCGCGCCCTGATCCAATAGATAGTATTTAACAATTAGCTCAACAGCAAAATCTACCAGTTTCATATCATACTCATTATGGAAAGTTATTAATCTTACTGCACCTAATCAAATTATAAAGCGTAAAAAAATAATTACAAGCTAATTTGATAAATATTCATACCAAAAATACCATAATAACCTTTTTTTGTAAAAAAATTAAAAAAAAGTGATTTTATCTATTTCATTGGCTCGGAATATCGGATATATTTAAAATTAAAGAGCCGCTGGGTTTGGTTGTAATGGCGATGATGGTGCGGCCGATGCACGAAGAAACATAGCTATTGAATAATTTATAATTTGAAATTTTATCTGGGAGATAGACAATGACAGCTGAAAAAACATACAGTATGAGCGATTTACCGCCGCGTTTTTTTGACGTGGTACCGGAGGGATGCGTGCGCCAATATCCTTTTCCGATGATATCAACTCACAACGCGATTTGGGATTATGCTGATGGCGAAAACGGCAAGCATTACGTTGCACTGTGCAATGAATTTTCTGCTGCAAATTCGGTGGTGATGTTTGAATTTGACCCGCAAACTAAAAAATTTGCAGAGATGTTTCGCGGTGACCAGATTACGATGTGTCCGAAGAATGCGATTCCGCACAGCAAGGTGCACACCTCAATATGTCCAATGCGTGATGGTCGTCTGATTATGACCACGCACTCGACTTCACCTGGACCGCTGCACGATTACTGGTTGATAGATTCATATTTTTATGACCACTGGGAAGGTTTCCCGGGATCGCACATTCTCATTTACGACCCGAAGACCAAGAGTGCGCATTCACTGGGATGTCCGACACCGCGTGATTCGATTTATGGTTCAATTTATATTGAAAAGAACCATTCGCTGTATTTCATTAACTATATGCGCGGCGGGTTGTTTCGTTATGATTTGGAAAATCAGGAGTTGATTGAGCTGGATAAAATTACTGAGTGGGCGACTTGGCGTCTAGCCAAAGACCACAATGAAAATATTTACACTTCTACCCGCTATGGCCACCTGTGGAAGATTAACACCAGTAATGACACCGTGGAAGATATTGGTCAGTTGCCCGGTGCCGAAATTGATACCAATATCGGGCGCAGCAGCCACATGCAGTTAAGTAATTTCAAGCGCGGTCCCGGCGGTAAATACTATATGAGCTGGGGGTTTTCTGACCTCTTATATTCATACGATACTGATAGCGGTGTTTTTGAAGCACTAGGCAACATGGTTCCGCCGGAATACCGCAAAGTTCAAGGCACCCACTGCTCAACTTTTAACTTTGATTCGCAGGGCGTGCTCTGGGCAGGGTTTATGATGCAGTATGGGCCGACGGGTTCACCGATTCAATTGTTCCGCTGGGATTTCGCCAATGACGGGAAACCTGAAGCTCTGGGAATGCTGGGCTCGCCGGAACGTGTAATTACCAATATTAGTGAATCGTGGATTGACACGGCGACTGACACCTTATGGCTTGGCGATACCAATCATGCGGATGACCCGCCGATGGTTTGCGAGGTAAACTTACGTAAATTGTATGCGGAACGCAGTTTGCCGCGCCCGAAATTACGTGATGTTTTGCCGTTATGGTTTGTGCGTGACGGAGAGCAGTTTTATCCGGAACTCTATTCTCAAGCTGCGCTTAAAAAGTACTTGGAATTCGAAAAATTTGTTCAACTTGATTATTTCCCGTTTGCCGACAAAGAAGCCAATACCAGACTTAATCGCGGCGCCGGTACCGGGGTGCGGATATGGGAACATGTAAAATTGGGTGAAGGGCATGTGCATCAAGTGCGTTTCACTGATAACCATATCCTGCGCGTATGGTGCGGCACGTTGGACAAGGTCATACATTGCCTGGAGGTCAACGTTAATACTCTGGCGGTAACGGAAACATCCTTAGCCGCGTGTCCGCTCCGTGAGCCAGTGCTATGTGCACAACAACTGCCTTACCGATCAGGCCGTAAGTTCCTGGCCCGTGCCACCGCGTCCTGCCGGTTTAAAAACGGGGTGCTGTATGGTACTGAAGACGGCTTGATTGCTGCTGTGTATGACGATGGCAAAGTTGTTTCATACGGTGCATTGACGGTGATGTCGCCGGTTCACGCCATGGCAAAATCGCCTAATTCAGACACTATTTACGGTGTTGCCGGCAAAAAACAGGATCTGGGTTTGGTGTTTGCCTTTTCGCCTGAAACCGGGATGGCCGAACTGGGCAGAACGCACTTAACGCTTGGTGTTGCGCCGGGTAATTTGACCTGTAATCAGCCGGTAACGCTGGATGTGGCGGCTGACGAGACTCTTGCCATCGGCTGTATTGACAAACTGGGTGCTGTTTTTATTTATAAAATGATGCAGCTGAAATAAATGCCGGCAACAACGCCTCAGAACATTTCAAACCGGCTGTTTAATTATATATTGTTGATTTTTAAACCATGATTTTGGGAAGGTGCCTATGAATAAACGTCAGCAGTTACTTCAATCGCTTGCTCATCAATCCGGTCCGGTGCCAATTGACTTCGGCGGTACGCCGGTATCAGGAATGCACTGCTCGTGCGTGGCGCAGTTGCGGGCAAAACTGGGTTTGGAACCGCGTCCGGATCCATTCGGAAAAATCTACCGATGCAGCCGCAAACCTGATACCATCAATTAATAATTTACAGATGCCGCTGGTTTTCGTTGCCGCCGGCAATACTGTTAAAATTGACTTGAGTACTCTTTAACTTATGCAATCTAAAACAAAAAAATTATATCAACTGTTCGGCGATTTGCCGTCGCGTGATTTACCAATTCAGGTTGAGCTTGTAAATCAAGAAAAACATCCCAGCTACTGTTTAGAACGGTTAGTATTGAATTGCAATGGAATTGAAAAAGTGCCGGCACTCTTCGTGTACCCCAAAGTTCAAGCAGGAAAGTTGCCGGTAGTAGTCTATAACCATTCGCATGGCGGGCGTTATGAAACCGGCAAAGAGGAACTTATCGTCGGCGCACCATACATCTACAAACCATGGCTAAACGATTTAATAACTGCCGGATATGCGGTAATAGCGATCGACCACTGGGGCTTTGGTCAAAGATCTGGACGCAGCGAAATGGATATTTTTAAAGATTTTCTCTGGCACGGCAAATCTATGTGGGGCATGATGGTTTATGATTCACTGCGCGCCGTTGACTATTTATGCAGCAGAGCGGAAATTGACCAGACTAGAATTGCTACCCTGGGAATGTCTATGGGGAGTACGATGGCGTGGTATTTGGCGGCAATAGATGAACGAGTCAAGGTCTGTGTTGATATCTGTTGCCTGACAGATTTTCATTCGCTCCTCAAACATCAGGGCCTGCACGGTCATGGCATTTATTATTATGTGCCAGGACTATTAAAATTTTTTGATACTGCTGCAATTAACGCGCTGATTGCGCCGCGCGCGCATTTGTCTTTAGCGGGAATTGACGATTTGCTGACCCCCGAAGATGGCCTGGATATTATAGACAACAAACTAAAAAAAGTTTACCGGCGTATGAACAGCGCAGAAAACTGGCAGTTACATAAATTTCCGGTAGGTCACTTGGAAACATGCGAAATGCGAAATATAATTCTGAATTTTATAGCCAATAAATTATAAGAAATTAAAAAATGAATAATTATTACAAACACAACTGGGGTGAAACTAAGAGCCGCTTTGAGGCGTGGTGGAACAACGATATCTATGACCGCCCAATATTATCGCTGAATGCCCGCAAAGATATCGACATCAAAAACGCTCCAGCATGGAGGGAAGAGGAATTTTTCAATACCGGTGCCGCGGACACTCGGATTAGATTGGATTTTTCAAATGTTAATTTCGACTCCGACAGCTATCCTGAAATAAGAGCAATACCTGGATTAAACAATTTGGCGGTATATGCCGGCGGTAAGCCGGTTTTTTCTCCGGACACAGTCTGGCTGCACCAGTTTATTGATGATATAGAAAAATTCAATGGTTTCAATTATAATCCCGGAAATCAATGGTATCAAAAGCATATCACTGCAACCCGGGAATTGACTGCCGCGGCTAAACACGATTATCTGGTGGATATTCCGGAATTAATGGAAGCTATGGATATTCTTGCCACAGCCCGTGGCACCCAGGAGCTTTGCCTGGATATGATGGATTATCCTGAAGCTCTGCATCGCCATTTGGAAGTACTCTACGACGCCTGGGAGACTTATTTTACCAATTTCTACCATCTGATTAAAGATGCTGACGACGGCAACAGCGTGGGGTGCTTTGATATTTGGGGGCCGGGCAAAACTTACAAAACACAAAGCGATTTCAGCACCCTGATGTCGCCAGCACAATTTCGTGAATTTTCCTTGCCGACACTAGAACGGCAAGTTGAATTTCTTGACTTTGCGATGTATCATTTAGACGGTAAGCTGGCAATGCTCAACCATCTCGATGCGGTTCTTGCAGTGAAAAAACTGCGGGCGGTACAGTGGAGCCCCGGCATTCAGGAACCCGGCAGTGGTGATCCCTGCTGGTATCCGCTTTACCAGAAAATCAGGAACGCCGGAAAAAGTCTGTGGCTTCATTTTGAGGATGTCAGCGCCGATGAGATGATTCAGCAGACCGATGGCATTATCAAAGCCATCGGACCGAAAGGGTTATACCTGAAATTTTTCAAGGCAATTACTGAAGCCGAGCAGGAAAAAATAATTAGTCACGCTAATAAATTTTGGCGCTGAATATAACAAACACGAGAAATATCATGGCTATTTATAATGAATTTATTTTGAACCGTCATCAGAACAACCCGATTATTAAACCTGCTGATTTTCCCGGCAGCTATGCAATTTTTAACCCGGGACAGACTAAATTTAATGGTAAATATCTGCTATTACTGCCAGTGGCGCACAACGCCGGCGATAAAAACAAGTATGGACAGGATATTACCGCACACGTCGCGTTAAGCACTGATGGTGTGCACTTTGAAATTAACCCGGAACCGCTGTTCAAACGGGATACGCAAGCGCCGTTTTCGACGGTGCGTCCGCAGTGCATAGATTTCCGCATCACCCAGATTGATGATATGTATTACGTGGTTAACCCCGGTTGCGGGCCATGGGGGACAATGGGCATATTATCACGCACCCGCAACTGGAATGATTGGGAAAATCTTGACATTATCAGCCTGCCGGACAACCGGATGCCGTGTCTCTTCCCGGAAAAAATTAATGGAAAATATTACCGTTTAGACCGTCCTTATCGAGTTGCTCCGAACGACCATCACGACTTCGGCAATATGTGGCTGGCAAGTTCACCAGATTTACTGCACTGGGGCAGTTACCGCCCGCTGCTGAAACCAGGATTTTCTCATTGGAATTCCACCAAAATCGGTCCCACCCCGCCGGTAAAAACACCGGAAGGATGGCTGGTCATCATTCACGGCGTTATTGAAAGTTGCTCCGGGCACCGCTACAGCATGGGCGGAATGCTGCTCGATCTGAATAATCCGGAAAAAATCATTGGTCTAACTAAAAGCGCTATTCTGGCACCATTCGAACAGTATGAATTTAACGGCATGGTGCCGAATGTAGTATTCCCTGCCGGATTCATTGCGGACTGGGAGAGTGATGACTTGCGCGTTTACTATGGTGCGGCGGACAATTACGTCGGGCTCGCCACTGGCAGTGTGCGTGAACTTGTAGCACTATGCAGGAAGGAATACCAATGAATTCACGTGAACGGGTTGCCGCGCTATTGGAACGGAAACAGGCTGACCGTTATCCGATAGATATTGGCTCAACTTATACGACCGGTATTCATTTGCTGGCATACGAACAGTTGATAAAAACACTAAATTTGCCGGAACGTAAAATCCGTTGTAACGATGTGATGCAGCAGCTTGCCGAAATAGATGATGATGTTTTGGATGTGCTTGGCGCCGATTTTAAGCAGCTCAGCGCTACTTCCGTCATTGACGAATGGCACGAATACGAGCTTTTTCCGGGACATAAATTTTTATACCCGGGCAAGCTAAATTTAAAGCGTGAAACAGAACGCTGGGTATTAACGGATGCGGCAAACAACCATTATTTCCTGCCGGACGGTTCGTATTATTTTGACTCTGAAGATATTAACTGCTGGTACTCAACACCTTTTGAAGCCACACCGGAAAATCTGTCCCGGCTGCAGCGGCGCGCAAAGCAATTATTCGACGATACCTCATTCGCACTGGTAGCTAATTTTGGCGGCGGCTTTATGTCTATGGCACCGGATTTTTTAATGGATTTAATGTTGGAACCGGAGAAAATCAACGCAGAGTTGACGGAACGCTGCACTAAGTTGATTGAATTGTACAGCAGTATCCATCAATATATCGGTCAATACACCTGCGCGATCGCCTTATATAGCGATTTCGGCACACAAAACGGTCCGGCGCTATCGCCGGATACCTTCCGCAGTGCAATGAAACCGCATTTTAAGCGTTTTTGCGACTGGATCCACTCTAATACCCAATGGAAAATATTTTTACACAGTTGCGGCGGCATTGAACCGCTGCTGACCGATATCATTGAGATGGGGATTGATGCGCTTAATCCGGTACAAACTTCTGCAGCGGGAATGTCGCCGGAGCTGCTCAAGAAAAAATATGGTGAAAAAATTATTTTTTGGGGTGGTGCCTGTGATACGCAGCACGTTTTAGGCAAGGTTGGCGGTGCCGAATTAGTCAGCCATGTGGCGGAACGCATCAAAATTTTTAGTCAAAATGGTGGTTTTGTCTTTAATCCGGTGCATGATATTCAACCGAATATTACTGGTCAAGATATTGCCGCAATTTACCATACCGCATTAAATCGAATAACATAACCTGGAGTATATTATGCAAAACGAAAAATTTCCGCGGAGTTTTATTTTTGGTACTGCAACGGCTGCGGCCCAAATCGAAGGCGCCCCCAAAACCGATGGCAAGGGCGATACCATTTGGGATACTTTTTGTAAACAGCAGGGCGCCATACTGGAAGGGGCAACTTGTTCCGTCGCATGTGATAGCTATCATAATATGGCGCGTGATATCGCCGCTTTGAAATATTTGGGTGTTTCCGCCTACCGCTTCTCCATCTCCTGGGCCAGAGTTTTCCCTAAAGCTGATGGCAAAGTCAACCAAGCTGGAATTGACCATTATCTAAAATTTATCAATATGCTCCTGGCGGAAAATATTAAACCGTATGTGACGCTCTTCCATTGGGATTTACCCCAGTATCTTGAAGATAATGGCGGCTGGCTCAACCGCGACACGGCTTATGCTTTTGCAAAATATGCCGCCGTCATCGGCAAAGCATTTCATGGTAAAGTTAAACATTATATGACTTTTAATGAAATTCCCACTTTTGCCGGCAAGGGTTACCGCGATGGAGTCTTTGCACCCGGGAAAAAATATGATGAAAATAAAATGAAACAGTTGTTTCATCATATCCTGCTGGCACACGGTTTCGGCGTTCAAGCATTGCGCCACGCTGACAAAAAAAATAAAATTGGGTTGGCACACGATGTCCACAGCCGCGTCCCTCTAGTCGAAAATACCGTCAATATTGCCGCATCCAAGGCTGCTTTCGATGCCATCAACGGTCGTCTGTTGGACGCTATCTTCTTCGGTAAATATCCGGAAAATGAAAAAAAAATAGCAGTAAACCTGAAGGATGACCTGAAAATAATATCAGAAAAACTCGATTTTATCGGATTGAATATCTACTCAGGCAATTATGTATCTGCCACTCCAGACGGCTTCAATGTCCTGGATTGTCCGCCTGACTATCCCACCTGTGCCGGAACAGGAATGAGTTGGCTGGCGTGGGTACCAACAGCACTTTACTGGTCGCCGCGCTTCATTCATGAAAAATATTTCAAAGGTCCAATTTTTATTACCGAAAACGGTTATGGATCGTCCAGCATCAGCCGCAACGAGGAGCAGTTAATCAATGACAGCGACCGTATTGCTTATTTGCGGCAAACAATAGCACAAGTGCTTCGCGCCGTTAAGCATGATATTCCGATCAATGGCTATTTTGAATGGACGCTGATGGATAATTTTGAATGGGCAGTTGGCTACACTCAGCGTTTCGGCTTATTCTACACCGATTTCAACACCAAGAAACTTAAACCAAAACACAGCGCTGATTTCTACGCGGCGTTAATTAATAAACGCAAAATTGTCTGATAATATCAAAGAAACTTTTGGGTAAATAGCGGTCGAAAGTTTTATCGGTTTCTATACCCGTAACCGGAATGCGATTCGGGTTGGAACACCTCATCTTTGCTGGTCATGTCTGGTTTCGCGATATCATCGGCGAAGGCAGCGTTGTCCTGTGCGGTGTGACGCGCGGCTGCGCCCTGCTCTCGGAGTTAAACATTATCCGGGCGCGTTAGGTATTATTCGCTTCCTGCTCCTTGAAGATTTTTTACCGTTGCCATCTTTTAAAAGTGCGTTAAATTTTCCTGCCATTGGCATAGTATTGGAGGGAATAATTTCCTCCGATGCCTTTATATAATCTCCCTTTGATTCCCCTTGACATTATATCACCTTATGGTATATTATACTTCATAGAATATTTCAATATTTGACGATAACATAACGGTTGCTAAAATAACAAGAAGATAAAGACGTTTATTGATATTTGAGGCAAAAAATACGGGACATAATCCGTTGGTACTGGATTCAAGTCCCAGAGTCACCACCTCTTTTCAAAAAACATCCCGATTAATTGCAATAACTCGATGATTCCGCACTTTTTATGAAATTAACGTGATAATATTCAATTGAGATAATGGTAAAAGAGAAAAAATATATTGTACGTGAGCAGGTGATTAATAACGCCAATCAGATTATTATCAAGGTTGGAACCCGCCTGCTTACCGATACCAAACGCATCGCAATCTTTATTGACGGGATTAACGCCATCCGCAAAACCGGCAAAAAAGTACTTCTGGTGACGTCAGGCGCAGTCGGACTTGGAATGCAGCAACTGGGATTAAAAAAACGTCCCAAACGGCTTGCAGATGTCCAGGCCCTCGCCGCGATTGGTCAAAGCAAGCTGATGGAAATCTATGAACACGAGTGCCGCAGGCATGGTTTTCTGCCGGCACAACTGCTGCTCACCGCAGACGACCTGCGCGACCGCGGACGACATCTGAATGTTCTCAACTGCATCAACGCACTGTGGGCTAACAACATTCTGCCGATAATCAATGAAAACGACTCTGTCTCAGTAGATGAATTAAAATTTGGCGACAACGATATTTTGTCGGCGCTGCTTGCCACTATGACTATGACGCCGCTAACCATTATCCTGACCACCGAAGACGGTTTGCGCGAGCGCATTGACGGCAAGCTTGGCGCCAGAGTGTCACTGGTTGAAAAACAAGATGAGAATTTGAAGGCTTCTGCCACTGGAACCGATAACAGTACTTTTTCAATTGGCGGGATGAGTTCAAAACTACGTGCTGCGGAAATTATTAATTCGGCTGGTGATTATCTATGGGTAGCAGACGGCAGAAAAGACAGCACCCTGGAGGATATCCTCCGCGGCGATGATGTCGGCACAATTTTTATACCAGAGCAAAAACACCGTTTACAATCCAGAAAAAGATGGATTAAATATTTTTCGCGTTGTCATGGCCGAATCGTGATTGACGCTGGAGCAGTTGAGGCGGTTTGCTGCAAGGGGCGGAGTCTCCTGCCATCAGGTGTTGTAAGCGCCGCCGGCCGGTTTAAACGCGGCGATACGCTGGAGATTATTGCGCCAAACGGGGAAATTATTGGCCGCGGACTGTCGAACTTCAGTTATGAAGAATGTATGCAGATTATCGGGCGGCAAAGCGCCGAGATTAAGAATATTCTCGGTCAGGATGCCGACGAGGAAATCGTACACCGCAACCATTTTGCCATTCTAACCTAAATTATGTATCACAGAGTTATGCAGGACAATCACAATATCTGCATTATACAAATTGTTCTTTAAGCCTTTATGAAAATTTATATCAAAACTTATGGCTGCCAGATGAATGAGCGAGATTCTGAGGCCTGCGCCGGAGTTCTCACCAATAACGGTTATATCATTGTCTCCGACGAAGCCGAAGCCGACGTGCTAATTTTTAATACGTGCAGTGTCAGAGAACAGGCAGAGCGAAAAGCCATCGGCAAAATCGGCTTTGTAAAAAGGAATAAGAAAAAAAATCCTGATTTACTTATCGGCGTGATGGGATGCATGGCACAAAATTTCAAAGAAAAACTTTGGGATGAAGTACCCCACGTAGATTTTATCATTGGTACTGGACAATTACATAAACTTCCTGAAATCATCAACAGTCTGGCCATAAAGCGCCACCGTACCGCACTGCTCGAAGAAAGTGATGAAGTACTGGAAAGTATGGAGGCACATTACAGCCTCGACCCCAATCCGATATTTGCCTATATCGCCATCACCCGCGGCTGTAACCGTTTCTGCTCATATTGTATTGTGCCTTACGTACGCGGCCGCGAAATCAGCCGTACCATTGAATCTATTGTCAAAGAAGCTGAGGCGGTAGTCGCCGCCGGAGCCAAAGAAATCATGCTGCTGGGGCAAAACGTCGCCGCTTTCGGTTTAAACGGGTTAATCACTCCGCCACCACCAGACATTTCGCCATTCGCGGACCTGTTAACCGAATTAAGCAAAATCGATAATTTGAAACGGATTCGATTCACATCCCCCTACCCTTCATATTTCAATCAGAAGCTTATTGCCGCGGTATGTCTACTACCTAAAGTCTGCCGGCATATCCATTTGCCTCTTCAATCTGGTTCTGACCGGATTTTAAAACTAATGAACCGCCAATACAGTGCTTCAGAATATTTACAAATCGTTGCTGCACTGCGGAGCGGGATACCAGATATAACTTTTTCCACAGATGTGATTGTGGGGTTCCCTGGCGAGACCGAGGCAGATTTTAACGCAACACGTGAAATTATGGAGAAAGTTGATTTTGATAACGCCTATATTTTCAAATATTCGCCGCGTTCCGGTACGGTATCGGCGGAGATGGCGGATGATGTGACGCAGGAGGTCAAAGAGGCGCGCAATCAGATTTTATTGTCCGACCTGGAGCAACGCAGCCTAAACCATAATTTGGCGCTGGTCGGCACCGAGCAGGAAGTGTTAATTGAAGGTGAAAGCAAACGTAATAAGAGCCGTTGGTCAGGCAAGAATACCAATGGCAAGACGGTCATTTTCACTCCAACTGATGGAATGCACCGCGGAGATTTAGTCAATATCGCAATTGTCCGGGCAAGCGCCGTATCATTATTCGGTCATACCACTGATTGATAATAAATAAGCGGTAAATGCGGTCAAATTGGCGAATGCTATTTTTTTATATTTTATGTTGAATGTTAGCGGTTATGGGCTATTATACTCTACACGAGCTAATAATATTATTAATGCGGTAAGTAATCATTAACCCGCTATAAACTCAAGCAGCGGGGGAGTTACGTGATGGGAAAAAAATATTCGGCAGTTATTAAAAATTGTTTAGCTGATCTGGCGCGATTGTGTTGTAGTGCTCATGAATTTATGGAACAGTCTGGAGTAACTGCAGCAGCGATATATAAAATTGATTTGTCACTGGAAGAACTCATTACCAATACTATCAAATATGGGTATGATGATTCCCTCGAACACAAGATTGCAATATCACTGGATATTGACGCCGGACAACTCCACTTAACCATTGAGGATGACAGCCATGAATTCGACCCGACGATGGTCGATGAGCCGGACTTGAATGATGACGTGTCCAGCAGGAAAATTGGCGGTGTTGGGCTGCACCTGATTAGAAATATGGTTGAACGTATTGCCTATACACGTAATGGGACTATCAATACTGTCAGCATTACCGTGCTTAACTGATACCAGTGCGCTTATATTGACAGACAATGATTTCCTGTAAAAAATAAAAATCCGATGCTCTGTCTTATACTGAGTAGCGTTCTAAAAGATAGTAAAGATTGCTACTCGGTATTACTAATCAAGTTACCCACTCGATCTGAGTAAGAGCCTAAAGGCATAAAGTTTGTACAGGCAAATTTAAATGCTGCTTATTATTGCGACTGCAATTGCCGTTGAATTTTAGAGACAGACATTCTGAATTTTTCATTTTTTTGACATAATTCATTCACTTTTTTCATCGCATTCATAATTGTTGCGTGATTCTTGCCAAAAGCGGTACCGATTGCCGGGAAAGAATTATTAGTCATTTCGCGGCATAAATACATTGCCAGCATACGCGGTTCTGCAATATTTCTAGGACGCTTGGAGCTTAAAATGTCATTAAGACGAATATCAAAATGTTCGGCTACAACTCTTTGGATAGTTTCAATAGAAATTATTTTTTTAGCATTTTCCGCTTCCAGTTGAGACTGCAGTTGTTTTCGCGCATCATCAACCGAGAGCTTAATTTTTCTTCCCATGGAGTTTGCCGAAATATAAGCCGTGAGCCGGATAAATGCGCCCTTAAGCCGGCGCACGCTTGAGGAGATATTTGAGGCGAGGAATAATAAAACATCCTCTTCAAGTTTTACCGTAACACCTTCCTGCATCATCTTCAGGATAGCCAATCTGGTTTCAAAACCTGGTGGGCTTATTTCAGTACTGACCCCGGATTCGAAGCGAGAGACAAGTCGCTCCTCCAAACCGCCAATCTCGCACGGCTGCTTATCAGAAGTCAAAATAATCTGTTTATTCCGATTATACAGCGTATTAAACGTATTAAAAAATTCCTCCTGCAACCCTTTTTTATTAGCTAAAGTATGAACATCGTCCACCAGCAGCATATCCACTTTGCGCATCATATCGCGAAATTCGTAATGCTTATTGTGACGCAGGGCATCAGTATATTGGTTAAGGAACTCTTCTGTAGTAATATAGCAGACAATGGTGTCTGGATTATTGTTTTTGACCTGCGCCGCGACGGCTTGAAGCAAATGAGTTTTACCAGTACCGGTACCGCCATAAATATAAAGCGGGTTATATGAGCCGGGATTTTCCGCAGCAGTTTGAGCTGCAGAAAAAGCGTAACGATTTTCTTCACCAACAACGAAATTATTGAATGTATGGTTAAACTTGCACTCGCCGGAACGTTTTATCGAAACTGATTTAGATTCTGCAGAAATAGTCTGTTCTGGCTCTGAAATATTTTTGACAGGTGCTTCCGGAACATATTCATAGCCTGGACGGAACTCAAAATTCAGTGTTCTGCCAGCAGCAAAAGCAAGTGCTTCCGTGAGTAAATCACCATAATGTTCTTTAAGAAAATTTGCAAAAAAATCATCAGTAACACCAAAAACAAACATATCCGAGTTAAACTCCAGCGGTAATAAACCACTAAAAAAACCTTCATATATGTTCAGATGTATCTTTTGCTTTAAATAGGCTTTGGCAGCATCCCAAATCGCCCTGCATTGTCCATTATTTTGTTCCGACATTTTCCCTCATTTCTCCCTGAATCCCCAAAGTTATTAACAAAAAATTTAAGTCTCCGAAAATTTCTTCAATAATTGCTATATAATTATTAATAAGCTACGGTCTGGCAGCAAATAAATAACTACTTATGACCGCTACGACAATTACAGACTCAACGGTAATTTTGAGCTTGTAATGCTCAAAATCAGCATTACCGGCAGGCAAAAGAAACTAGAGTTTTATGAAACGCCGAACAGAAGTCCGACGAAAGTTGCACAACGACACTAACTTACAAATTATTTTCCAAACTAATTAATAACTTATCAACAGGTTATTAACAGTTGCACTCTAACTACCTGCGGGCAACAGTAGTAAATCTATTTTAGTTTAGTGAATATGCAACCCCTAAAAATAAAGAAAATCTAAAAAAAAGTTGATAAAAAAACCAAAATATTGATTTGCATTTTTTAAAACTGGATTTTAAGCGTATATTTATTGGTGATGCGTTACAAATTCAAGAGATTAAACGCAAAAAAATATCACGGGCACAAAATGGCAGTAATTAAGGTCAAAATACACAATCAGGAATTATTTTATGAGCAGTAAATATTTTGAATTAGCTAAGGCAGTTATACTGTTACCCGGTACGGTTCTGGTATTTATTCCCAGCACAATTTTATATTTATCTGGAATTAGTGCAGGTCAACGCAGCGATGTTGTATATCTGCTTGCGGGCGTGCTGCTGCTGTTCGGTCTCTCCTTGGCGTTATGGACGGTCAGCTTATTCACGAGGGTCGGCAATGGCACTCCGGCGCCGTGGTCGCCGCCTAAACATTTAGTAGTGCGTGGTCCGTATCATTATGTACGCAATCCAATGATCACCGGAGTATTATTAATACTGATGAGTGAGGCTTTATTTTTCTCAAGCATTGCACTCGGATTATGGTGGATATTTTTTTTAATTGCCAATTTGATATATTTACAGATGGTTGAGGAGCCAGGACTGATTAAGCGGTTTGGGGGTGAATACGAAATATACCGTCAAAATGTACCGCGCTGGATACCGCGTTTGACACCATGGCACATGCCGCGCCAGCGGCAACCAGACAAACCGCATTAATCTGACGACTTCATCACCCTCGGACGCATGTGTTTGAACATGCAAACCGCTCATAAATCTTTATAATTTTCTGAATTTACTGTGGCAATTTTGCCGCTGTTAAAACCATTTTACGCTGAGTATACATCAAAATTTCAGCTGAACAAATTATGAGCCAGTTTTTTTATACCGGCCGCGATAATTTCCGCCTGAACAGTGCGTCCCTCCGGGGTATAATGAATAGCATCACTGCTAAATAAATCCGGGTTAACTGCCATTGGTGTATATAGGTCAATAACCGGTAATTCAAGTTCATTGGCAATCTCTGCAGCGGTGGCATTGCGCTTGATTACGCGCGGATTTCTTTGAGCGTCAAAACTGCTCAAGTCGCCAACAGTGCGGATCGGAGTACTATTGCGCCAGAGCAGCATACGCGTTGAAGCTTTCAAAGCAGTTAAAACTTCACGTAAATTTGCTGTGTAAACTGAATCATCAATATCCCAACCGTGCAGTCCATTGTTAAAAATTATTATTGTGTAATGGTTGAGACTAAGCATATAATTGAGTTCTGTCATATAATTTATGTCGCTGACACACTTGGCGGTTGCAAGATAATCAACTGAGATTTTTTCTTTGATTATATCGAACAACAAATCACCGTGTCCGGCGACGATAGAGTCACCGACAAGCAATATTCTGGGCAGCGTGGTATCCGGTGCGTTGTTCCAGCGCAAATTAGTCCATTCTATATATTCCTTCACGGTGGTTTTTTGAGCAGTCATTGATAAAATCCTTTGCTGTTGTTTATATTCAATTAGGTTGAAAATTTAAAATAGATGCCTCACAAGTTGACTGTTTTAAGCTAGTACTCTGCAAATCTTAAATTGTCGGATTGACAAGTTAAATTGTGGATTGAATTTTTTTGCTCAGACTGAAGGGCGATATGAATATCGTCCGAAGAAGGAACAGAAAAATATATCCGCAAGAAACTCGCTTCCATTTGCAATCTTTTGAATTTGGATTCGTACCCTTCAAGTACCTTCGATACCACGGTATCGGCGGTCTTTCAGAATACGAACCAACCTTCAAAATTTTTGCAATCAATCCGAATATTTAAACTTTACAGAGCGCTAGAGGCGCTTTAAATTTGAGCTGCAGCGATAATTTCCTGCTGCAGTATTGCAAAACCTTCAGATTCAGAATATGTTCCGATGATTTTGCCGTGTTTGAACAAAATCACCTGATTTTTACCGCCGGCGATGCCGATATCGGCATCTTTAGCTTCGCCGGGGCCATTTACGACACATCCCATTACTGCAATTTTTTTTAGTTTTATTTTTTTTCCGGATTGCTTAATTTGTTCAACCAAGGCCTCAACTTTACCGGCTAGTGTGAAGAGGTCAATTTCAGTACGACCGCAGGTTGGGCACGCAATGATATCAACTTCGGCGTCGCGCAAACCGCAATATTCCAGAATGCGGATTCCAGTTTTTATCTCTTCGAGCGGGTCGGCAGTCAAGCTGACACGAATCGTGTCGCCAATGCCGGACAACAGCAATGAGCCGATGCCGACTGCAGATTTGATATTGCCGCGGTAGAGCGTTCCTGCTTCAGTAACACCTAAATGCAGCGGGTAGCCGGCGCGCTGCGCAAAAGCTTTGTATGCCAGAACAGTTGCCGCAACAGATGAAGCTTTGAGTGAAACTTTGATTAGGTTAAAGTCATATTTCTCCAACAATTGACACTGCTGCATTGCGCTGCTCACCAATGCTTCAGCGAGCTGCTGGTCATGGTCAGTACCACAGCAAGAATTAAGGAAGCTGGGATTAATGCTGCCTGAATTGGCTCCGACACGAATGGGAATGCCAGCTTCTCCAGCGGCTTCAGCCACTCTGCGGACATTATCTTCATGACCGATATTACCCGGATTAATCCGGATTCCATGAATGCCGGCACGAATTGACGCTACCGCCAGACGGTAATCGAAGTGTATATCGGCAATTACCGGAATCCGACTGTTAGCTATTATTTCTGGTAAAGCTTTAACCGCGTTTTCATCTGGAACCGCAACGCGGATAATCTCGCACCCAGCTGCGGTCAACGCATCGATCTGGCGCAGCGTAGAAGCGGCATCACGAGTATCAGTATTGGTCATAGACTGTACTGATACCGGTGCCCCGCCGCCAACGAGGAGTTTACCGAGCCGGAGCTGGCTGGTTTGCTGCCTGTACCACATCTTTTATAGCCTCTTTGTTAACGGCTGGAACTCTGCTCGGTGCTTGTTCCGTCTGTGTTGTTGCTGCCGCGGATTTCTCGTTTTCTGGAACCAGGCGGAGCACATCGTAAAAACTGACATAAATCATTAGCGAGATTAGTAAGAATACGAATGCGTAACTGAGTACTTTCACAATGACATCCGGCACTGGACGGCGAATAATCATTTCTATAGCGGCAAGCAGCATATGACCGCCGTCAAGCACTGGAAGCGGCAGGAGATTAAAAATAGCCAGAGCGAACGATATAATTACTACGAAATAAATTCCCAGCAGGAAAGATCCATAATAAACTGAGACAAAGATAGTGCGCCCCAGACCAATTGGACCGCTCAGGTTGCGCGGTTTGAGCGAGCTGCCTTCCTCGGTAATGCCTGCCTGCTTAGTCAGTCCAAAGATGATGCCGCGCAATGATTTATAGCTTAAATCTATTACCTTGACAAACTGTTCAACTGGAGAAGGATGGTCAATAACGGTAAGTCTGATACCGACGGTATAATGCTGCAGATGCTTTGCCTGCAGTGTGAGCACAATTTCCTGAGTGCCGCGTTTAACGGTCATTTTGAAAGGTCTGGTTTCATTATTAACCAACTCTTTTTTAAACGCTTCGACGGTAGAAATCTCCTTATCGTTAACTTTTTTAATAATATCGCCAGGTTTGACGCCTGCTTTAGCAGCGGGGAAATCATCAACCAAATGTGCTACTTCAAGATTTTTATCATTCTTATAGATGACCCCGACGAAAAAGCGCTTTTTTTCCTCATCCGGGATATTATCATTTAGCACGGGGACAAGATTTTTGATTTCGATGATATTTTCGGCACGTTTAACTTTCAATGTTAAAGGAGCTGCTTCAAATCGTTCAATCAGTGATTGGAATTCATCGAATCCAGAGACTTTAATGCCATTTACCGCCAACAGCACATCGCCATCTTTGACGCCGGCTTTTTCGGCAGGAGAGTTAGCGTTAGGATATAAGACAATCGGAATTCTCGGAGTAAAATATGGCCATGCGATACGCTCTTTTTTTAAGCTGGCAGGCCCGTTGGGATTTTCGATCGGTTCGTATTGAATGGTTTTGTATTCGCCATTGCGCTCCAAATCTAAATCAACTTTTCCGACTGCGAAAAGAATAGTTTGCACAAATTCGTTCCAAGTGCAGAAAAACCGGTGTCCGTTAATTTTAACGATGACGTCATTCTCGCGTAATCCAGCTTGATATTCCGGACCGGATTTATCGATCGTATCAACCACAACGGTGCGCATTTTGGGGGTATCCTGAGGGATGCCATAATACCAGACCACAGTTCCCAGCACCAGACCAAAAAGGATATTAAAGAACGGTCCGGAAAATGCGGTGAGCAAACGGTCTAAGGGTTTAGCCCTGGGAAGCTCGATGCCGTCCTCATTTTTCGGCACTGAAGTCGTGTCGATCTGTGGCAAATCTACGTATCCGCCGAACGGCAGCCAGCCTAAGCGGTATTCTACCCCGCCAATTTTTTTTGACCATATTTTGCGGAATCCGAGTGAAAATGCGACGATATGCAGTCCCCGCCATTTAGCCACTAAAAAATGACCTAGTTCGTGAATAAAGATACAAAAACCCAAGAAAAACACCATAAAGACGACTGAACCAATAATTCTCAAAACATCATAAAAATTTTCCATAATACTCCATTTAAAGTTGAGTTAAAGAGCTGTTCAAAAATAATCTTTACAAATTTCAATACCAAATTTATCTACATTTATACTATGAGCTGATCACAAAATTTCCTGAGCGGTTTGCCTTGCCCAGCGGTCTGCGTCAATTACTGCGGCAAGTGATAAATTTTTAACTGTTTGATGCTTAGCCATCGTTTTTTCGATAATATGCCAAATACCAGTAAAACCGATAGCTCCCGTTTTAAATTTTTCCACCGCAACTTCATTAGCGGCATTCATCACCGCCGGCATGGTACCACCGGCACGCAAAGCGGAATAGGCAAAATCCAGCGATGGAAATAAATTCCGGTTAGGCAACTCAAAGCTCAATTTATTAAATACCGCGAAATCAAGCGGCGCCATTTCACCCGGACATTTCTCCGGCCAGGTCAGTGCGTATTGAATTGGGAAACGCATATCCGGCGTGGACATTTGCGCCAAAATCGTCCGGTCAGTAAATTCAACCATCGAATGTATCACCGATTGCGGATGAATAACTACATCAATACGCTCAGGAGGCATGCCAAAGAGAAAAGCTGCTTCCACAATTTCCAATGCTTTATTCATCAGTGTGGCGGAGTCTATGCTGACCTTGGCGCCCATATTCCAAGTTGGATGTGCCAAGGCCTGCTGCAATGTCGCAGCGCGCAGAATGCCATCATCCGCGTCCTTAAACGGACCGCCGCTGGCGGTAAGCAGCAACCGCGCCACATCCTGCGCCGATTTACCTTCAAGGCATTGAAAAATTGCACTGTGTTCGCTATCAACAGGAATAATTTTAGCATTGCCGCCGACTGATTCACGCATTACCAGCTCACCCGCCATAACCAGGACTTCTTTGCTGGCTAACGCAACTTTTTTGCCAGCGCGCAGCGTATTGATTACCGGCATTAAACCGCCGGTTCCGACAATCGCGCACAATACTGTATCCACATCTGCAGCGGCGACCAAATCATTCAAACGCTCTTCGCTGGCATAAGCCCGGCAACCATCAGGGAGTAGCCTGGCGAGTTCATCGCGGTTGCCTGCCTCGGAGGTTAGTGCCCATTGGCAATTCAGCTCTGCCGCCTGCTCCGCGAGTCTTTTGACATTGTTTTTGGCAGCTATGCCGCAAACCTGGAATCGGTCAGGCAGGCTTTTAACAACTTTTACCGCGTTTTCACCGATTGAACCGGTTGAGCCGAGGATGATAATATTTTGTTTTGTTGACGCCATATTCGAGTTTTGTTTATTTTTTTCTTGATTCAATCATCAACGTTACAGGACCATGGTTTACGATACTCACTTCCATATCAGCGCCAAACTGTCCGGTGGCAATCTTTATACCGGCGCTGCCGAACTGCTTAATAAATTTTTCATAGAGCGGCACGGCATGTTCCGGTGCTGCCGCTTCAGTAAAACTAGGCCGGCGTCCTTTATCAGCATCACCGTACAGAGTAAATTGTGACACAATTAGCGCTTCACCATTGACATCCAGCAGCGATAAATTCATCTTATCGGCAGCATCGCGAAATATCCGCAGATTAACGCATTTATCCACCAGGAAACTAACATCACGTTCATCGTCGTCGTGTGTGATGCCGAGCAATATCACCATACCGTAACCGATACTGCCGGCAATAACTCCTCCAACCGCTACCGACGCAGATGAGACACGCTGCACCAATACCCGCATGACTAATCCTTTATTAAACGCAAAAATTCATTTCTGGTGGCTGCCTCTTTTCTGAATGAACCCTGCATAGACGAGGTGGTCATAATGGAATTTTGTTTTTCCACGCCGCGCATCAACATACACAGATGCTGTGCTTCCATGACTACGCCAACGCCTTCCGCGTTGATAGTCTCTTTTATAGTTTCAGCGATTTGCTGCGTCAAACGTTCCTGCAATTGCAGACGTCTTGCGTACATATCTACGATTCTGGCAATTTTGCTGACACCGAAAACCTTGCCGTTAGGAATATACCCAACGTGGCATCTGCCAAAAAACGGCAGCAGGTGGTGCTCGCACAAACTGTAAAATTCAATTTGTCTGACAATAACCATATCGTTGCTGTCAACGTCAAAAAAAGCATCATTAACCACATCTTCAAGCTTCTGCTTGTAGCCGCGGGTCAAAAACAAATAACTCTCCATCACCCGCTGCGGCGTATCTTTTAAACCATCGCGGTCCGGGTCTTCGCCCATTTGAATCAAAATATTTCTGATTGAATCTTTCATATCACCACATAATGAATCGATTGAAACTAAATCTCAGCGTAAAATATAACAATTTTATCGCGTTATTCAATATGGCATTCGGTTTTTTTGAATTAATCGCAAGAGATAAGAGGAATTGGGCACCAACGAAGACTATTTATTCAGTAAGAAGTCGCGGAAATTTTCAACCAGCACAGGATTGGAGGCGAAATGGATATGAATGTATCCGGCACAGACGCGGCCGGAGCAATATCCTGAGTTAACGGCGGTGTTATCGCGGCAGCCATGCCCTGACCATAATGGGGTCACCGCCCGCCTGAAGGTAACCTGCGACCAGTGGAATTCGTGTCCGCGCGCTTTGACACCGGCCGCACCGAAACAACAATCATTGACCGCGGTTAAATCACGGTAGCCAAAAGGCCCCAGGCGTTTTCCCATCGTAGTGTCAGCTGGAATAAGACCGCACATTGGCATTGGCTTGCCGTCATCTCCGGCGATAGTTTCAGTTAAGTACATATAGCCGCCGCATTCTGCATAAACCGCGCCGCCGTTATCGGCAAAAGTTTTGATGGCACGGCGCATGGCGCTGTTTTCTGCCAGCTCTCCGGCAAACATTTCCGGGAACCCGCCACCGAGGTAAATTCCATTGAGGTTCTCCGGCAGGACGGTATCGTGCAGTGGCGAAAATTCAATTAGTTCAATTCCAGAACGGCGCAGTATATCTAAATTGTCAGCATAATAAAAATGAAAAACTTCATCCAGTGCAACACCCAATCTGACTGACGGCGGCGGAAGCGGCGGAATTTCGACAGCAATTCTGGGCATCGCCGCCAGTTTGAGAATCCGGTCAAGGTCAAGATATTGCTCCGCAGCGTCAGCCAGCTTTTCAAACCACGGTTCGCTTTTTTCATTTTCTGCAAAAGGTACCAACCCGAGATGGCGTTCCGGCAATGCCCATTCAGGCGTATCCGGCAATCTTCCCAGCAACGGCGGCAAATGATGTGCTGCCAGTGCTTCGCTCAAGATTGCCGCGTGTGCTTCAGAATTTACACGATTGGCAATGACCCCGATGATTGTTATTCCGGGGCAAAAATCAACGAATCCTTTAACCAGGGCGGCAATACTGCCGGCAGTGCCTTTAGCGTTAACCGTCAAGATTACCGGTAAATGCAGCACCAGCGCTGTTTCGGCGGTAGAGCCGGCCAAGGTGACCGGCGAGGCGCCATCAAACATTCCCATTACTCCCTCGACAACGGCACAATCGGCATCAGCGCTATTGACTGCGAACGAGTTCATAACTTCGTTTTCACCCATCATCCATAAGTCAAGATTGCGCGAGGCACACCCGGCGGCCACCTGATGAAATGTAGGGTCAATATAGTCAGGACCGCATTTGAACGGCTGCACCTTGATTTGGCGGCGGCGCAGGGCGCGCAATAGCGCCAGCGTTAATGTGGTTTTGCCGTCACCGGAAGAAGTTCCGGCGATACAAAACGCGGCAAAGGAGTTGGCAGAGTGATTATTCAAAAGTCTATTCCCCGCTGCGCCGGAATTCCGGCACGGAATGGATGCTTGATTTCATTAATTTCAGAAACCATATCTGAAACTGCGATAAGCGGTTCTGGTGCATTGCGTCCGGTGATAATCACATGCATCCACGGCGGGCGCTGCTGCAATTGCTGAATAGTGGTTGCTAATGGTAAATAATTTTTAGATAAAACAATATTCAGTTCGTCCAGAATTAACAAATCCGTAACTTTATTCTGCTGTAAATATTCTGTCGCCATGCCCCAGCCGCGCTGACTGCAGGCAATATCTTCTTCCCGGCTGGCATTGCGGCGCCAGGTAAATCCGGCGCCGATGGAACAAATTTCAAAATTCATTCCAGCGTTCTGGGCGAAGCGGCGTTCGCCGGTTTCAGTATCGTCTTTGATAAATTGTACCATGGCGACATTCCATCCCCAGCCGAGTGCGCGCACGGCGATGCCGAGCGCACCTGAGGTTTTGCCTTTACCGTTGCCGGTAATATTTATCAATAAACCGTTTCGTTTATCCCGGTTCGAGTTATCAATCATAATTGTAATTCCAAATTGAGTTAATGAAACGACTTTATGCCAATTCGTTTACATTGTCCGGTGCCTGAGTTTGGTATAAAGTAGCTGTAATTTGCGGCAAATCAATATTTTCATAGTTGATTTTACGCAAAAAAACAGAGATTTATTCATCGTTTTTTTGCATAAAGTGTTGATTATGCTAGATTAAATTAGTTGTATAATTTTAACAGGTGTGAATTTTCGGGTACTTTGGCAAAAATCAAAGGGAAACTAATCTTGAAAATATTATTAAAGTTAGTTCAGTAATATAACACTAAGGAGTTGTTATACTCAATTAGGTTTAAATTATGAAAAAAACCAATACAGCGCAATTAACACTTGATTTGTTTGCTGAAAAAACGGCAGCATATTCAAAAAAATCACCTGCTCAAACCAAGCAGGACACTATTTCTGACGGCAGCGACAGTCTGACCAGGCGCTCAATGCAGCAGGCGGTAATCGGCTGGCTGCTGCCGCAAAATCCGAACGGCATCGGCTTGCGTGTACCAACCCGGCTCTCACGTTTTATGGCGGATATTGCTGCCTTCTGGTCCACGCCGCAAAGACAATTACTACAGCCTGCCAAAACCGTAATAGTTGAATTGCGCGACAACCGCGAGCAGTGCTGGGCTGACTGCGCCGACCGTGAAAAATTGCTCAAGGAACTGCGCAAACAAAAAGAAAATAAAGAATTACTGGAAACGGAAATCCGCACCACAGAGCCGCAATTGAAAGAACTCGACAATCTGTTTGATGAGTACCAAAGTTGGAATTATGCCGCCAGCAGCAATATCAATTACCACAAATGTCTTAAAAAAATTGAAAAACTTCAGCATTCGCTATACAAAGGCAGTAAATTCGAACAGATTCGCAGCGGACACGTGGCGACTCACCTCTATTTGGCAGTACCACAAGGCGAAGTCCACGCCGGTGAGCTTGCCGACGGCTGGGGTCTGCTCTATATTGATGCTGAAATGAACATCTCTGTTATCAAAAGTCCTGTAGAACAGGAGTCACCATTAAGTAACCGTCTGCATTTGGTGCAGAATATCGCTGCTGCCGGCATCAAAAGCGTGGCATTTGAAAATGGCGTTGTTGAAAGCAGAGAAAAAATATTTTTTGTAAAAAGGCCGCACCGCAGAAGAATCCAACGATGAAGAAAATACGTTTCCTGATTGAATATTATTTGGTACTAATTCCATATTCACTGTTGCGCATCTCACCGCACTGGCTCATAATTGCCGTTTCAAAATTTGTGGGCAACATAATCTTTTTAATGCCGGTTTACGGCAGAATAGCCACTGCCAATGTTCGTAGTGCTTTCCCGGAGATGTCACCGGCGGAGGCCGCCCGCATCGGTCGATGCAGTTTACAAAATCTTGCCGTCAATATGTGCGAGTTTTTTTGGGTTGCCGGCAAACCGCAGCGCATTACCCGCTATATGGAAGTGGAAGAAGCCACTGCCGCACGAATGCGGATGTACGCGGAACGCAACGAATTGGCCATCCTGGTCAACCCGCATTTGGGCAGCTGGGAAGGTTCAGCCATTGTCGCCACCCATTTATGTAATGTCAAAATGGTCGCCATCGCCAAAATGACCCGCAACCCATACGTCAACGATTTATTGAATAAAAAATCGCGGGAAATTGAAGGACTTAAAATTATTTATTCCAAAGGCGCCATGCGTGAAACCATCAAGGCAGTGCATCAAGGTTATGCGGTGGGAACACTCATCGACCAAAACACCAGAGTACGTGACGGTGGAATTTTTATTAATTTTTTTAATTTACCGGTACCATGCAGTAAAGCGCCGGCGACACTCTGGCGTTACTGCCAGACCAACAATATTCCGGCGGTGCTGCTCTATGCAACAACGCTGCGTATCAATGGCAAGTTAGTCGGTCACTGCGAACCGGTGGCAAAACCGCTGGCAGAGTATGCTGATGACGAAGAAATCATTCAAGAATTAATGCATTTAACCGAAAAATATATCCGGCAATATCCAGAGCAGTACCTGTGGTTTTACCGCCGTTTCCAGTACATACCGCAGGAAATTGATACAGCCACCCGCCAGCGCTATCCTTTTTATGCTACAGTGGCTGACCAAAAATTCTACAGAAAAAAACATTTACCAGCAGAATAACCAATCTCAGAAAATATAAGCACACGGTTAAAGCCCCAATATGAATTTCAGGCAACTGCGCCATTTAAATAATCTCCACATCATCGCGATTCAAAAATCAATGTTATAACAATTTGCTTTCATTGATAGACGCTCGATCGACCTTTGTCACCGATTTTTGCCATAAATCCTCGTACGATATTTATATATCCCTGCGGTTTATAACCAAAATCCATCGCAAAATTCCTAATTGTTATTGTCTATGACTGATCGCTCATTGGTATAATATATATTATTATCATATACTGATGCTGGATTTTTTGAAATTTTCGTATATGTTTATGAACAGTATAATTTAACGTTCATTGTTCGCGCGAATACTTTATAGCACTGAACGTGTGTTACAAACCACGTGGGGTACCACTCTGTGCCTCCATATAATCAACGTTTGTGGATGTAAACAATAACCTTCAGTGTGGCGAATTGCAGGAACAGCTAGTACTTTGTAAATCTTAAAATTTCGCATAGACGAGTTAGATTGCGGCTTGGATTTTTTAGTTCTGACTAATGGGCGATATAAATATTGTCTGAAGGAGGAGCTGGAAAATACGAACGCAAGAAACGAGTTCCGCAATCTATACGTAATTTTTAGCTTTACAGATTACTAGTGTGTTAGAGTTATAAGGCAAACTGAAAAGCACACAGGCACCCGATAGAGTTGCAAAAATTACAAGGTTACGGCAGTGTGTGTAAATAATGACCAAAAACTTAACTGATTACCGTATTAGGTACAGCTTGGCTTCCGGTTGAGCTCTATAGGGATTTTATTGAAGGCTGCATGTGAAATTTTTAAGACTACATCATACTCCGCACCAGAAAAAGATTATCGCATTTATTATTGCGGTAATTATTTTTATTTTGCTGGTGATTATTTCTTGTGATTTTTACGCCAGGCAAAAGGCAGAACCGTATATTTACCGGAGTGTTGACGCCATTCCATATAATGAAGTTGGAATGGTTTTAGGCGTTTCAAAGACGGTGGGGAAAATCAGTAATGAGTATTTTTTAAACCGTATCAATACGGCAGTAAAACTTTACAATGCCAAAAAAATTAAATATATAATGATCAGCGGTGCAAAATGCCCATACCGTAACTACAATGAGATGGAAGATATGCACAATTCACTCGTTGAGCGGGGAATTCCGCCTGATGTAATTATTCAGGATGGGGCGGGATACCGTACACTTGATTCAATTGTCCGCGCGAAAAAACTGCTTAACATGAAGAAATTTACAATTATTTCGCAGCATTTTCATAATACCCGCGCGGTATATATTGCAAAATTTTACAAACTTGATGTTGTGGCAATAGATGCTCCTGACTGCGGGTTATTTTATTGGGAATTACAGACTTTCATGCGTGAACATTTGGCTAAAGTTAAGATGATTTTGGATCTCCATCTGCTCAAAACCAAACCAGCGATTGACAGCGGCGCATATATGGTAGTTCCTGACTCGGTACGTTTTTCAGAAATCACCAGCAGTAATTAATACTGAGTAGCAATCTTTACTATCGAGCTAATTTCAAAACTC
>CAZITV010000009.1:0-1367 GCA_964542255.1 uncultured Victivallaceae bacterium
AAGTCCGCCGATACCGGGGGTATTGAAGAAACTTGAAGGGTACGAATCCAAAGTCGAAAGAATACAATCCTCAGGAGCGGGACAAGGTTCTTTTGAGTTTATTTGGCAATAGCTTCATCACCCGATATTCATATCGGGCTTCTGGCGCCACTGCCGGATAATTTGCATATTAACGGCGATACCAGATAGAGCAAAAACGGCGAGACCTCAGCAGAAGAGGAAATGAGCCAAGCATCAGCATAGTCGCAATCAACCTTAATGCAGAGTATTTATCAATCTTCCGCGATGAGGTATTGATAAACTCCGAGTCAATATAGCCAAAAGTATAACCGCGCTGCCGCCCCCATTCAACTAAAGCACGGGCAAAGTATATTTCTTCTCCAGCGTAAATATCTTCCCGAAATCCACGAACATCATCAAATGCATCCTTGCGGCAAAATAAGTAACAACCCGCAACCCACTTGCGGTATGCAGCAAAACGATTCCAAAATTTAGTAAAAACATACAACGAAAGTGGAATTTTCACGGGAAACTTAACTTTAATCCCCCCACCATAACATTTACCTGACAATAGCAGATGCAAGCTTTTTTTGAGAATCGACGGAGTAATACTGGTATCAGCATCAAGGAAAATCAGCAACGAACTATTAGCTATTTCGCCGCCACGGTTACGTGCCAAGGAAATTTGATTATGTGGTTCAAAAACAACTTTAGCCCCGGCTTGACGTGCAATATCGGCAGTTTTATCAGATGAATTATTGTCAACAACAATCATTTCGCCGTACAATGGTTCAACCGCCTTCATCGCCACCTTAAGATCCCGCAACGTTTCAGGCAGGCGCAGTTCCTCATTGAACGCTGGTATAATAACCGAATAATCAATTTTCTGCATCAAATATGCCTTAATAAAATCATAAAACTAACTCGATAAAAGTATTAATATACTTTGCATTTTCTGCTATGAGCGCTGAAGATGTTCAGTGTAACGGCAAAAAATAAACAAAATTACTATAGAAATGTTATTGTTTGCCGGGAAACAGACCATGCAACTTTTTTAACAGGGAATTTCATCCCGGCAACAAAATAAAAATGGCTTCAATATCTATTTCTTCTTGGCTGCCTTAGTCGAACCTGCGGTGCTCTTTTCGTCATCAACGGTACCAGAAGGGTCAACCCCGGCATTCGGACCGCCTTTACCCTGTCCAGGATTACTGGAATCAACGCCGTCAACATTATTACCATGTCCGCTATTATTGGTTGAACCGCCGCCGTTATTTGATTGACTGCTGCTATTGCTGCTGCTATTACCTGCTGCACTTGTAGTAGTTGTGCTGGTGGTGGTGCTAGTATTACTGGTGGCCGTTGAA
>CAZITV010000009.1:1467-34618 GCA_964542255.1 uncultured Victivallaceae bacterium
TGTTAAAGTTAATAAACTTAACAGAAATTACAAGCAAAAATGTTAAAAATATATTTAAAAAGTTTTGCGCTATGCAATAAAATAAACAATAGCATCTGAATGATGGTTACGTTTGATCGTAAAAATCACAACTTTGGGATTCATGTGGTAACAAACTTGTGTAAAGCTCCAGATACTTTTCAACCATTTTGTCGGAAGTAAAGGACAAATCAGGCTGCAATATTGTGGGTTGACTAATAACTTTAGCAATTTTTTCAGCCAGGAGGGCTGTATTATGCTTTTTAAAATTAACAAATTGCCCATTGGCATACCCTTTCAACAATTCCTGCAACGGGCCGATTTCACTGGCGATAATCTGCAGACCGTGCGACATCGCCTCAATCAACGCTAAACCAAACCCCTCGTATCTGGATGGCATTATGAACAGGTCAAAAGCACCGATGCATTCAGCCGCGTCCCGGCGAAAACCAGGCAAACATATTTTAATTGACGATGGGGCATTTTTTGCCAATTTTTCTAATTTTTCACGTTCAGCGCCTTCGCCGATAATGACGATACCCCAATTTTGTCCTGCAGGAATTTTATCAGCAATTAGTGGTAATGCGTCGAATAATAAATCGTAACCCTTTTCATATCCCAGTCGTCCCACCGAACCAATTACAGCTGAGCAATGCGCAACACCCCATTCTTTACGAAGTTGCGTAATCTCATTTTCAAAAAGTTTTTTTGGCGTAACAATCCCGTTGTAGATAACCGGCATATCATCAGGATTTATACGAAGATGTTCAGCATGAAAATTACGAGTGGCTGCAGAAACGGCAGTCTGAACATCGCACCACTGCAGCGTCATCCCGTCTATCCAGAAGTACCAGCGTTTAGCTTGACGTGACTCCATTGTATGTACGGTATTAATTAATTTGTAATCACGTTTAAATCCATTGAGACGCGACACAATATTGGCATGAAACAGATGTGAGTGAACAATGTCAGGATGAATATCCGTCAGCAACTTTCTAAGATACAATAAACGCCACGGCATTAATTTACGCAGACCGATATTTAGCACCGGAATACCGGCATTGCGCAGCTCGTTGATAATGACTGATTCTCGAATGAATGGACGCAGTGCTACGACCTTCACCTGATGGCCGCGCCTCGCCAAACCGAGGCATAAATCAACCAAAACACGTTCAGCTCCGCCAGGCAGCAATTCGGTAATAAGTTGAACAATATTCATAGTACAGCCAATATGACCTTGGTCAATTTTAATTGGTTTAAAAAATATAATTTTGATTAGCTATTTAGACAAATCAACCGCAAATAAACATTCATTCGCGGCCTGCTGCACTTTTAGAGCTTTACGCGAAACCTGCAAAATATGTTGAGTAGACAAATTGACCGGCTCGTTGGCAATATCGTTGACAAATTGAGTGAAATAATTTGGTTCAGCCGGTGTTTGCGCCGGGTAAATTTTTATTTTTTTATCGCCTTCGAGCGCAATTTTAATACCGGAGTCACAAATATTCGCTACAACAACGCCACGTTCCCCCCACAATTTAACCTCCCAGTAATACGGCGAGGAATAACCGCAACTTGCCGGCATTGCATAAGAGACATCAGCAATAATACCGCAACCATTGCTCATTACAGCCATAAATTGTCCGGAATCTTTAAAATGCGGGCAATGCACGGCAAAAGCATTCCAGCATCTGGCGGCAGTAACTTGCGTGATACTGTTGCCAGTAACCCATTCCAGTAAATCTATCACATGAACGCCGATATCGTTAATGACTCCGCCGTGCTTGCCAGGTTCAAAATACCATGGGGCGCGAGTGCCCCACATCAGCGGATGTTGAGCACCGACATTTACCGCGTTAATTTTACCGAGAACGCCGGTACTGACAATATGCTTCATTGCCGCGAAGTTTGGATGTTCGCGCAAATCTAGCTGGCAACCGACCTTTAACTGTTTGGATTCGACCAGTGTTTGAATTTGCTCCAGCTCATCAAGTCTTGTACAAATTGGTTTGTCGGAAATAATATGCTTGCCGGCGCCTAAAGCTTGAATAGCAATATTGCCGCGTTTGCCAAAATAATCACCGATTGCGACGACGTCACATTCGATTTTTTCGAGCATAATATCAATAGAGCGGTGAGACACTGTCAACCCGCGTTCACGTTTGACTTGTTCG
Source organism: uncultured Victivallaceae bacterium (assembly GCA_964542255.1). Taxonomy (GTDB): domain Bacteria; phylum Verrucomicrobiota; class Lentisphaeria; order Victivallales; family Victivallaceae; genus CAYMSF01. The sequence continues at coordinate 3,660 of CAZITV010000009.1, forward strand.
CATGTGATATCATCTTCTTCGGCAATGGCCACCAATTCAAAATCATCAGATTCGGTAACAGACTGCAGCAGACCAAAAATATGCCCATGGCGTAAACCGGCAAAAGCAATTTTAATACTCATTTACGCGCTCCTGCGTGTTGTAATCTAATAATATTTCTGAAAACATTATAAGATAGATATTAAAACCAAAAAAACAAATCATTATCCATCGCTCAATCATCTTAATGGACTGTGTGTCATTACGATAGTAATTCAATATCAATATCTCCAGGCAATTTGGCATAATATTCATGTTTTAAACCCGTCACCGGATGCGGGAATGATAAATAACAAGAATGCAGGGCCTGGCGTGTAAATATTAACTGCTGCCAATCTTCAGGAGTAATCTTATTTTCCGCTATTTTTAAATATATACGGTCATCTGGACCATAAAGTTTATCCCCTGCCAAAGGGAAACCCAGCGAAAACAGTGTTGCACGAATTTGATGCATTCTGCCGGTGATAGGAGTGGCTTTGATTAAACTTAATCCGCTGCGGCATAGTATAGGCTCAAAATAAGTAGAGGCAGATTCACATTCGGTGTCCGGTACGACGCTGCTGACGAACCGGCGTTTTTTAAGCACGGGGCTGGCACTATCATTAATAAGCCAACCGCTGGCATTAATCTGTCTGGAAAATTCACCGTAAACAACAGCATAATATTCTTTATGAATTATCCCTGACTGGGCAGCTCCCATCATTGCAGCAGCTACTTTTTCGTCTTTAGCAATGATTAATAATCCTGAAGTTTCCCGGTCAAGCCGGTTCACAATGTGAATTTTTCCAAATTTTTGACACAAATCATACCATAAAGTATTGCGGAAGAACGGACCTGCCGGATGACACGGCAAATGTCCACATTTGTTGATTGTTAACAACCAGTCGTCTTCAAAAACGATTTCGTACTCCATTTGTACAGAAGGTTCAACTGAATTCTGCACAAAACTAACCTTGTCGCCGGTTTGTAGAATTCGCGAACTGCGGGTCACGCTGCCATTGATTAAAATATCGCCGGATTTTATCAAGTTTTGCCACTGATGCCGTGAGCGATACGTAAATCTTAAGGTAAGCCAGTGGTCAAGACGGCGGCCTTGATTGGCGGCATCCACCACCGAAGAAATTTCGCGTGTTTGCATCTGCTTCATTTGGTTAATTAACATTAAGCAAGGCTAACAAAAATATATTCCGGACGCTGTTCCGGCACTGCATTACGCGCCTGTGCTGCGGTAGTAATACCTGTTAGCATCAGACCAGAAGTCATCCCAACATTTTTTGCCCCGGCAATATCAGCTTTTAGAGAATCGCCCAGCATTAATATTCGTTTATATTCAAAATGGCATCGTTGATATTTTTTCTGGAGTAATTCAACTGCATAATCATAAATTATTGAGTATGGTTTACCCAAATATGCCGGGGTAACAACTATCCCCATTTCGTTGAGCAAATTACAGACAAAACGCGCCTTGCTGCCGGCGCCAATTCCGAATTCACCTTTTTTTGCAGGCCAATAACTATCTGGATTAGGCACAATCATGTGACGTTCTGGATGTTTTACAAAAAAATTAAAAACCGCACTAATATTAGCCTGCCAATCATAAAAGCCTTCGCCAACGATTACACCGGAACAAGCTTCTATCTGTTTTACATCACGGCAAACGATTAATCCGGCATTTTCGGCGTAGCATGGTTTCCCCAAGTCGCCCATTACAAAAAATTGCTGGCCATCAAGCTGATGATGTTCAACATAATGCCTAATCGCCATACCACAGGAAATGATTTCACCAGGTGCGACGCGCAATCCTGATTTAGCTGCAATTGAACTTTTCTCATCAACGGAATGATTACCGTCATTGGTTAATAAATAAAAAGGAAAATTATTTTGCCGTAGCGCTGTCAGAAAGTCATCAGCACCGGGCAGTACTCGAGAACCAACCATTAAGGTTCCATCAATATCAAACAACAAAGCATCATAATCCTGCAGATGTTTTTGCCACCATATTGTAAATATATCCATATATGCCTTTCACAAAAAAACTATTGCTGCAATCAATTAGCTTGCAGGATTTATTGCTACTATAATACGGCTCAGATGCAGCATTGCTGCATAATACGCCGAGTTATGACGCACAAAATCAGCTAAATACAAAATCTCTAAATAGTGTTGAGATTAGCTCAATATATTAATAAATAGTACCCAAAGAATTAACAACCGCTGCGAAGCATATCAGCTTGCTGTCTGTATTTGGCACATCCGGTGTCCCATTATTCCCATTACTTCGCCGGCAGATATCATTTTTGTCTTCCAGCCTGTATAAAAATAATACGCAGTCATTATTAGTTGTAATTAGCTTTCAGCAAAATTCACTCATTGCGTTTGGTAAAAGTATTAGGCGTGAATTCTGGCAAAAATTCCTGCAGGTAATACTCCGCGCGGCTCAGGTATAGTCATTTCACCAGACTCAACTAATACTTTTTCATGCTCGAACACTTGAGCCAAAATTCTGCCCAAACCGGAAGGCGAAAACCCCGAAGAATGACAACTTAAAACCACAAAAAAAGAAGAGTCTAAATCCAACAGCTGCCGACAAGAGGTCAAAAGCGGCAATATTTGTTCTTCAATTTTCCATACCTGCCCCTGCGGACCGCGTCCAAATGACGGCGGATCAAGAGCAATTGCATTATATCGGTTGCCGCGCCTAATTTCACGCGCAATAAATTTAAGCACATCATCAGTAATCCAACGAATATTGTCAGCAATTCCAGAATTAAGTTTAAGATTTTGCTGTCCCCATTCATTCATTCCACGGGCAGCATCAAGATGGGTTACCGTCGCTCCAGCTGAAGCCATTGCCATCGAACCTACCCCAGAATAGGCGAATAAGTTCAATGTTTTGACAGGTTTCGGCATTGCGGCAATTTGCTGCTGCATCCAAGCCCAGTTTTGATATTGTTCAGCAAAAAAACCAAGATGTCCAAAATCAGTTGGTTTGACCATTAAATTAAACCCGCCCCATTCTGCAATCCAGCTTTCCGGTAATTTTCCGTGGGGCCATGACCAAAATGATTTGCCATTAGAATTTCGTTCAAAAATCCCGTCAGCTTTCAACCATTCAGACTCGGGCAATGACGGTTTCCAGAAAGCACTAAGCGCAGGACGAATCAACCGGTAATTTCCGACCATTTCAAGTTTTTTTTGATTACCAGAATCAAGGAGGGAGTAGCTCATATCAGGCAGTTGTTATTGGTTCTAATGCGTGGAAACGATTATCGGCATCATACACAATCCTGCCGCGTCTAACGGTAAGCAAAGGACGGTTTGTTACATTCTCAAAGAAAGCAATATCGGCACGCTTGCCGGGCATAAAAATCCCGCGGTCATTTAGTCCGATAGAAGTTGCAGCATTGATAGTTACACAGGCTGCCGCGTTAGTGTCCAGCATGTGGGAATACGAAATCAAACTGTGCCATCCAGTATCAAGCAAAGTGGTAGTACCCGCAAGCAAACCGCCATTGGTACGCGAAATCCCATCTTTGACATATATTTCAGCACTGCCAATATGATATTTACCGTCTCGCAGCCCCGAAGCCTGATTGGAATCGCTGATACCGATAACCTTGTCATGCGGCTTGCAGCGGCACGCTAAATCGACAATCCGCGGATGCAGATGAGTACCGTCCAAAATCAACTCTACACTGACCCGTTCATCTGTCAAGGCTACCGCCACCATGCTAATATCCCGTTGGTGCAGCGGCAGCATACCGTTAAATAAATGAGTACATGACGTAGCGCCAGCATCAATAGCCCGCACTGCGGATGCTTCATCAGTCAAGCTGTGTCCCATTGACGGTAGTACCCAATTTTCCCTTAACAGCTCGACTAACTTCACTGCATCATGCAATTCTGGTGAAAAGGTCATTTTTTTCACTTTGCCCTTGCCGGCAGCAATAAGTTCACGTGCAAAGCCAAGGTCGATATCACAAATATCGGCACGCTCCTGCGAGCCACATTTATTCGGATTTAAGAAAGGTCCCTCAAGATTTATTCCGATTGGGTCAGCACCATCAAGCTCGTTGTTCATCATATCTGAGAGCGTAGAAACAGTTTCAAGCATTCTATTCGCCGCTGCGGAAACCATTGTGCACATAAATGAGGTTACACCATGTTCTGCCAGAGTTTTACTCATTGCATTCATTGATGAACCGTGTTCATCCGGAGTGGACGAATCAAATCCGCCAGCGCCGTGGATATGGGTATCAATAAATCCAGGCGTAGCATAAGCATTATGCAGTTCACAAATTTCTAGTTCTGCATCCCGTGAAAATGCAGATATGCCACCTACGGCCAAGATCAGTTCATTTTCACATAGAATACCGCAACGTTCAATTTTCTTGCCTGGAGTCAAGGAGTAATCCATTAAATATAGCCGGCGCCGTCTTTTCATAAGATTCTATAAAATAATTTAATAATTAATAATGCGTCAAGACGATGATAATATAATACGGGCAGAAATTAAAACAAATTTTACAAAATAAAATAATAATAAATCGGATAGTGCAGCGGTACGCGGTATATTAACAATTGATTTTATTGAAAAACAGCCTATAATATTCTGAGCATTTTTAATCAGTAAGTAGTGCTGTGGCACATAATATATCTTCGGTGTTGATTGCAAAAGCTCCTATGTTGGTGCTGGTTTGTGCCATTGCAGTTAAACCTGATAATCATCTAAAAATAACTGCCCAATAATTATGCCGGTAAGTAATAAAAGTTATTATGAAATACTTGGAGTTTCGCCTGAGTGTGACTTCCAGCAAATAAAAAAAGCCTATTACCGGCGCGCCAAAGAATGTCATCCGGATTTATTCAATAACTGCCAGCAGAAAACCGAAGAATTTAAACTTGTTGTAATGGCTTTCGATGTACTGTCAGACCCAGAAAAACGCTACCGTTATGATGGAACCAATGTCGGTGGCGAAGCCTCTACTATGCTCGCTTCCGCACAGCAGGTTTCCATCATGGATACCATCGCAGATGATATTCTCGAAGAACTCATTGTCGGAAATAGTTACCCTGCGAATACCTCTTTGGCAACTATCCTGCTCGACTTGACCAAAACAGAAATTTTTATGACCTTCCGCGAAGGTAAAAATCTTTTTTTTGCGAAACGGCTAAAATCGGCTAAATCGTTTTTACTCAATGCCGTTTCGATGTCACCGCATAACATAATTTTCCGGATATATCTGGCGCGGTGTTTTGCGTTGATTGGAGAATACGAATCTGCTGTACGCCATTACCGCTCCGCCATTGCGATTGGGCACAAACGCACGCCGCCGCAACATTTATTCCGTATCAAAAAAGAACTAGATTATATCAAAAAAAATCATCACCCAATTTTATCGATGCTGCTCAGTTTTTTTGAAAAACCTGCGGCTACTTTCATCCAGGATTCCGACCAGAAACTTATCGAAGAAATGAATCGTATGCTAACCATTTTGGATAAAGAACAACAACAGAGCGAACGGCGGCGAATCAAAAAGTAAATGTGAATTTTTGCTGTTTTCGTTAATAAAAACAGTTAATAGTGTTTATAATGTCAGCATTTATTTTTGCATTTTTTACGCAATATGTATATATTAAGGTTGTTTTGAATAATTATAACGCAATCAAGCTAGCTATAAAACCTTATATACAAATAGGAGAGTCCAAATGAAAAGCACCGCAGTAACAAACAGTGTTTTCTCCAGCATGCCCAAAGTCGGTATCCGCCCAACCATTGATGGCAGACGTCAAGGCGTCAGAGAATCACTGGAAAATCAAACAATGAATATGGCCAAGGCTGCAGCAAAACTCATCAGCGACAACCTGCGCCATCCCAACGGTGAAAAAGTTGAATGCGTTATCGCTGACAGCTGTATCGGTGGCGTTGCTGAGGCGGCTGCCTGCGCCAATAAATTTGCGGCGTCAGGCGTGGGTGTTTCGCTCACTGTAACCCCCTGCTGGTGTTACGGTGCAGAAACGATGGATATGGATTCATTAATACCAAAAGCGATTTGGGGATTTAATGGTACTGAGCGCCCTGGCGCGGTTTACCTCGCCGCGGCACTGGCCGGGCATAATCAAAAAGGCTTGCCGGCGTTCGGCATTTATGGTCAAGATGTTCAAAGCGCTTCAGATACTTCCATTCCCGCAGACGTTAAAACCAAGATTCTTCGTTTCATCCGCGGCGGGTTGGCAGTTGCAACAATGAAAGGCAAATCTTACCTTTCAATCGGCGGCGTATCAATGGGGATTGCCGGTTCTATTGTCGATACCAATTTTTTTGAAGAATTCCTCGGTATCCGCTGCGAATCAGTGGATATGTGCGAGATTATCCGCCGGGTAAATGAATCTATCTACGACCCTGTTGAATATAAGAAAGCCATGAAATGGGTTGCTGAAAACTGCAAAGAAGGCGAAGACTTTAATTCTGCAAAATCACGCAAGAGCAAAGCAGAAAAAGCCAAAATCTGGGAATATGTAGTCAAAATGACTATGATTGGGCGTGACCTCATGGTCGGCAACCAGCGTTTGGCTGAACTTGGATTCGGCGAAGAAGCGCTGGGACATAATGCCATCGCTGCCGGTTTCCAGGGACAACGTCATTGGACAGATCATATGCCGAACGGCGACTTCATGGAAACTGTGCTGAACTCATCCTTTGACTGGAATGGCATCCGTCAACCATACATAATGGCAACCGAAAATGATGCATTAAACGGCGTCGCCATGTTGTTCGGCCATTTGCTTACCGGCACCTCACAGGGCTTTTCAGATGTAAGAACGTTCTGGAGCGCCGATGCGGTCTTCAACGCTACCGGACACAAGTTGAGCGGAGACAGCAAAAACGGTTTAATTCATTTGATTAATTCCGGCGCCACTACAATGGATGCCACCGGACGCCAGACCAAAAACGGCAAGCCGGCGATGAAACCATTCTGGGAAATCACTCAGGCTGAAGCAAAAAAATGTCTTGATGCTACCGAATGGTGCGCAGCGATCACTGAATACTTCCGCGGAGGCGGTTATTCCTCTAGATTTTTGTCCGCCGGCGGAATGCCTATCACTATGTCCAGAATAAACCTCGTCAAAGGTTTAGGACCAGTGCTGCAAATCGCGGAAGGAATGACTTATGAACTGCCGGCAAAAATCCACGACAAAATTGACCGGCGCACTAATCCGAGCTGGCCGACAACCTGGTTCATGCCAAGATTGACCGGCAAAGGCGCATTTTCAGATGTTTACAGCGTTATGGCAAACTGGGGCGCAAATCATGGCGCATTCAGCTACGGTCATATCGGTGCTGATTTAATTACGCTGGCTGCGATGCTGCGCATTCCAGTCTGCATGCACAACGTTGACAGCAAAGACATTTATCGTCCGAGCACATGGTCAGCATTTGGACAGGAAGCTGAAGGCGCCGATTATCGCGCCTGCCAGAACTTTGGTCCTCTGTATCGGTAATTGATCCATAAAAGTCGGTTTCCGGAAATATTAATGAAGCTCTTTGATACACATTTTCACTACTATGGTGAACTGGGACCGACTGATTACCTAAAATCTATTAGCACGCCGGAATTGGCATATCTGCTGGCAGTAGGAGATGCTGTCAGTGGCTCTGAACGTGCACAGCACTTTGCAGAACAAATTGACTGTGCGTGGTTTGCTGCCGGCGTTCATCCTCACAATGCAGCCGATTTTTTGCGTGACGGTGCAGATTTTTCCCGTTTCAACGGGCACCCCAAATTGGTTGCTATTGGTGAATTGGGATTAGATTTTTACTATGAACATTCAGAGCGGGCAATCCAGCATCAGGTTTTTGAACATTTTCTTCAAATCGCATTGGAGTGGAAACTTCCGGCAATAGTTCACTGTCGCGACTGCGATAACAATTTTGAAGCCTATCAGCGCACTTTTGATATTTTGCGTGGTTTTGCCGCAGATGGCGGAAAGTTTGTAGTACATTGTTTTTCGGGTACGCCTCACTGGGCTGAGCAGTTTCTTGAATTAGGTGGCTATCTTGGTGTAACTGGCATGGTAACTTTTCCCAAAGCTGCAAATATCCGTGATACCTTAACTGTAATTCCTGCTGACCGGCTGCTGCTTGAAACTGATTCGCCGTATCTTGCGCCTCTACCATACCGCGGCAAAACCAATAATCCTGGCTACATAATTAAAGTTGCAGAAAAAATTGCGGCAGAACGCAACAAAACAGTTGATGAAATCGCCGCCATTACTACCGCAAACGCGTTCCGTTTTTTCTCAATTGATAACAAATTAATTACATGAAATTTAATCCATCAACAATGTTAAAAATTTCACGTCTCTGCCCGGATGACGCATTGCTTCTTGCATTTTCAGGCACTAATATTATCCTGACCTTGGATGGGCAGCTACCCCAAAGCACTATTCACAGTAAAAATTTAACAGGTAATTTTATCTATGCGGGTAAGCTTGATGGGGTTGAATGCTACGCAATCTCATTATCAGTTGATGCCCAGATACCGTCCAATTTAACCTATATTGATTTCCGGCAGCACATTATCCATTCAGAGCCCAAATACTATACCGCATTAGCGCGTGCTCGCGGCTTAACTCACTGGGTGGAAAAGTATAGTTATTGTGGTGCTTGCGGGCATAATCTAAACTCCCACAGTAGCGATTTTGCGCAAGTCTGTCCACAGTGCCAGGCAATCTATTATCCCAAAATCAGTCCCGCCATAATTGTCGCGGTATTCAATGGCAACCAAATATTACTGGCGCACAACAAAAATTTCCGTAATGGCATGTACAGTACTATAGCCGGGTTTGTTGATGTCGGCGAATCACTTGAACAATGCGTTAGCCGTGAAGTTCTTGAGGAAACCGGCATCTATGTCAAAAATATCAGATACTTTGGCAGTCAACCTTGGCCTTTTCCAGACTCAATGATGATTGGCTTTACTGCAGAATATGATTCAGGTCAATTGCGTCCTGACGGAGTAGAAATTATTGATGCGGCCTGGTTTAGAGCCGATAACCTGCCGGATATCCCCTCCCCGGGCAGTATCTCACGTCAATTAATTGACCACTTCGTAGCAAAACAGCCAAACACATTAGCTCAGCAATAATGATTTTTTCCAAGTATGAACTTTGTTAATCTTCTGATATTTAAAACATGCCTTGATATGGCTAATCCGAATCTAGTTCCAGCGAAACTTGTTCTGCTTTGACACCCTTTATCAAATTCAGCTTTCTGGTTAACTCCTTGCGTTGCGCCTCATCCCCGGTCAGTTCACAAAAAATGAGTCCCTTCTCTGAACAGTCTTGCAGTACACCATCATGCAGTCCAAGCCTAGTTTTGATGAGGCATCCCCATGCGGTGAGAGTTTTCTGAACGTCAACCGCGGCGGTTTTGCGATTTCCAACAAGAATTAACAATGTGTGTCTAGCCATATTTGCCTCCAGTTGTTTGATAGAATTTATTGATAACTATAGATTACATCATGATGAAATTTTATGTTAGTTTAAAGTTACACGACTAATACGAATGAAGCGCTTAATCACAGCTTGCCCATAGCCGTTTTCCCGAATGATAATACAATTTGAGTCGCATTATCTGAAGTTTAAACTCGTACCAAAACACTGAGCGATGCTGGTCATAAATAGCAGAATTGCACAAAAACAGATGGCGATAAAGTTCAAATGACTCATCTCATTACATGCTGCTTAGCAACCTGTTGATGATCCGCCCGGCGTTGATCGCTCCACGCCAAACACCTCTTTGCCTCATTTCAGTGCTACCTGAAAAGATACAAAATTGGAATCGCAATTTGCATGGCAAAAAGTACTGTTTTTTTTAACGCGCAAAAATGGTACTTAATAAAATTTGTGTTTCCACAAAATTCATGGCAATCCGCAAATAAATTCACCGAGTAAATAAATTCGCTTAAAATCGTCAAAAAAACCTGCAAAAAATCAATTTAAAATAGTTTTGCATTTACCTCATTAAATAATAAAATTCCATTTAAAAACAAACACAATTTATTTGCTAAAATTGAATAATATCATAAAAGGCATAGATGACTTGTTATTGATATTAACCAGACCAAGCTGAAAGCTGCTTCTGTCAGCATAATTAACCAATCCGACCTGCGGCCCGCTAATTCTATCTACCACATTAACAATACCAGCCTGAAAACCTTTTAAGCGGTTTACTATATTAGTTAGACCAACCTGGGCACCATCAACATCATTGCTTATATTCCCGCCTCCAACCTGCCAGCCTTTTGATTTTTCAGCTTTATTAAAAAGAGATATCTGAGCGCCATCAAAGTTACCTTTATTCATACACGTCCCTACCGCAGCTTGCAATCCATAACTTTTTGTGGAAGTATTACAGAAACCGATACTGACTTGACCGCCATCAAGGCTGACACAGTCTGAACCGAAAAGTGATAGGTCAAAACCGGATACTGGTGACGTACCCGAAAAAGGGAACCCGAATCGAAATCCATGAACTTTGACTTTTTCTGTATTGCCTGGAACATCAAACCAAAAACCAATTTGTATCGGAGATGCCCCATCAAATTTCACAGTTTCACTAGATACAGCGTCCTTTGAATTTTTTGCAGGATTTTGGGATTTTTCCTGATTTGTCAGTGGAGTTTGTGCAAAGACTTGAAGTGAAAAACTGACAATAGCCAACAGGCACACCGGTAGCATTTTCTTTAACATACTATCTCCTTAAATATTAAGCTTAGATCATCATATGCAGTAACTTGTTTTTTGTTAATAACTTTTATTAGTTAAAATGATAATTAATTGATTTCAAATTAGTTATAGATAATATTCTAATTTTAAAAAACTTTTTTTATTACAACGACTTCACTGTGTCAGGCTATAAATATAGTATTTTATAAAATAGCGATTCTGCTTTTTCTTATTTTGAGCACAGTTCTCCGCATTGCGAACAATAATTTCCTTTCAATAAAGCATTACACTTTGGACAGTTGGAATAAATAATTACGGTACCGCATTGTGAGCAAAACTTATCACCTGCATTTACTGTATTAAGACATTTCGTGCAACTTTTGCCTCCTGGCGTAGCAGGTTGCGCAGGGGTATATACAATAACTGGGGGTGGTGTCACAGGCGTCCGATGACGACATCCAGCACAAAACACTAGAATAATGCACAAAAAAAGGATTGATATTCTCATAATTATACAAACCTTTCAAGGAAAGTTGATACTTTACAGTTTCTTTAATCTAAAGTTTATCTACTTACTAGCATTTGTACTACCATACAAGAAATTCAAAACAAATCAAGAGTTATTTATTTTTTTACCGATAATAAATTTGACTGAACAAAAATAGTAAAACCGATATTCTCCTGCATATATATGATATTTTAATGGATTACAATCAAGGTTTTGCAACAAATCCTTTAACTCTGAAAGTCTGTAGGCGCGCAATCGGGAAATTATTGCGTCGGCGAATAAAATAATTGGGACTAAAGGAATTATGTATGTAAACAGGAGTCTTTTCCACGAAAATGGATGAATAAGGGGTGTCGTCAGCAAAAGCAAAATAACTCCGCCGACAACTGCAAAAAATTCTATTATAATTTTTCGTTGTGAATAGTCAAAACAAGCTACTATTTGCTCATTATTAATAGCACACTGGAGCAGTTCACACAAGTTTTTCTCATCAAAATGGTGCAAAGCAGAGAACATAAGATGAATTCCCTGCAACTCTTTCATGGCAGACAATGCTGACAAAGCCCGCGGATAGTAATTTATTGCTCCGTTAGTAATTATGTTGATAAATTCGGGATTACTGTGCGGGCATAAATCAGTCAATGTAACTTTAATCTGGGGATTATCTAAATCTTTTAAAAACTTACGCATGTACAAACCGTTGCCACTGCATAAGTCTATCAGGTGATTTTCACGTTGTGCTTTAATCAATTCGCTTACTTTGAATATCGCTTGTGTATATACGCCAGAATAAATATTAAAAAAACTTAAAAAATCAGTTAAATAATCCCGCAAAAAAACTGGGCACCAACTTCTTTCATGCAATTCAAGACAATTCCAACGTTTCATTTTTCCCCGCACAATTTTTCTATTACTGTTGGCGATACGGATGAATAGACTCCATAATATTAAAAATTTTGCAACGCATATATTGCCCCTCATGTACAAGGTAACGCTGCAAATCTGTTAAACCTTATTCGTTAAGCATACAATTAAGCTTTAAACTTAAATAACTAAAAGTTACTTTTTTGTCCATATATCTGAAAAAATAAAAAAATGATATGGATAGCGTTTTGTCATATCATCTAGGTAAGCTACATATTTTTCTAAAAATGGGCGTAAATTATCGCTATTCAGACGCTTGTGGTTTGCTGGAATAGTAATAATTGGGCCATAATATTTAACCATCATTGATTCCCATCGATCATAGACCATTGAAAAAGGAATTATCGGACATCCCAATTGTGCGGCTAAATGAAACGCCGCCTTGGGAAAAATTGCTTTATCACCGAGAAATTCGATTTCAATTCCATTGCTCTCGTAATTCCGATCCCCCATAATACAGACTACTTCATGATTTTCTATTGCCTCCAATACGGAAAGCAAGCCGCCAAATGGTTCGCTGGTTGAAATAATTTTCACATTATCGGTTTTACCTTTCATCGCCATTAATTTATCAACATTCACATTAGCGTCCATCTCGACCAATAGACTCACACTACGATCATATTCATCAAAATAGCGAATTGATCCTTGCCAATCGCCAAAGTGGGATGTCAACAAGATAAATCCCTGATTTTTATCATACATATATGCTTCGTGATTCCGTATATTTTCGGAACGGTATTTAATACTGGCATGATTATTTCCAAGGTAGAAAGCAGTTAAAAGTGATTGGCCTTGTGAGGTCAGCAACCTGTAAGTATGCCAGAACAGTTTAACTTTACCGGCTTCAGGAAATCGTCTAGAAAGATACGGCAATGCGGCCAACCGAGCTTTTTGATCAAAAATTGTATAAAAAAAACTGATAACCCAAACAAAATTACGTGCGTGATTCAATCCCAAAATATGCATAAAGCATTTAAAAAAAACAATACCGAACCGATTGCCGCGACTGGCACTCAGATTATTATTTTGCCTTGACATTTGCAATTTTCCATGAGATTAAATAAATGATAACACCACTGATAACAGCAAACAGCGGTGCCAATACCAAACTGCCAATTAGCCAGTCTTGAAACCGCGCCGGTGCCTCCCATAGCCATGGTGTTACAGTAAAGTCTTGTAAAAAAACTCCGTGCATAAGGTAATAACCAATTTCAATACACAAAAATGGAGTAAATGGCGGCATAAAAAGATTTTGAATCAGCACCGCCATGATTTTATTTAAATTCCAGCGGATTGCGACATAAAGAATGGCGGCGGTATGGAATCCGGGTATGGGTATAACCGCAAGGAATGTTCCAACTGCGGCAGCAACCGCCAAACCAAGCGGCGAGCTATTCTCGTCAATCAATGACCTTAGCAGTTGCATCGGCTCGAAGATAGAAAATTGAGAAGATTTAGCTTTTACTAACTTACGGTAATTAAACGGCAGCAAGCGCAATGCGACAAGATGAAAATGTATCAGCGAAATTCGCCAATTATCCAACAGCGGCTTAAAATGAGAAATACGTTCTCCCGCAGGCGGATAATAAGAACGAACTGGTAAATTAATTATACTCAATCCTGCCCAGACACCTCGGGTTAAAACCTCAGTTTCAAAATTATAATGGCGGCTGATTAGTTTCAGTTGATTAATATATTTGAGCGGATAAGCACGAAATCCACTCTGGCAATCACCGCAATCTGCGCCAGTTTCAAGTTTAAACCAAAAATTTGCAAACATCCTGCCCAACCGGCTTGACTTCGGCACATTATTGTCAAAATCGCGGCAGCCAACAACAATTGCACTATCATTGCTGGCAACTATCGGCAAAAATTTCAAAATATCTTCAGGATAGTGTTGTCCATCCGCGTCAATCGTTATCATAAAATCCGCCTTCACAGATTTTAGAAATTCCAGTGCTGTCAACAAAGCTTGTCCTTTTCCGGAGTTAAACTGATGCGAAATTACTTTAATATCAAAATTTGATAACACCGCCGCCACATCAATGTCAGTACTGCCATCATCAACGACCAACACTTTTGGATGAATCGCCAGACAAGCAGAGACTACTGCTGCAATTGTGCGGCAATGATTATAAACTGGTATAACTATCCAGATATTTTGTTCCATCAACGCCTCCGGGCAGTAGTTTAAAAAATATCATTTAAGCTGGACGCCGGGACAAAACCTGTACCACTGGTAAACGCAACTGCAACCGCATGCGTATCACTGATTTCCATCGCAATTACAAATGGGTGGGACACAGCATTCAAAGAAATTTCATTAATCAAGTCATCAAAATCACTACCGGCATAATAGTAAACCGCACCGTGTAGTTTCACCGCAATTGCAGCAGCTGCTGCAGGTGTCGATGGCAGCGTCGCCACGAAAAACTTACCCTGCCCGGATTCACGATTGTATTGAAGGTAGTCAGCAAAATAGTTGCGGTTTTCAGTAATACAACTCGAGCCGTTCCACAAAATTATCGCACCGGCACCAGTATCACCGATTTGAGCGTCATCCACGGTCATAACTGCCAGCAGTTGCGCCAGGCGCGCCTTAATGCCATCACGAATAAAGTTCTCCATTCGCTCTGGCACGGCGATTTGTTCTTCAATTAACTGTTTAAACAAACCCGTCAGTTTAGGATCAACAGCGAACACACGCCGTGAACAAAGGTATTCAGCTTGATTTTGAAAAATTTTTGCACCGCCAATAATTTTCACAGACTATCCTCCAAAACAATTGCTGAGTTAATACCTCCAAAACCAAGAGTTAATGAAAGGATTCTGCCGGATGAAAACGTTTGCGGCTCGACTGATACCATTTTTTCCGCTCCCGTCATTGGCACCGTAAGTCCGGCCTGCGGCGGAATTTTGCGCATCCGCAGCATTTCCAAACCTAATACTGCCTGCACTATACCGGCGGCGCCAAGCGTATGTCCAAGATTGGCTTTAATCGAAACCAGCGGCACAGTAGTTTCACTACCAAAAAACTGAGTCAAGGCGTTAAGTTCAGCCTGGTCGTTATAAACAGTACCGGTACCATGCCCTAAAATTGCACCAATGCTGCCGGATACGGCCTGCTTAATAGCTTTTGCTAAAATGCCGCCGCTACTGTCCGGAGCGGTAATATGAGCAGCGTCGCAGGAAATACCGTAACCAGAAATCCTGCCAAGGCTGTTGCTGGAATTTTTTGCTGCTGAGCGTAACACCATAATTCCAGCCGCTTCGCCCAAAGATACGCCTTGACGGTCATAATTATACGGGCGGCATGGTTTTTCATCCATTGCGCCGATTGAACGGAATCCAGAATAGACGAATTCGCTGACCATATCGCAGCCGATAACAACGGCTGAATCTATTAATTTTTCCTCAATGCGCTGCATTGCCATTCCAAGCGCCACGTTGCTTGAAGAGCAGGCTGCAGAAACAAGGTGCCCCCTGGACGCGCCGAAGATATCAACAGCTTTATCTAATAATGAGCGGGCGGTACAATAATTAATTGACGGTTCATTTTCTAACATATCAATTTCGCCAACTGTAGTGGCTAAAAACAATTCAGTTTTTAATGGCAAGTATGAAATCTGTTCCCGCAGCCGCAATAGAACAGACTGTAAAAAAGAACAATCTGATTGAGCAACCATATTTATAGTTGCAGCTGGAGGCATTGGTCCACCCACACCGAATCTGGTAACTGGTACAAAGCCCGTATGTCCCTGCATTAAGCCGGCATAAATTTTAGCGGCATTATTGCCCATAGAACAAATTAATTCAGCAGCGGCGACTTCAACCATAAAATTCTCCATTGCGCCACCTGCGGCAGCAATTTTCCCAAATGTCAGGCGATAAAAACAACGGTTGTTTAGTCTGCAAATCGACAAATATCTGAACTGTACACCCGGTACAGGCGACACTAGCATTCATGCTGGTAATCTGATATGATACCTGCAATTTTGCAGCGTCAGAGTAATGCAGTGCTGCACTGATTTTGATAATTTCATCGAGATAAAGCGGCGCGATATAATCAACCTCCAATTTGGCAATCGGTGCAGATAAATTCGCGTAACGGTAATCTTCAAAAGTCAAACCGCATCGGCGAAATAACTCAGTATGCGCTTCTTCAAAAAATTGCGGGTAACGCCCGTGCCAAACGATACCCAAAACGTCAACTTCACTTAGCATAACCCGATGCTCAACTGTAACCACTATTGGCAACGGCGATGAAGCTTCTTGAATAAAATAAGTTTTTTTGCGCATAGTCAATTAACCTCCATTTGAATAGTACAAACTTTTGCATCGCCTTTGAATGCTGCAGCACGAATATGACTGCTGCATTGAAATTCTATTAGGAACAGCAGTTCGTCATTCGGGACAACCGGCAGCATAAACTTAACCTTATTGATAACACGTAAATTTAAATTGCGTTGTTTAATTTTTGATGCCAACAAAACTGACATTTCTATCAGCGCCGCACCTGGCACAATCGGATTTCCCGGAAAATGCCCCGCGAAACCAGGAAAATCATAATTTAACACAATTTTTCCGGCGCGGTCAGAAGTTTGCCGCAAATTTGACTTAATATAAGCTGTAATAGTCATGATTAGTCCCGCGCCATGTTTTTACCATAAAAAGCTGCTGAACAAAACTTGCGAACACACAACAACTAACATGTTTTTCAGTTTAATTGTGCATCCGTATTTTCGAGCATCAAAAGTTTAAGTTCCCCCTTCGCCAGCAACTGTCCGCCTCTGGTAATATTAAACTCTATCAAATACGAGGATTCGAACCTGCCAATTTCCTTTACAGCAACATAAACCACATCACCAACTTTAACTGTATCAAAAAAATTAACATTGGCTCCTCCACTAAGAATTCCCGGCATTATCACCAAATCGTTTTCCCAAATATGAGCTGCACCAGCAGCTTGTGCCGCCAATTCAATCAGTGCTGCGTTAGGCAAATCCCCGGCATCCGTCAAAAACGGATTATCCGCCGTTATCGCAGCTTCAACCACAGCATATTCTCCTAATTCAATCAGACGGTCAACCATTATAATTGGTTTTTTATGAGGCAATAATTGCCCAGCTGGATACGGAAGTATTTTTAAGGGGACATTTGCCTCAGGATAATGCCAGCAGGTAGGATCAGGCGCTAAATAGTCACCGGTAAGCTGATATGCTGCGCCGCGGCAGCCATAACAAAGTTCAGTTTGAGTGCAATTTCGGCATGGCTGTTTGATTAAATCACGATAGCGCTTAAGTTTGTTAATAACTGCACTACCCTTTAAAATATTTTCAAGGGATTGTTCGCGCACCTGCCCAATTTTAATAGTCACGCCAACACATGGAAAAACTTCGCCGGTACTGCCAACTACGGCGGAATACCAATGCCGCAGACATTTTGAACCCACTAATGGGACCTGCGGTTTCCAATCTATCCCAGCCGCACGGTCAATAGCCGCCATTTTTTCAAATACTATTTTAAGCTGCTGTGGTGCAATCATCAGATGCGAATTATTAATGGCACGGCCTTGAGGAGTTATAACTTCAAAATATGGTTTAATCCGATGTTGGCGCAAATATTCATACAGTGCCACTACTCCACTAAAATTGGCGCTGCTAATGATTGAACTACCCCCCAATCTCTCAGGAGTATCAAATCCGGCATTCTGCAATAACGCAATTGCGCGGAGCGCCGCCGCCAACGAATCTGAAACACCGGTCAGCTCATCTTGAATTTCAGCTTGAAGCGAATTTATTTTTATAACAATACGGGTGTTCCGCTCCGCCAGACGGGCAGCAATAACAGCATCAACCAAGGCGCCATTTGTAAAAATCTCCGCCCCCATACCAAGCGAATTGATATGGTCAACAACGTCAAGCAAACGTTTGTACAACAGTGGTTCACCGCCAAGGATAACAATTTTTTTTGCTCCGAGCCAGGCTGCCTCAGTGATAACGCGTTTGATTTCGTCATGTGTCAGTTCATCAGGTTCGGCTGAAATATCACTCACATAGCAGTAAGGGCAGCGATAATTACATGCCCGGCTTAATTCCAATTCAAGCGATAGTAAAGTGTCTCCAAATCTGGCAGCATCAATCATTTCATCGCTAAAATCAAAGTTATCCGGCACAAAATTCATTAATGCCTCTCAACTGTAAAAAAACGTGACGGTTTACGGCGGTTGGCATATATCTTCATTCTGGCCACTTCAAGTGAAACTATCCTGACAGGTACTTTAATTCTAGTTTTAGCATAAATTTTGGTGATTACTTTGTCTAAGTCAACTGGCTGAGACGACGCCACAAAAACTGCAATATCTTCAGATAAGTCGGCACCAACGGTACGCTCTAGATAATACTCATCAATCCCGGAAATTTCCTGTACTGCAGTGAAAAATGAATTTGGGAATAATGTTGTGCCGCGGATTTTCATCATTTCGTCCTTTCTGCCGAGAATTGGGCCAAGCCTGACGGTGTTGCGGCCGCACGGACAAGGTGCATCAATAACAAAAGAAAGATCACCTGTGCGAAACCGCAACAACGGCATTTTGGTAACGCCAAGCGGAGTTACGGTTACTTCACCAACTTCACCAGGTGGCAAAACATTCCCAGTTGAATCAAGAATCTCGACAATAGCCAATTCCGGCACCAGGTGACCGCCATGGCGCTGAAAGCATTCAGTGAAGCTCGTAGCAATTTCCGAGGAAGCATAGGTTGAATAGGCCGGGCATTCAAAAATCCGCTGCAATTCATCAGCTATTTTCGTTGAACACAAATCTTCTTTCCGCAAAGGCTCGCCAATGCAAATTAATCTGCCAACACTATTAAGAGATACTGACGCATCTAGGCAAAAACGCCCCAACCTTAGCAGAAATGATGGAACACCAACGATGACAGTAGGTTTAATCGTTTTAATTATCTCAGCATGGCTTTCTAAAGTGTTTAAACCGTTGCGTATAGCCGATGCACCCAACAGCTGTACTGCTGAATAATATGCAACCCCTGCGATAAAACAGCGGTCCAAGGTGCAAGTTAGCAACACACAGTCGTCAGCGTTAATCCCGGTTGCCATAAAACCAACTGCATCGTTGAATGCCAATCGTT
This sequence comes from uncultured Victivallaceae bacterium, assembly GCA_964542255.1. GTDB lineage: Bacteria > Verrucomicrobiota > Lentisphaeria > Victivallales > Victivallaceae > CAYMSF01. The sequence goes on from CAZITV010000009.1 coordinate 23,013, forward strand.
TCAAATCATTTTTACTGTAGAGTATCTGACATGGAGTACCGGTAGTACCGGATGTAAAGCAAATATCCGTACCGCCGCGAATGTTATTTACGATAAAATCAGCCTGTTTTTCTGCAAATGTTGTTTTATCTGTAGCAGGCAGATCTTGAATATTAAGCGGTTCAGACTTGAAGTTATGCAACGTTTTTTGATAATATGGTGAGTGACGTCTGCAATAGTTAAAATGACGCTGAAGCAGACGTGTTTGCTCCGCACTAATTTCATCGCAGCTTTTAAACCAAAGTTGTTGATTAATTCTCATAAGTGTTTATCGCATCACCAATTAAGTGCCATACTGCTTCTTTTAGGCAGTAAGGATTTTTGTCAGCATAATCAACTGTTTCTACTTTTGGTAATTTATATACCGTAACATGCCCCGCGGTAAATAAAAAATTCCGATCTGGTATTTGTTCATTACCAAGAATACAGCAGGGATATATACGCAGCTTTAATTCGTGCGAGACACGAAAAATCATGCTGTGAAATTTGTTCATTTCCCGTTTACCGGAACGTGTTCCCTCGGGAAATGCCACCACCGAAACACCCGCCGATATTAGTTGAGAAATTTTATGTTTAGCCTGCTCATAACTCAATTGGGTAACGTCTAAATATTCACCTTGTCGCGCAAAAAAACCAAAAAAAACTAAACGCATCGGCCATCCGTTAACAATTTGAACAATTTTTTGGCCAAATACCCATGCAAAAAATGGGTCTGAAGCAGAACGGTGATTACATATATATACCCCAGCGCCACACTCGTTCGACGCCGTATCGCGATAGGACAGCCGAATAAACGGCCAAACCGCCACCTGGGTAATCAGGCGTCCGTAGTAGTGGATAACAATGCGTATAAAATTGGCAGTAGGGTGCCCCCGCAGCAACAACGCTATCAGCGCGCAACCCAATGGTATAACTGCGGTAAAGCAATAAATCAGCGTTGCAATAGCTATGTTAAAATAAATTGATATAGTTAATATCACACGTAATATAACTGAATTATTGATTTTTCTGACTATCGAGTTTAACAAAGAACTCATAAACATCTCCCATAGTGATGATTTTGCGAATCTCCTCATTTTTTCGCAGCGACACGCCAAACTTGCGTTGCAGCCCAATCATCAAATCAACAATATCCAGGCTATCAAGTCCCAAATCATCAAAAATCTTCTTTTCCGGTGTCAGCTCGGCTCCATCCAATTCAAATTGCTCTATAAAAACTGTATTCACTGCATTAATTATTTCATCTCTTGTCATCCTTATTTCCCTTCATTTTTAGTAATACCATAATATATTTAAGCTGTTATTCAATATAGGAATAGAAAATTATAATTTAAAATAACTGTAATTTATCACATAACTCGATAAATTAACGCCGAGTTTACCCCGCCAAAAGCAAAACAATTTTTAAATATAACTTCTGCTTGCGCATCAACAACAGCTTTAATATGATTAATTCCGGCACAATTATTCGCAACAATATGTAAATTTCTGGTCGGCAGCAAAATATTATGTCGCACCATTGCATCTGCCGCAGCAAGTTCTATCACACCGGAAGCGCCTAACGTGTGCCCAAGATGCCCCTTGAGACTGCTTATCGGCACATCACTTCCAAACACCGCGTTGACTGCAGCAGCTTCTTCAGCATCGCCAGCCAGAGTTCCGGTTGCGTGTGCACTAATATAATCAATTTGCCCAGGAGTCAAAGCTGCATCAGCCAAAGCTAAATTCATACATCGCGCAATAGCACCGCGGTCAGATTGGCTGAGTTGAGCACCACCGCAGCAGGTAGCGTAACCGAGAATTTCACCAAAAATTTTCGCGCCGCGCCGGCAGGCATGTTCGTACTCTTCAAGGATAACAATTCCTGCCCCCTCCCCGCATACTAGACCGCTGCGGCTTGCATCAAAAGGTTTGGAACTATCTGCAGGATTACTGCAATCGCTGACACCGGCGTATAGAGCTTCAAATGACCCGCAAACCTCCGGTGTGACTTCATCAGCGCCACCGCAAACTACCACGTCCTGTGTGCCATAAGCAATCAAATCCCGCGCTAATCCTATCGCTTGTAATCCTGAAGCACAAGCACCTGAAGGAGACAATAAACAGCCGTTAATGCTCAAATAATTGGCAACATTAAAAGCAGCGGTATGCGAAACACATTTAAAGAACTGCATTCCCGATAGCTCATCGGAACGACCAGCAAGAATCATTTTCGTTGATTCAACAATATCAGCACCGCTACCCATAGTTGAACCGACAACACAACCGCAGCGTCCTGAAGACAGAAGGTCGTTATTAATACCGGAATTTTCTACCGCTGCTTTCGCGGCAGTAGCAGCAAAGACACTCAACCGCCCCATAGAACGTCTAAATTTGCGTTCAATCATTTTTTCGAACGTCTCTGCATTATTAATTGGTGCCGCCACACCCAAATAAGGTTTGTCAATATACGGCTGAACACGGTTCCATTCAGGCATAAGCTTAACTGCGCTATGACCGTGCAGAATATGTTCAAACAAATCACCCGGGGTATTCCCAAACGCGCTCACAACGCCGAACCCGGTCACTACAACACGTTTTTTCATAATGGGTCACCTAATTTAGCTTCGATTAAACTGCTGAAAGCATCTTCACCGATGAGACGTCGAAACAACACAAAAGCCGACATCATCGCGCCAAAAGTACCGGGCAGCAGTGAACTTTGTCCAATCGCATAAAAGTTACGCACTGGAAGTCGTCCCCACAAGTTGTTCGTGCCAATTTTTTGCCGAATACCGTAAGCGCAGCCGGTTGGCGGTACATACTTTTTAAAAGTGAGCATTGATGCTGATTCTATTAATTTAAATCGCCCGGATAATTCCGGATACGCCTCGTAAAGAAAAGCACACAATTTTGCACTTTTCTTGTCTTTATATTTTAAATAATCTGGGTCACGATGATAGTCAAGTTTGTCCCACTGAGCAGTTTCACCAGGCAGCACTGTTGCAAACGCTGTCAAGGTTTGGTATCTTTTGCCATTCTTGCCAACTTCTTCTGCCAGCACCACTCCCATGCCGTATTGCCCATCTGTTGATAATAGAATATTATCCAGATTATGGCAGGATAGACAGGATGTCAACTCAGAATTAAAACTTTCCAATGTTGGCTCAATAATACCAAAAATTGTAAAAAAACCGCAACTGTCTTCGAAGTTCATTATTCGCTGGCGAAAAGACTCTGTAACCCGTTCTGCCGGCAGCGATGCCAAAATCGCACGCGGATGTATCGACCAAAATGCACGGTCAATATTTATTGAACTGCCATCACTTAAACGCACTAAGTGACAATTTTTTGCTGCATCAAACTCCGAACATTCTGTAACAGTAACCCCGGCGCGGATATCAACCGCCAGTTTTTTTGCCTCGCGCTGAAAACCGTCAATAAAAGCATCACCACCGCTGCGCACCCTGGAGATATGCTCGGAAAAACCGCAGTTTATACGGCAATGCGAGCTGACAGACACTTCAGAAGTCAACATCCCGTGACACATTGACGCAGCACCGAGTACTGCACGTAACTCCTTGGAAACATTATATTCGTCAAAAAAACTTTTTAATGTTATAAAATCATAATGATTCATCGCCAGATTACCAAAATCACCGCCGTGGCGTAAATCATACATCGGGGTATTTTCCATTACCTCTTTTTCCATAGCATAAAATTTATTTACCGCCACTGCCTCATCAGGATAAATCTGGGATAAATATTCACTAACGCCGCTTAAACCGCTAGTCGGAAGACTGATTTTACGTTTAGACTCTGCCAAATAGAGATGGACGCGGAAAGGTTCTTCTATAACCACATCATCAATCCCGAGCACTTTCAGCATTTGCCCAAGTCCCTGGTCAAAACCGCCAGTGAAATGAAATCCGGTATCAAATGGAATTCCCTGACGCCAAAAGCGCCGCATTGCGCCGCCAATTTGTGGCGTTTTTTCAATTAACGTTACCGGCAGTTGCTGTTTAGCGAGCAATAACGCCATCGTCATGCCGCTGATGCCGCTGCCGACAACCAGTTGTCGTCTCTGATTATTCAAAATTACATTTCCTATAATATCATAAACTTTAAAAAAATACTCAATGCATACAAATATCACAATGTGCTTGATGATATAATAATACTGATTCGCAATCTTAAAACAAGTACACTCAATAGCTATTTCGAGAATTATTTGTGAATGCAAATTCTTTTATTTTTATCAGCAGTGAATATTTTCGGCTAAAGTGCTCAAATTTTATTTCGTACGGTACAGAGTAACCATTTATGTCTTTATACTGCCGAAAAGAAACCTGCCAGACACATTGCCGATTTTCTATATATTTTTTTGTCTTTAACATTCCGCTGTTGTCGTCAAATTCATATAAAATATTAAGTCCAGAGGGTAATTTATTATCAAAATTAATGCGTTGCAAATCAGTGATTACATCTTCAACTCTAAATTTATATTCCTGTAATTGTGGAATCATAAAGCGGTTTGTGATATTTTCATGCTCAAACGACGCTTCAAAAATTTTAATTCCGGCTGGCTGCATACACACAATTGCACCGCTGCGTTTTGATGCATCAAACTCAGCTGCACATAGTAAACTGTCCTGATAACCACTAACCGCAAAGGTCAGCATGGCTACTGAGTTCCAACTCATATCAGGAGGACAATATTTTGCTGGTGCGGGAAAACTTAGCAGTGCCCCTGACTCAGGTAACCTTGGTGATAAAGAGCAACCACTGCAAAAAAATAATCCAAGCAATATAACTCCAAATATTTTATCGTTGTGCTGCTGTTTTTTGAGCAAAACCGCGATGGCAGGAATAAGTGTCACTGCCACGATATATGATACGACAATACCTGAGAATAACGCAAAACCCAGATTAAACATAACCGGATGTGAGGCACACAATAATGTTAATGCGCCACCAGCAGTAGTCAAAGCGCACAATGTTACTGCCGTCATAACATCGTCCTGCAACCCCTTCAGACAACGGAAAACCATAAAAATGCCATAGTCACTGGATAAACCGATAATTATGATAAACGCAACAAATGCCGGGATAGTCAGTGGCACCTTGAATAATGCAGAAATACCAGCAATCGTCGTAATTGCCGCAGCAACCGGCAGCAGTGCAACAAGACCAGTGATAATTCTGCCAGTTGCGGCAATGCTCATCAACAACACCAAAATAAAACTGGCGATGCCAATTTTAATCAAGCGCTGCAGTTCCTCATCTCCTATAGAATAGCGCAGCAAACGCGGGGAAATAATGCGTAACTCCGTTAGCTGTTTTTGAATAGCTTCCATGCGCTGATAATTTTCCACAGTATCGGGCATATACGCCATCAATGTCCAAAAATGTCCATCATATTTCAGCATCTGTTTTTGGATATTTTCAACTATTTTACTTTGGCTGTTTATTGCGTTATTTGCAGCCGGCAGCCACGACTTAAATTTCGCAAAAGCTTCTGTACTAAAACCATATTTATCGCCGTAACAGTCTATTGCATTCAGTGTTTGCCTGAGACGCTCTTCAGTCCAATAAACACTCCAATTATTCTGATTATTCAGAATAGTTTTGGTGCTTGGAATAATTAATGACGGTGAAGCAAAACCGTTAATTCCGGCATTTTCAGCCAAACACAGCAATTTCTCACCAGCCTGTAATACTTTTTCGCGGTCTTGCCCTTTAATAACAAGCATTGCCGGGGTTTCACGCTTGTTCCAGTAAGCATTAAACTCACTTTCTGCCTTTATAATCTCTTTGCCTGCGGCATCAAGTGATGTTACGCTGCTGTCAAATTTAGTTCCAGTCAGTGAAAAAAAACCTAAAATCAACATAAGAGCACTCCAGCCGATAACAATCCATACCGAGAAACGATTACTAAAATTCGGCGTATGCAGTTGAATAACCGCGCCTCTGACGCTGTCTGAAAGTACATTCGGCAAAAGCCATAGGGACAAAAGCAGTGTAAGCGTAACGCTGATAATGGCAAATATTCCCAGCTGGATATATGCACCCGTGCCGGAAAATAAAAACGCAATAAAAATAGCCAGTGTTGTCAATGCTCCGGCAATAAGCGGACGGATAATTTTACGAATTTCGCGCATTCTGTTTTCACCAGCTTTGCAGCATATTTCATAGACGCAGATGCCATAATCAATGGAAATACCCGCCATTACCCCGCCAAAACCGACAACAAACGCAGAAACTTTATTCATTATCAACGCCATAATCGTCACTGTCAGTAAAACCGACACCGCCGGCATCAGAATAATCAAAAATGACTGAACATCCTTGCGGTAAATCAAAACAAAAAAGAGCACAAAGACCAAAAATGAAGCGATGGAAATTTTGGGTATATCTTTGGCGATGGTCTGCTCGTTAGCGATTGCATGTTTGTGCCCGCATAAAACCGTATGGCTTATTTGCGGCGGCAAATTATTCAAGACATTTTCCAAATACGTTAAAAAAATATTGGCCCGCTTGATATCAGAAACCGGAATACCAGTTTCTATAACTAACAACGCCCGGCGCCGGTCAGCTCCAATTAACTGTGTTGTTCCGGCAGATATCCGGTACGGAATAATCTGTGAAAATAAATCAAGTTTATTAAAAATAATTTTATTAAAGCTGAGCGGGTCATTTTCAATAAAATTATTTGCCCCAAAACCGCCCGGAGAAACTAGCTGGACGTAATTACGCCGCATTGCTTGTTCTATCGCCGCCGGATCAGTCAGCTTTGCGATTTCGCTGATATCGTTCGGATTATTTAATTGCGGCAGTGCTGTATAGGCCATTGCCAGGTCATTAATGCCGCCGACATTGAACCCGGTAAAGACCGAGATAATTTCGCGATGTTTAAGAGAATTTTCCAGTTGTTTAACCGTTTGCGGCAGTAATTCAAAATTATCGCAATCACGACTCAATCGCAGTTCCACAGTAATTCTGCCGGCAATATTTTCCTCATGCAGATATCTCAGCATTTTTGCGGCGACTGAATCGGCAGGAAGCATATCAGTAATATCACTGTTAAACTGTTTACCGGCAAGCAGCATCAAGGCAGCAACGCTAACTATGAAGATAGCACCCAAGCTAAATTTACGGTAACGCCTAAAATCAGCAATCATTTCCAATTTTCCAAGATTTTTCAGGAATGACATCGTTAATGCGGATATCACTAAAATCAATTTTGGTGCTGTTGCCGCCGGGCTCTTCAATTACGACACCAATGAGGTATGTAAAATCTTGATTAAAAAGAAATCTAATCTTTGCCACTGCCTGTGCCATATCACTGCCGGCAAGCGGTTTAAAATCTATATAGTTCTTGTCTTTCTCAGTGCTGATTTCGCACTGCGCCGCAAGACGCGAGTAATCTCCCAGAAGAATATCATGATATGTCTTGGCAATTATACTCAATATCGGATTATCAGTATATTTATATTTTTTAACCTGATCGCTGTCGCTGTCATACTGCAGCATTTGCTCATCAGTAATCAACGTCGAATGCAAAATTGGATGACGGATATGCCAAGCTAATTTGAATGGTGCGCGATTGATGAAGATATCACCTTCAAGAATCATCTGTTTTTTTAAAATGCGGAAGGTTTTTATTTGTTTAAACTTCGCTCTAAACGTGGAAATAAGTTTAGTATTTTGACCGATTTGTGCAATCGTCTGATTGGTCGTCGTCGAATCCGAGGCACCGAGCGCATTCGGCCGGCAGGCAAACAAAACGATTACAGCTGCAATTATAAGCTGAAACTGCCCTGTACACATATTCATTTTTATTTAATTCACTAACCGGCGAAAACCAATAATAACACAATAATTAAAAAATGGGGTGAATGAGGGGACTTGAACCCCCGACCTTCTGGGCCACAACCAGACGCTCTAACCAACTGAGCTACATCCACCATAGGTAACATGGCTGCCCCGCAAGGACTCGAACCTCGACAAAATGATCCAGAATCACTTGTGCTACCATTACACCACGGGGCATTTTTCGGAGCAAGCACTTAACATAATATTTAGAATCGATTTGTCAAGCATAAAATCGCAAAAACATGAATCAATTGGGAATAATAATTTGATGTTTATCGTTGTTTTAAAATGTTTTGATTTGCCGGTTGGCGGCTTGCACGGGTGTTTTGATACGCGCCGCGAAAATGCCATAAATAATCCCGAGCGCCGCGGCAAAAATAAATACCCACATATGCTCGCCGGTGATTTTCCAAAGCAGTCCGCCAAGTATGGCGCTAATTATAGAGGTAACGTGATTAATTGCCATTCCTGAATATAAACTTGGGGTGAGATCATCATTTGTTGCAACAATTTGCGCCAGGTAACTTGAGCGCGCCATACCAAAAGCGAAACATGACGCATCGGCGACAAAACAGCTGGATAATACTATCACGGCTGTTTCAATAGTAAATAATTTCATGGCAAAGGCATAGCCCAAGCAAACAGCGGCAACAAGGATACTTTCGACGATTAATGCGCGGCGTTCGCCATATACCTGAATCATTTTCCCGACGAAAGGTCTGAATCCAAGACCAATTATTCCAGCGATACAAAGCAGTTTGCCCATATAAGCAGGAGATTTTCCCAGTGTTGAGACCAGCAGCCAGAATCCAAAAGTCAGGAATACCTGTTTTCTGGCGCCAAAAAAAGCTTCTAGGATATAATAGAGCGAGTATTGTTTTCTAATGATTAAACGGTCACGCCAATCAGCGCATTTTTTTAAATGTCCAGCCGGTTTCGTTATGATTAAGATGATTCCTGCACCAATCACAATAATTCCTGAAATAAGAAAATCTATGTTAAAATTTTGATTGAAATATTTCCATTTAATCCAAACAAAAGCAGAGGCAATCAATCCTGCGGCGGTAATCAAACTTTTCATCTGCCCAAGACGGAGACTGCGGTTTTCGGGAGCGGCAGAATGAAGCACAATCGCATCAACAATAACCATAAAAAAGTGCTGCCCAAAACTGGCAACCGCAATCCAAAAACAGAGCAGCCAGTAATTACCAGTCAAGGCTGGAATGGTTAGGGCAAATAGACCAATACCCAGCAAAAAACATGCGGTTGCGGCAATTGCCCCCTCGCCCAAAAAAAATAACGCACTGATTGCAAATACCGAAAGAAAACCAGGCAACTCCCGTGGGAACTCCAGCATGGATCTGGCGCCGGTATCAAGGTTTTGAACTTTATCGAGATAGTTATTAAAAATGTCGCCATAAATGTTTTCGGCAATATAAAAAGCAAAAACGGCAACCAGTAGAAATAGCATTAATTTCTTTTTGTTCGATGAATTCATAGTGTCCAGTGGATAAAATAACTAGTTTAAAAACGCATTTTCACACTAAGGAGCTGCCAAGAAATAAACTTGACAAGTCTCGCAAAATATCCCGAAGAGATTTTGGGAATTGCCGGCGAGGTGCATACCTGAAGGTATGTAACGAACCGGCAAACGCAAAAGCATTCGGGAGAAACGCGAAGATGTAAAGGTTATTTCTTTACGGCTCCTAACAAGTTTACTCAAAATATTTCAGTGCGGCAATCACTTCTTGATATGCGCTGTGAAGGCAAAGAGCTGTTCAAAAATAACCTTTGCGGATGTTATGGCTCCACAGGCGATGCTTCGGAACGATTCCCGCCAGATGCATCGGCGGCGACACCCGCTTCACAGCTGCCAAAACAGGATTCATACAGCCAAACCGGTACTTCGTAAAGCATTTTTTCAAGCAGCCAAAACGGGCTTCCCAGCACATAGCAACCGGCAGTGCCACAGTATTTCTGTGAAAAATCAATCGGGGGAAATAATGCATCCTCGGAAAAATCACCGGCGCAGCAATTCCAGATAAGTTTGCCTGGCCACATCACTGCAAAGCCGGCAGTAGAAAAAATTGTTCCGCCAACACTGGCAGGCAGCAGATAGATAAAGTCAACCGGCCTGGCATCTTTGTAATATACGCCAAAAGGATCATGCCAGCGCTCAGGTTCAGGCTCATAGCGCCGATACGGTTCAGCAGCAGCACTGGCGGCCGTGTCATCAGATGCATACGCAGTCAAAACGGCGAAAATAAATACGAATATAAAAGAGGCCCTAATAATCCCGGATATTGTCATAATTTGTCTTAATTCCGCCACGGCGTATTAAATTAGCTCCAGCGGTGTTGGCGGCCAAATTCAGCAAAATATTTATTGCGTTCACATTTGCACGGGAAGGCATCGACAGCCCAATCGCTCAGGTATCCTTTATTTTCACGTGATAACACTGTATGAGCAAATACTATCGCCGCACCATCCACAAAAGTCTGAAAATGCGGGGTTAGCGAACTGTTGTCAAAATCGTCAACCAGTTTTTGCCCCGGAGCGTTCATTTCCGTGCCGGCAATAACCGGGATATCCAGGGCAGCGGCAGCGGCCATAATCCGGTTCAGCTCGTTTACTTTTTTCGCTTTAACATTAGCATCTGCGAAATTCCAGTTACGGTCTGGAATAATATTCAGGATTACCCCGCCTGCATCGACGTGAGTCTGGAGTAAACGTTCAACGTTCTGCTCCCCGCTTGAACCGCCGTCAAGCCAGGCAATTGTCGGCAGAGCGCCGCAGGCTTCAATAAATTTATTCATTGCATGCAGCGCCGGGAAAGAATGTTTATCTGCCTGAACATAGCCGACACCGCCTTTTTTCATAGTTTTAGCACGAATTGCCGCTTCCAATTTAACTGGATTATCAACAACTTTTGCGGCGTCTGCTGCATCAATTCCCAGCTTTTGGGACCAGAACTGAATGCGTTCAATCAGGTTCGGGAAAACTGTTTCTGCTTTCACCCGGTAGGCACAGCAGGCATGGCGTTCAGTAACGTTGCCGTTTGGTGTTAATACCGCGGCGTCTTTGTCAAAGTCAATACATACTGGAGCCAGAAAAGTATTTACTAATGCGACGATTTGTTGGGTTCGACCAGATGCCTTCGCTCTCAAATCTTTGAGAAATTCAACATTGTCCGCTGAAACCTTGCCGGTATTAAAACCCACCCCCATATGATAGGCAATTCCTGGTTCGCCGGGCGAATTGATTTCTTCTCCAGCCAGAGACTCGATGAATACTCTCGTTTCAATTCCAGCGGTGCTGCGGATATTTAATGCCATTCCGGCATGAATAAACTCATCTACGCCGTCCAGCACATCAAAATCTACGATGCCGCCGGCAAACCAACCGGATTTTTTGGTCAACCAGGCGATATATGACGGTGAATAACCATAACCGTTATACGAATAAAATGTATGGCAATGCAGATTATGCGCATCAGTCAATTCAGGCTCGCGGTATTTTCCAGTATTAACAATGTCGCACAACTCGGAAAGCGCGTTTTTTCTGATTTTAACATCAAAACTGTTCAATTCCGACTCAAAAATTTCAATTTCCTTGGTATTTATCATTTTAGCTCATCCAATCAAAAGTTACTTCTGGTATGATACGAAAAACAGTACAGTAATATAAAGGCAAAATCGGGATAATGCAAAAAA
>CAZITV010000010.1:0-33277 GCA_964542255.1 uncultured Victivallaceae bacterium
TAATACCAATTCGCAATCATTGATAGACAAACGGTTGACCGCGCGGGAGCGTTTTGAAGTTTTAAAAGGCATACTATCGAGATAAACCGCCAATATCTGCAGATAATAACAGTTAGCCATTTGACCAATGAGCCGCACTGCAACATAGATGCGCGCGGAATCTTCGTATGGAGTAATCTGTGAATGAATTGACATAAATTAGGATTGCAACTTTCATACACTGCGTTTATTGTATATTCGATTTGACTTTTTTAATTTTAAACACTTAATTTTTACGACTATTATGTTGAATAAGAGAACAAACAAACAGATGATGGACTCGGATGTTTTGCGCCTGGGAACCATTTTTATTGTCACTGGTATTTTAATAATTCTGCTGGCTGCCGCGCTCGGGCTTTATATTAAAAATATGTCGGTGGCAGAATACAAGGAATATTGCCGGATGCTGCTGCCGGAATTAGTTTATGCTCTGGCACCGGAAAGAAATGAGCGAATTATTTATACTATCTGCGTTTTGGCGCTGCCATTGTTAGCACTAGGCTCAATATGGCTGGTGGATAGCGTTAAAAATAATCTGGACAATATTAATGCTCAACAGTGCCGGTGGTGGAAAAAACTGCTGATATGGACACCGATATACGTGCTGATGGCTACTGCAGTTGTCGGCTGTTCCGTTGGTACACTCGCTGAGTTTATGTTTCGTCCACTGGTGCGCTGCGAATCATGGCTACCGTGGGCGATATGTTTGCTGCTTGCCGGGGTATTGTATTTGGCAGAGGTCTTTTATGGACTTAACAGATGGCTACCGCGCCGGATAATGTTGGCGGTATTTTTGTTTCTACCGGTATTCCAAACCTTTTTTTGTCGAATTTTCACTTTATATGATTTACACGCGATAAATGTGCATCACTTGGAAATTATCGCTTACTCTGTATCCCAAGCGGCGGCTGGGCGTTTTGACCATGACCAGTACGGGCTGTATTCACAAATACTGGCGCCGGTATTTCGCTTGACCGGCACCTCGGTATTCAGCATTTCAATCATTATGGGAATATTATATATCACCGCTTTTTGGGCAATGCTTAAAAGTGCTATGGAATTTGTCCGCGGCAGAATATGGGTGCTGCTAATCTTGATGGTAATGCTCCTGTGCTGCGGAATGTTTAATTTTTTAAATGATAATCGTTTAGAACCATATTTTGCTTACCATCCAATTCGTTTTTTCTTCCCGGCAGTTGGAGCATGGCTGTTTACTTTGCTGCTGAGAAAAAAAATTGCGGTTAATTACGGTTTAATTTTAGCCGGTGCGTTTTCCGGATTAGGAATGCTTTGGAATATGGATGGCGGCATTCCGCTCTTCGCCGCATTCGGGGTATGGCTTCTGGCTGAATTTTATCGGCGCCGTAACCGTGCCGCGTTTTGGAACGGGGTAATTTTTGGTGTATCTGCATTAGTGGTGACAGGCGCAGGCTATGGTATCATCGGCAGCGCAATAGGCAGCGAGAAGTTCATGGAGATGTTTAAATCTCACCAAATTTTCTATTTAATGGGATACTTTATGCTGCCGATGCCGCTAAAATTATACCCATGGCAGGTTGTTGCCGCAATTAATATCATCGGCCTGATAATAGGCATAAGGGGGTATTGGCAAAAACAACCCGGCACGTACAGTCAATACTGTTTATTTTTAGCTATACTGGGAACAGGCTTATTCACCTATTTTCAAGGGCGTTCACACGATTTAACGCTGCCGGCGGTAATCTGGGTGCCGTTAATTCTTCTAGCAACATACTGCGACCGAATTTTGCGGGCATTCCGATTGGGACTAATTTCTTGGCAGCCAACCGTATTAGCTTTGCCTGCATTGGCGCTGCTAACATTCTCCATTGCAACGCCGGTGATGCGTTATGACCGCATTATTGCAGGCACCAAGACCACATGGACAGGTATTATAAACCTTAATCAATCAAATCCAACAGAAGAACGCGTCAGATTTATTCTTACCTGCGCCGGAGAGCGGCGCGAGGTCAATATTTATGGAGAAAATCAAGGTATTTATTATGCTGAAACTGGTCTTAAGGCAGGAATCTCAGATTTCAACCGGATTTACCTAGTCCTGATAAAAGACAAAATTCGCATCTTCCAAGAACTGGAAAGAGCGACAATCCCGTTATTTGTTTCTGTTCATCCCGGGAATATTCCTACCCTGCCGCCGCCGATATTGAAAAACTACCGGCTTACAGCCGTCAGTCCGGATAAAACTATTTTCTTTTTTGAACCTCTAAAGACCATCACAAATTAGCCTATTATCCCAAGGTGCTGCAGTTACGGGATTTTTACTGGTTCGGTCTTTAACTGCAGAAGTTGCGAGTTCAATTTACCCTCTTTTATTTGCCAAATTCTGAATCCCAGCGGTTTACCGTCAAAATTTTTTGATGTCGTTTCACAGCTGGCAAAAATAATGCCGTCTTGAGTAGTTTCGCGCGTCTGATGGGTATGTCCGTGCAATACCGCGACAACTCCGCCATCCTTAAATAGTTTAAGATATTGTTTGCGCAGTGGTTGTGGAAAATTAAAATATCCGTCAGGCTCGTCTGATTGTTTGTCAAATAAAGGATGGTGCATAACAACAATTACCGGCAATTTTTTTTGTTTATATTCCGTCAAAGTGCTGCTTAACCATTGTTCCTGTTCACTAGAATATTGTGGAACTGGACGCAGTATAATGGTAGAATTAATAAAGACGAAAGCATACCCGTCAATCACCCGGCAATAATAATCTGGTCCTATGGTATTGCGGTATTGGACGATAGAATCGGCGCTGCCCAAGTCATGATTGCCAGGAACGCAAAAAACTGGGTGGTTGAACGCTGCCTTTGCCTGGTTAAACGCTTTGAATGAACTATCGGATGCGGTATTAACTAAATCCCCACAAATGACGGTCATTGCAGCATCGGTTTGGCTCGCCTGAATAATTGCCTGCTGAAAATTATCAAGGTCTTTGGAAAAACTAGTCATCCCCAACTGTGGATCCGTCATTTGAATAAAGGTAAGCGGCTTAGCAGCGGAATTGAGATTTGCACAGCCGCCAAACAATAAGACCAATGACGATAAAGCAATGAACCCAAGAAGGCAGCAGGGACGCCACGGATAATTAATAAATCCTGACATAATAATCAGAGAACATCCTTACTTGATAATGGTATTGCCGGGAATTGTGATATTTGATGACGAACGGATGGCCGGGGCGGCACTGTCAGCGACAGGCTCCCATTTTTCAAGTCTTTTCCCGTTTTCTATAGTTACGCGCAGAATCCATGTATCTCCGGAATAGGTATCTAACTTAAAAACCCCCTCTTCATTGCTGCTCTCTGTAATTTTAAAACTGCCGCCAAATAAAATAAATCTGGCGGTGTTAATCGTCGAAGTAATATTTTGAGCATTATTTGCCGCATAGGCGATAGCACTGATTGCCGCCATCGTTAATACCGCGCCAATGATACACCAAACAAACCAATTTTTTCTCATTTTGCTGTCTCCTGTTAAGTTTGGTAATATTAGCGTTCTTCAAAACGCTTAATCGTTTTCTTTACTTTAGGCGATTCTGATAATTTCTTAGTAGCCTCAAATGCGATTTCCTGGCACATACGATAAATTACCGGGGCAACTTCTTTTTTGTTTTCAAAGGGCATTTCGAGTTGTTTTTTTAATTCGAAAGCTTCAATTTTCTTTTCACCAGGCTCCTTAAATAGCACGACAACATGCAGTGAATACCGGGCAGTTTCGCCATCTACCTCAAGACTTGATTCGGGCACTGTCACATTAACAGTGAATGCATCAATTACCTCACTGCGCGGCGCCTCAAAGGTTTTTTGAGTAGCACTATTAAAACTATTCCTTATAATTTCCTGTAATGGGTAATGAAACGAATCATCGCTAAAGAATCCCGGGTCTGAACCAGTCAAATTATCGGGGCAATGCACTTCTACCCGGCACGGTACTTTTAGTTTGGTTTTAGTCAGAATTGTGGTTTGTTCCGGGCTCATGTCAGATTTATTCGGGTCCACTGACGGCATATACACGTGACTGCAGCCTGCACCAAACATTAATCCAGCAACTGTTACAAATAAAATACTAAACTTTTTCATTCAATCTCTTCTCCTGCATGCTCAATCGTGACCGCGGTTCCTTCAACCTTAGTCCAATAAAACGCCGTTACTAATAAATGAATCATATTAAACTCTTCCGTCACCTCTATCAAGCCATTCCCTTTGCCATTTTTTATCGCATTATCTCTGGCCGCTTTTGACGGTTCGGACGGGTCAAATGGAATGCCCAAAATCATGAAGCCGGAAGACGTACCTTTGCAATAACCTAGCTTGGTGTAAGTATCCCGACCGGTAATCGGAGTTGTTGAGGGGGAAAGACCAATGGCGCTGGTGCAACCGGTTAACTGGAACACCGTTACCGCGATGAATATTGCCATGATTATCTTGGCAAAACAAAAACATTTTTTTGTATAAGTCTTCATAATGTTACTCCAAGATGCTGCCAGATTTTTTCATTTTTATTGCATCGCCGCGAATTAAGATCTTTCGGACATTCCAGAAAACATAACAATTGTTAATATTTTCAATCGAAACGTTAATAATCGCGTCCGCCTTATATTTTTCTTTCACTTTTTGCAGGGTAGTATAGACACTGCAGGTGGTTATCGGAAAAATAAGAACAGTAACTCCAGAATCGATGGCGTATGCCTCTCTTTGAACAATGGTGTAGCTATCTCTTGCGGTAATTGGCATCGATGACGGTGCCAACCCACCCGGAGAAGTGCAGCCGCTGCAAATAAAACCCAACGCGACCGCAAATAAAGTGAAAACCTTTTCTTTCTTTTTCATTTTTTGCGCCTAGCTTGTTATTAATCAGGAACCGGACAAAAAAGATACAACACGATAATGTTAATCTAAAACATTTTTTAAAAAATACAATTTATAGAGTTAGCGCAGTTGTAATATTTTTCGATAGACTGGAATTTCGTGTTCGAGCACTCTTTTAACTTGACGGATTTTCCATTCCAAATGTTCTTTGTCGGTCATATACTCCATAATGGGTTCCCAGCCCAGGCAGGAATCGGCCTCAACTAAAGGGATAGTTGCTTCAGCGTTACTAATTTCCTGTTCTGCCAGTTTGACAATGGCGTCGAGGAGTTTTTCCGCCTTACTGACATTTTTTTCCAATAAAAGTTTTTTATTGAGGAGCCACCACTGTTTTATGTGGATGGTGGTGAGAATGGTATTGGCAATAAATTTGCCCAACCCCAGCATTTTTTTTGCTGCTGCGGTTTTTTTTGCCGGAGCCGATTGGCAGGCTTTTTCCATTGAGTCCACTCCATTCAGCCAGGTTTTAAGCATCTTTTTCAGTATTTTTATTTCTTCGGGGAGGCGTAAGCCGCCTGGCGATTGGCATTCGTTTTCAAATGGCTTATAAAAGGTTTTGACCATATAATGTGAAAACGGCGCATGTGGCGAGGAGGGCATATTTATTTCCTGCGATAAGAAAGTTCGGGTAATATCCGGATGGAATACGAAGGGATAAGCAGGTCCGACCCGGCACGGACCATATTGGTCTTCGTTGGAGGGAATGTAATCGTTAATAGCATCGCTCCACTGTTTCCACGCCGCCAGCGCACTCGGTGCTCCAGGATTGCCAAAATCACGTTTGGCGATTTGGGCAAGGTGGTTGCGTCCGGTTGCGGTTGGACTCCAATAGTTTAATTTGGCCAGTTCGCTGATTATTGAGGGAAAGAAGCCGTACTGATGGCTTTCCATCAGGCCGCACAGGTTCCACTGCGTATGCGCCGCCAGCAGAGATTGGTGCCTTTTGTCCCATTGAAATGGCACCGGAATATAGGGAACGGTGCCAAAATCCCACGTGCGCCCGGCAGTGTTGCTCACCGCGTAAAGACGGATATTATTTTTTTTCGCTGCTTTTGCCTCACTGACAAAGCATTTTCCCGGGCCGGGAATGGATATTGAGTAGTCCATGCAGACATCGGTTATGCCGCCTCTTTTTATTGGCTCAAATGTTTCATAGGTGACGAGCAGGGTAATGCCTTCCGGCAGCGACTCAATTAATTTGAGGCGCGCCTTTTCGGGAGCATAGCCCCAGTTATAAGTCCAAAAAACTATTTCTGCCTGCTGGTTATATTGATGGATGGTATCTTTGATCATTGTCAGCCATTCGGGATAATCATAACACGGCCACCATCCGGGACTTGGCTTGGTGCCTCTTATCCCGTCATTTGGTGTATCCCAGGGTTTACCCGTAGTGTTGACATTATCCTTACTCGGAAATTCACAAGATTCACCAACCAGTATCACGCCTTTGGCTTTGGGACAGGCTCGAAAAAGTTTGCCGTAAGTGCTCTGGTAATAATCACGGGCATCAGCGTCTGCCGGGTGCTTAAGGCTTTTTAGACAACTGTAAATATAGACATCAATGCCGAAACTTTCTGCCCGTTCAATCAAATCATTGAAATCCAAGTAGCCCATCAGGGTAGTATCAACATCTTTAGTGAAAATCATAATTGCATCCATGCCGGCGTGTGCAATGATACTCAGGTACGCGTCCGGGAATTGGTCAATGCCCCAGCCTGAATGGGTCATGCGCGGCGAGAAGCGCGGTTCTCGTTTTACTTTCCCTGCGGCAAGCAATGGTGCCTCGCGTAAATTCATCAAATCTTCAATGTAATAGCTCCCCTGGGCACTGCCCCGGTCGTCAAACCCGCAAATAACAACTCGCTTTCGGCTGCAGTCAAGCAGATAGCTGCCCGGTACGGAAAGAGACTTGCCGGAGGAGGGAAAATCTTCACGAACGCCAAGCAAGATGCAGTTTTTTGCGGTAATTTCAGAGAGCTGCTCCGCTCGTTGCAACAAAACAGCAACATTCATGCTGGTAAAAAAATAGTCCTGCAAATCCATCGCCGCTTTTTCTACCAATTTTGAACAGTTGCGGCCGATAATTATCTTCCAGCCATCAACAATTTCAACCTCGTTTGTCAGGGGTTTTACCGAATAATCGCGCCGGTCCGGCAAATGAACCATATTCAGAAAACTTCTAAAGGCATAATGTCTTTCCTGTTGCATATGCATCTCATTTTGTTAGCTTTTATTAAAGTTCTAAAGTGCTTAAATTATAAACTAGTTACTAGAGGTGTCTTAAAATATGCCTCTCATGCACGAGAAATGCTAGTTGAAAATATTTTTAATTTTCTGTGTTGTCCGCCTATTCCGTGGTTAAACTCTCTTGCGTTTTCGTTAAACCAATTTTCCCGTGCAAAAAAATGATTTTAAGCCTTTTTTAAAGTCACGCCGCATACCATAAGTTGCGGCTGTTGCCTTAATGCCAATCCGCGTTCATTGGTATTAGATTACGCTTTTATTCTGGAATAAATCTCAGTCTGCGTTTTGTAACGGAGTCTGTCTTGAATTTACTCCTGGTTTCCTTGACGACGAGCTCGCTGAGTGCAGTTGGTTCCATTCTGGTTTCCACTTCGATAACCGAATAGAGCCGGCTATCAAATTCCCGTGGCCAAACATAAGAAATATTTTGATTTTTTCTCAGTCCGGCAATTAACTTATCGAACATTTCTTTATCAATTTTATTAAATTCTAATTGTACTTTAGCGCCTAAATCAAGCTCAACAATCCATTTCGCCATGATTTTTCGAAAAATACTGTAGGCATTATCTTGTTCAGTACTTTTGGTTTTTCCACTTAAAATATTAATCAAGTACTGCCTAACCAGCTGATCCGGCATTTCATATGGCAGCGACATATTGCCTTCGCCGCGGAAAAACATTGTCGGAACATTGACCGTCGCGATTACTTCTCCGGTATCGCTCCATACGGCCTGCAGATTAACTCCAATTGACGCATCTCTCACCTGAACGTCCGGGAACGGTTCTTTCATCTTTCCCACCGAGCCGCTAATATTGGCAATAATTTTAAAGTCTGAACTGCTGGAAATACCGGCTTTTTTGACCTTGCTTTCCAATTTATCGCCGAGTAGTTCCGCACGAGCTGATTCCCGGTCATCCCGCTCCTGAATAACGTTTTGTTTTAATACCTCGATTCCTGATTGCTGCGCCAACTCTTCGAGAACAGTTTGAGAAACCGGCATATCATTGTTAAATTCTCCACCTATTTTTTCTTTTACCTGAATCAGCAATCTTGGTGACCCCATCCGTTTAACCAACAACCGCAATGCTAAAACCTGGTCCATTCCAGGAGAGCCTTTTGCCACCTGCGCTTTAATTTTTACGGTATAAATTTTATCCTTATTAGAATACTCACGACTGGTTATGGTGTACTCTTTGACATAACCGAAAGATGATGTTATAACCCGGTCATATTCTGTCTGAAAGTTACTAACTTTAGACTCGCTGAGAATATCGACGCCGGCTCCTTGCCGCACGGCATCCCGTAATGCCTGCGCCAGAGCTTGCTCACCCGCCTGGTCTGGTGTTCCTTCTGCACTGCCTGACGCGGTAACTTCTTTTAAATCTTGTGCAGAAACAAATAGCGCGGACATTAATAAAAGCACGGACAACAACTTTTTTAACATTTTTTCACCTTTATTCTATGGGGTTAACAGAGCCGGCACCGTCTATATTTTTAACGATTTTCTCTGGATTATTTTTATAATATATGGATGCGGCGCCTGAAGCTGAGGCATCAAGCGCTTTAGATGCATTAACTTTAACATTGGTCGCGCCGGCAGCGTTAATTACTGCAGTTTCCGCGGCAAGCGCCGATGCATCTAAATTAACTGCTCCGTCAATATTTATAATTAATCTACCGCAATGCCCAGATAAGAAAATTTCTCCTGCAGCTTTAGAATAAACTACAAATTTTTCCTGACCAGAAATTTCCGCCTCACAATCAACGGCACCGGTCAAATTCAATTCTGTTAACTCGGGCACAATTATCTGGATTTTAACCTCTTGCTCTTGATTAAAATTTTTTGCCTTTTCAATGACAAGTTTTTCTTGCTCAACCTTAACGCTAAACTGTTTAACATCAGCATCACTGCCTGATATCTCGATCTGGTATTTTTTTCCTGGCACGATTTTTAGCTTAACCGCGCCTGAAACTGTTGCCGAGGAGAATTTTGTCACGTTTTTAGTTAATGAAATTTGCGGGGTCGTTTTTTTGACTGTTTCAACTCCAAACGAGATCCCGCTATTGGTTGCGGAAGAACTATCGTGAATGTTGATAACATTATCCTGCCGGTCAGAAATAACTGTCGCGGCAAAAACACAGCTGAGCAACGTATATGTTAATAAAACCATTTGACTCTGCACCTATGTTATAACAGCAATAAAACCTGCAAACTACAAGCCAAAGACTATTCAAAAGATGCGTTTAAATCAGCGCTTAAAATTCATTAGCCATTGCCAATTCAGCGCGCCGCGCGTTGTGAATAAAAGCACGGCACAAATTTTCCTGCAGCACACCAGTGGACGGGTCACGTAATTTTGAACAAGCATCAACGCCCATCGGTTTAAATGTTTGAATTGCGTCAGCAACATTTTCTGAATTGAGACCGCCGGCAAGAATCACCGGCAACCGGCACTGACGCATAAATACATTAACCGCTTCCCAGCAGTAACCATTGTTTTTGCTATCGCCTATTTGTGCCGGAGAACGGTTAAAGCAGTCAAAGGTTACCGCATCAACCATTCCAAAACTTTTTTCAAGATTAGAAATGATATTCTGCTCATTGGTGTATGCGGTGAGAATAATTTTCCCGCCAGCCGGCATTATATCCCGCAATTTCATTAACTCCATAATCAAAATCTCTCCACAAATTTGCACGTCACGAATATCTGTTCGGCGTACAATATCGATGATTTCTTCGGCGCTCGTCAAATGAGTGACCAGAACCGGAGAAATATATGGAGGTAATAGCCGAGCCATGCGCGCCGCGCTGCTAGGCAAAATAAAGGCCGCTGATTTATGCAGTTGTCCTACCAGAAAGCCTATCGCGTCAGCCCCGCAGCCAACCGCTATTGCCATCTCATTTTCATTCTGTATTCCGGTAATTTTTATTCTCATCTATTATTTCTCTCCCATGCGATTCTAACTCCCTCTAAGGTACAAAGATTTCCCCCGTCCTTAATTTCAGGAATTGCGTTTATTAAAAATTCTCTATCTCCGCCTATTCCTATAAAATTAACTGTTTTAGATTCAAACATTGTTTTAACCCTGTTCATCAATTCTCTAACCGCGCCAATTACGCCTCCGTCAATACCCAGGCGCATCGCCCGCTCAGTATTGGTTCCTGCCAGCTCAGGCGGTAACTCCTGTGATAGCGGCAGTAATGGCAGTTGGGCCGTAAAATCATGCAGTGATCGCCGCAATAAATGTCGTCCAGGCAAAATATATCCACCACAAAATGAGTTGCCTTCAATTATTTCAAAGGTTATTGCCGTACCAATATCTATACAAACCGCCGGTGATGGAACAGCGGTGGCGAGATATATAGCATTGGCAACACGATCTCCGCCTATTGTTGTTCTATCAACCTTGCTCATCTCCAGCCCGGTATTAACTCGTGCATCCACCCAAAAAATTGGAGAGTCCGCAAAAATTTTTTTAACTGCAGGAACCACGGTTGTTGCGGCTATTGGCATATTCTTCGGTAAAATTTCGCTGGATAAAACACTGGTTTTTGTAGTTTTTACCCCGGACATTTTTCCGTCAAAATATGTGGCTGTTTGCGTATGGGTGTTGCCAATATTCATCAAGAATACCATTATTGCCCGCCTGCTGAGTCAGCCTTATAAATATTTTTTGAGTTCTGGCTTAGAACTAATTTTTTGCACCAACTCTTTAATTCGCTGTGCTGATTTCGCATTACAAATCAAAGTAGCATCATCGGTATGTACCACAATCAAGTTATCCACGTCGATAGTTGCAATAAGATGCTTTGATTCACCAACAATAATATTATTTTCAGAGTCAATTCCTTCATATAGTCCGCGAATAACATTATTATTTTCATTCGGTTTAATCTGATTTCTCAGCGCCGTCCAACTTCCCACATCATCCCAATCAAAAATGCATTCTGCGACAATAACATTGCTTACTTTTTCCATTATCGCATAATCAATGGAAATTTTCTGGCAGGCAGGGTATAATTCCAATAAAGACTGTTCCAGGGTGCCGTTTTTTTCTGCTTCACATAATTTTATTGCCGTTGTATTTAAACAAGGGATGAATTGCTGCAGCGCCGTCATAATCGTGTCAACGGTCCAAATAAACATTCCACTGTTCCACTTATAACAACCTTCAGCAACTAATTTTTCCGCCGTTTTGGTATCCGGTTTTTCTTTAAACCCAAGACTGCGGAAAAATTTTACCCCGTCTTTTTCTTCAGTAACAGCACCGCAATGGATATAGCCGTATCCGGTACTGGCGAAAGAGGGATTTACGCCAATAGTAACAATGCTCCCAGTTTGGGCTACTTCTGCACTTTTTTGCAAAACTTTTTGCATCCCGGTGGAATCCTGAATAGCATGGTCTGAAGGCAGCATAATCATTACCGCATCATCTCCGCCGCGTGCTTTGACAACGCCGGCGGCCAAACCAATACATGGCGCAGTGTCTCTTCCAACAGGCTCGCCAATAATATTTTCTTTGGGAAGCTGCGAAAGCAATGAGCGCATTGGCGCCACATATTCCTGATTGGTTATGACAATTATATTCTCTAACTTAATCAGTGGCACCAAACGTTCAACAGTTTGTTCTATCAGTGTCAAATTACCGATCAGGCGCAATAGTTGCTTGGGATGCGAGACCCGGCTTTGCGGCCAAAATCTTTCACCCTTTCCGCCAGCCATTACTACGGCATAATACTTTTCATTAGACATTTATCATATCCCTTAATAATTGTTGTAAATAATCGAACTGCATTATAGAATCTGATGCTGTGAAACCCATCTAGGCAAAATTCTTCCAGATGTGATAATACCAAAAAATAATTTTTTAGCCAAGTTTTTCAATAATTTTAGTAAGCGGCAGAAAGAGCGCGATAACGATAGTACCAACGACAACCGCCAACCCCACAATCATCAGCGGTTCAATCATTGAGGTCAATGCACCTACAGCGTTATCCACTTCTTCTTCATAAGTATCTGCTATTTTCTCGAGCATTTCGGGAAGTTTACCTGTTTCTTCGCCTACTTCTATCATACTTATAACCATTTGTGGAAAAATAGCCGTCGCACCAAGCGGGGCAGCGATACCTTCGCCTTCTTTTACGGCGTCATGAACCTTTTGCACAGCGCCGGCAACAACTTCATTGCCTGACGTTTCTTTTATAATACTTAATGCGTTCAAAATTGGTACACCGGAAGACATTAGCGTACCAAGTGTTCGCGCGAACCGGGAAATCGCAGTTTTGGAAATAATAGGTCCAAACAGCGGCATATTATATTTGACCCAGTCCACACCGAACCGCCCTAATTTTGTTTTAATGGTTAATTTAAATGCGACAAAGATCCCGAAAAGTGCGACGAAAACAATCCAGATCTGTTCTTGTAAAATTTTACTGCAGGCCATAACAAATTGTGTTAATCCGGGAAGCGGTTCGCCAGCCAAAAGTTCATCAAATATCTTTTTAAAGTTCGGTACAATAAATATCATCAACCCTGCAGTAACTAATGTCGCAATGGACAAAACCACTGCCGGATAAATCAACGCGGATTTAACTTTGCCGGCAATACTGGCGGCTTTTTCCATAAACAACGCTAAACGGTTAAGAATGATTTCCATAGCGCCGGCCGCTTCTCCGGCGCGAACCATATTCAAATATAGCTTGTCAAACGATTTTGGGTGCTGACCAAGCGCTTCAGAAAAGGTTGAGCCTCCCTCCACTGAATCAGCGGCGGCGCCTAAAATTTGCTTAACCAGTATATTTTTTGACTGTTTTTCCAAAGTGCGCAATGACCGAATTAACGGTAAGCCGGCGTCCAAAAGAATTGCCAATTGTCTAGTTAAAATCGTCAATTCTTTTCTTTTTATAACCGGTGCGCCGATTGAAATATTAAGATTGAAACCTCCTCCTTTTTTCCCTGACTTTGGTGCCGCCGCCACTGCTTCTTTTTTGGCTTTATCAGACTTATTGGACTTTATCATCGTGATAAACAGCCCTTGCTTCTTCAATTCCGCCGCCGCCACCTCTTCAGTTGCAGCATCAATCTTACCCTTCTTCTCTTTTCCTGAAGCATCCATCGCGGTATAATGAAAAATCGGCATTTTTTACCTCCAGTTCCATGCTTAATCAAGCTTAAAAATTAACACAGCCATATTTAAAACAGTATTTACATACATCAACCACCGAAGTATATTAAACCGCTTTTGGTAAAATTTCAATTTTTTTTCTTTTTTTCTTTGTTAAAAACAAAATTTGATATAGCTTAACTTTGATGGTTATAGAACATTTTTTTACAGTTCTAATTAAAAGTTATATTTATTACCGCCGTTTTTTAACGGGTTTTTATAATTTTATAGAAAATTATTTAACTGTTAATAACATTATGAATAAATGTAATTATATTGTGAATAAATTTTATAATTTGCAAATTGATAACTAATTGTATCAATTACTAATAGCCTTAGGTGATATAATTTAATAAATTTTAAGCTTAAAATATAGTTATTAACACTATTAACAGGGTATAATAATAAAAATAATTTTTATTTGAAATGTATAAAAAGATTATATATATTTAGTTGTGAATAAATTTTATTGAACGAAAGGAAAAATTATGAAAATCAGTGTAGAAAAAGAATCTTTACTAAAAGCAATACAGAGAGTTATAAATATTATCAGCAGTCGTTCTACTTTGCCTGTACTTGGGAATATTTTATTTGAAGCGGAAAATGATCAACTAAAGCTTACTACCACCGATTTTGAAATACGAATAACTACGCAGCTTAAAGCAAAAATTGAACGTGAGGGAAAAACCACAATTCCAGCTAAAAAGATTTTTTCTTTGGTTAGCAGATTTATTAGTAATGAGGTTGTAATAGATTGTGATTCTGATAATCACATTGAAGTTGTTTGCGGTACCAGTAATTTTAAGCTAAACGGCATAGCAACCGATGATTTTCCTGAATCAATTGATTTTTCTGCTAATAAAGAATTAAAATTCAAAGAAAAAGATTTAAGCAGAATGTTAGAGCAGATTGTTTATGCGGTTAGTCTTGATGATACCAGAAAAGTACTGCATGGTGTTTTATTTTCAATTAAGGAAAATACTGTTACAGTAGTGGCAACAGACGGGAAAAGATTGGCATTAGTTGAAAAAGTTCCAGAATCTTTTAACGGGACAGATGGAGATATTATTATTCCATTGAAAACTGCTCTGGAAATTAAAAGATTAATGGATGGTGGAGATGATGTTTTAATAAAAATAGGTGATAAACAAATATCATTTACTACAACACTGGTTAATTTTACTTCAAAATTAATTGAAGGAACTTATCCTAATTACCGTCAAGTTATTCCAGCAGCATTCAGTAAAGGTTTTGAGATTAACCGCCAAATGTTTTTAGCAAAACTGGAATTAGTTTCTTTAGCACTTACAGATTTTTCTTCTTGTATGATAGTTAGTTTTGATAATAATCGTCTAAGTTTTGAGGCTTCCAGCACTACCGGCGAAGGTCGCGACTATATTGAAGTTGAATATACCGACAGCAAAGTTGATATATCATTTAATCCCAGTTTTTTGGCAGACCCTTTTAAACACGGTACAGCTGATAAATTTAAATTTAAATTTAATGATGGGTTCAGCCCAATTGCAATTGTAGGCGATGAAGGCTTCCTCTATGTCATTATGCCTATGAGAAACCGGTAATAAAGTATAATAACTATTCTGCAAATATTGTAAATAATTCAATCAGATTATTTAAATCTGGTTGAATATTGGCAGTATTGGCACAAATCTTCAGAAAATTTCCTTTGCTTAAAATGGTGTAACATTGTTTTCGCGCGTTCCGATTCCAGGATTGATACAATATCTCTTTGCAGGCAGTTGCCAAGATTTATAATGCCATTCCTGTCCAGGCAGCATGGAACAACAGTGCCATCAACGAGAATTGCCAATTGTTTACTCAACCCGTGGCAATAACCGTCCGTCCTGGCATTGCCGCTGCCTACCGCCGGCCAGCTAAACTCTGCGTCAAAATGCAGATACAGCCGATGGTATATTCTAACACTTTTTTGTTTAGAATATTCCGGCGGCACAATAATAAAATTAAACTCTTTTTCAAGCAGTTTGATTAATGGAATATTATCTGAATTAGCAGAAAAATTATTGTCCAAATTCCACATTCGTAAATTAATATATAAATCCGGCCGAATACGCAGCGCAGACATTATAAACTGTAATACATTATTATAATATTCTTGCTGTTCCGGTAGCAATAATTGTTTGGCCGCATGGGTGGAGATGTTGATTTGCCGAATAATCGGATGGAATAAGGTTTTTTCAAATCCAATCAAATTTGTACCGTTAAGTGTTAAATCAACAGGAACAGCTGCGGTTCCGCATATATTAATAATTTTATCAAATTGCGGGTGCAAGGTTGGCTCGCCCATCACATGCAGATAAATTTTTTCAGCCAGCGGGGCGGCTTGATGCAAAATACGCGTAAAATTTTCGATACTAATAGCGGTGGCGAGGCGTTCTGTCTTGGGGCAAAAACAGCAGTTTAAATTACAGTAATTTATAATTTCGATATAAATTTGCTTAAATTTTTTTGATGCCATTGTTCTTTGTCCCGGTTGTTGTCTCAAAATAACCATATTTATGCACACTTTGCGCGAATCAGATATTTTAATTAATAATGAAATAAACATAAGATACGCTGTACTAACAGAAAACCAAGAAGCATATTTGCAATAAACCAAATCTACAGCTATCTTTATCATTAATATTTAGCTGAACGCAACTATATGGTATGGAATTTTATCAAACGGGGGACAAATAATTATGAAATTAATCAGTTCAGGCCAAATGTTGGCACTGGAACAATTGGCGCTTAAAGAGCATGACCTTTCAGGATTTAAGCTTATGGAAACAGCAGGCATGAGAGCTGCTGAAGAGATAATTAATTTTAGCAAAATTTTAGCAAAAAATCATGCGAAACGGATCGTTTTATTGGCTGGCAAAGGTAACAATGGCGGCGATGCTTATGCAGCAGCCAGATTTCTCGCAGATAGTTTTGACGGGAAAATTGTAATTTATGCAATATGTAAAATCAATGACCTGACAACGGATGCCGTGGCACATGCTAAAAAATTACCGGACACAGTTACCGTTATAAATAAAGAAGAGTTGAATAAAAATGATTTTTTATCAGGCGATATAATCGTAGACGGGTTATTGGGAACTGGAATAAAAGGAATTGTAAAAGCGCCGTATAACCAGTGGATTGCCGCGGTAAATAGTTCTGCGCTGCCGGTTATCGCGTTGGATGTGCCGTCCGGACTTAATGCAGACACCGGCGAAGAAGAGGGCGAAAGTATTTTAGCTGACTGTACTATCACTATGGGATTTCCCAAACGCGGGTTGTTCCAGGGACACGGCATCGTTCGCTCCGGCACAATAAGAGTAGTGGATATCGGATTGCCGGCCTATTTCGAGAATCTCATCAATTCTGAAGACACGACAATTCTAGAAATCAATACTGCCGCAGATGCTGCAAAAATACTGACCAGGTTACCCATTGACAGTCATAAAAACTCCCGTGGTACGGTTTTGATTGTTGCAAGCAGTAAAGAATATTCCGGCTCAGCGATTTTAGCAGCGACAGCTTCATTGCGGGCAGGTTCAGGACTGGTAAGATTGGCGATTCCGGAGAGTGCGCATCTTACCGGCAATTATCCTCAAGCTTTGATTGTGAAACGCATCAAAGACAATGGTGAAGGTTTTTTTGCGCAGCAATCTATCGCAGAGCTAATGGAATTGGTGGAGTGTTCTGATGCGATTGTCTTCGGGCCTGGCATTGGTCAAAATCACAGCTTGGTGCCGTGCTTGAATTATTTATGCAGCTTGGAAAAACCATTAGTGATAGATGCTGATGCACTGAATATTATTTCGCAAGTGCCGGAAATGCTGCGCGGCAAAGAATCAAATATATTAACGCCGCATCCAGGCGAAATGAAGCGGTTAATGAATGCGTTTGATTTGAGCGACTATCTGAATCAGCCCCGTGAGTTACAGGCAAAAGCATTGGCAGAAGCAACAGACTGTACAATTGTACTTAAAGGACATCGAACAGTTATTGCCTCGCCTGATGGGCGAATAAAAATTAATCTAACCGGAGGTCCGATGCTGGCCACCGCAGGAAGCGGAGACTGTCTGGCGGGAATTATTGGCGCACTGCTTGCCGGGGAAGAATCGGATATTTTTGAAATTGCGGCAGCAGGAGTCTATATACACGGTATTGCGGGTGAAATAAGTAGGTACGGTTATCGCGGGATGATAGCCGATGACATTCCGTTATTGCTGCCGGAGGCAATGAAACAAATTTCCCCATTTGCATAATGTGGTTATACGTAATATAATATCAATGAAAGGCCTTTTACAATGAAAAAATTTTTATCAGTGCTGGTGGTGATGTTCTGCGCAAGTGCAATGTTTGGAGCAGAAAACGACTGGGTGGAAAATTTTGATACAGCTAAAAAGATGTCTGCCTCGGCCAAAAAGTTGATTTTAATTGACTTTACCGGTTCAGATTGGTGTGGCTGGTGCATTAAGTTGGATAAAGAAGTATTTGCCAAACCGGAATTTAAAAAATATGCCGCTGATAACTTTATCCTTGTAAAAATAGATTTTCCACGAAAGAAAAAATTGTCTTCCGAACAGCAGCAAAACAATCGCAGCCTAGCGGAAAAATATAATGTCGAAGGATTTCCAACCGTATTGTTATTAGACAGTTCCGGCAAGGAATTAGCCCGCACGGGTTATTTCCAAGGAACTGCCGCAGATTATGTGGAACATCTTAAAGATTTACAAAAAAATATCCCCAAATAGCAAAATTAGGGGCTATTTAAAAAGAACCTTTGCATTGTTGCATTTTTCCCGGAGTTTATGACGTTTGTGACTTGCCGCCGGTCTTCGGCAAATTTCAAAATCAGCACGGAGTATCTTGCAAAACATTGTCAGGTTTATTTTTGAATAACTCATTATGGATTAAAAACACGGTGTGATTGTACTTCGAACAGGACGCACAATGAAAAAAATTTACTATTTTATCGCATCAACCTTATTATTTGTTTGTGTGGTCAAGGCAGAAATTAATTATTCTAATGCCTTTGTTTGGAATTGTCAGCGCAATGGCGGCTTGCTAGAGGTTTCTGTGAGAGTCATGCCGCAGCACTACTTATATTATGAACAAACCCAAATCGAAGTTAAGGATGCTTTTGGTAAATCTATCCCACCATATTCTTTGCCGGTTTCTATTGCTCATTCCGACCCTTTTTCTGGAACGGTAAAAATTATTCCCGGCGACACTTCTGCATCATGGAGTTATAAGTTGGTCGGTAAGGCGCCTTATTATGTAAGCATTGACTTTCAAGGATGCCGCAGCCGCAGCGAGCAGCGCCCGGCAATATGTTTCCCACCCGGCAATCAAGAGTTTAAAGTCAACGAGTCTGCACAGATTCTTCCTGTGCTATCTGCAAAATCCAGGGAAAACACATTGCGCATGACCAAATCTTTGGAAGGAATACTTCAGCGCTTTACCATTGAGCGCAGTGCCGGCGGGTATATGAATGCAGCGGAGTTTATTACCTTTCTTGATAAAAATTCAGCACCAAAACAAATGCTATCCGGGGAAAATATTTTTTTAATCATCTTGATAGTGTTATTAGGGGGAATTGGATTAAACCTTACCCCTTGTGTTTTGCCAATGATTCCTATTAATTTAGCAATTATCGGCGCTGGCGACTCAGGAGAAAAAAACAAAGTCAAGGGTTTTCTTCTAGGTGGCTCTTATGGTTTTGGTATTGCTGTTTCCTATGGATCGATTGGTTTAATTTCTGTTTTGACCGGGACAAGGTTTGGCGTGTTAAATTCTACGGCATGGTTTAATTTTACTGTAGCCGCAATATTTTTTGTTTTGGGAGTGTCATTATTTGGAATATTTAATATAGAATTTTCCAAAATTTTTGGTAAAATACATTTAAATTCAAACAAAGGGAAACTTTTTGGTGCGTTCGTCATGGGCGCTGTTGCGGCGCTGCTTGCCGGGGCATGTGTTGCCCCGGTAGTAATTGCTGTAATAGTTTTTTCCACCGAGCTATATTCTTCCGGACAAAGCTACGGATTGCTGCTGCCATTTTTACTTGGTTTCGGAATGGCGCTGCCGTGGCCTTTTGCTGGCGCTGGAATGGCAGTGCTGCCTAAACCGGGTAAATGGATGCAGCGGATTAAAATATTATTCGCAGTTATTATCATTGCCGGCAGCGCGTGGTACGCCTACCAAGGCATTTTGCAGGTTGATTGGTTGGTCGACGATAAAAACAGCTATTCGCAGCTGGCCACGTTAGAAATGGAATTAAAGAAAGCATTACAAACGAATAAAAAAGTTGTAATAGATTTTTGGGCATCATGGTGCAAAAACTGCAAAGAGATGGACGCAACAACCTTTGAGAACGATGCAGTATTGGCAAAATTAGAATCTTTTGTTGTAATAAAATTTCAAGCTGAAAAATTAGACGACCCGGAAATTAAACCAGCTTTAGATTACTTTAAAATTATCGGCTTGCCTTCGTACGTTATTCTAAGCCCTATAAAACAAAAATAGAGAGTTTGCAAAATGACTACACAACAAGAAACATGGCAGAAGGTGGAAGAAGTATTAGCGGAACAACGTTTTGGAATTCTTGCTACGCTAATGGGCGAATATCCATATACTGGCGCTGTCGCGTTTGCGGTTCATGATAATGCAATGAAACTTTTTTTTGCAACGCCGCGGGCAACGCGTAAATTCGCAAATTTAAAACAGCATTCCCAGGCATCGCTTTTTATCAGTAATAACTCTAATCTTGCTGAAGATATTACCAAGGCAATAGGTATTACTGCGGTGGGCAATACAGAAGAGATGGAGAAAATTAAAAAAAATCAAAAATATTTTAACCTTTTTATTTCGCGTCATCCCTATTTAAAAGATTTTATTAATTCCACAGAAACGGCAATGTTTATTCTGAATATAGAAAAATATCATGTGGTCAGAAATTTTCAGCAGGTTTTCGAGTTTGAGCCAGGCGAAAATCGCACAACGGCAGAATAAACGATTGATAATTAAAGCGTTATAACGTTGTTTCCGGAGTGCGGAAATTGACATTAATATTGATAAATTCAATATTATCAGGTGGAGTTTCAAATTCTACAATAAAACAATAGATATCTCCGGATGAAGCAAAATCAGCCGGGAATATACCGTCGCCATAGATTTTTTGGATATATTCCTCTTCAGAGTTCTTGCTGGTTAACACAAATTTTATATTTATATCAGCACCAACTTTTCTTTCCAGGCGCAATGCACAGTTCAGGCGGACTTTTCCTGCTATGACTTCCTTTTTATAGCGCAGTGAAAATGCCGAATTGTTTGTTTCCTGCAAAACTCCGGAGTATTCCCATTCTTCCGGGCTCATTGTTTTTAATGGTGATGGTCTATCGATGCGTTTGCCGCGCTTAAAGATTAAAATTTGTCTAAAACCAACCTCCTTATTAAGAATCAATTGATAATCTTTATTTTGTAGAAAAAACTTTTTTGCAGCGTCTGTATAGTTAATTGCCAGCAGGTCATCCAAATCCAGCATTACATATTCTCCCGGCGAAACATGCTTGTTATCAAAGAATAAAACTTTGTTTCTCAGGACAAAATAACTGGCGAAGCGGCAATGCAATACTGTGGTAATTGTCACCCCTGGAGGGATAATTTGCTCTATTGCTCTCCTGATGTCGGGGCCGCTTCGTGGAGCATTAGTTATTTTAATCACATCGTTTTTGCCAAACGGAACAAAACCAAAAAAATAATTGCATAAAAGAGAGAGAGAAAGAGTCCCAAACAATACTGTGCGGGGTAAGTTTAAGCATTGCTGATTTGTTAAACCATAGAGCAGCCAGCGGTGCAATGCAAAAATTTTGCCTTGTTCGAGTTCTTTATATGCCAGCACCGCAGCAAAGAAATTTAACGCGACAAACTCGGTTTGATAATGGATCCCGATATTTTGCAACTGGTCAGTTTCCTGGAGACAAACCGCGCCAAGCATAATAAATCCCGGCAGCAGCAGTAGTGGACGGCATAATGATAACAGCCCTAATGGCAGCAGCAGCATAGTTAAAAAATAAAAATTACATGGGCGGAATAATGCTTTTAGGACTGCCGCCGGATTTATTAGCGGCGACAATAGTACCGTTCCCATAGAACTGCCTAAATTGATAAAGCGGTTAGTATATTCATACTCTTCTTGAAACGCCATTTGCGGCATGATAATTTTAACAATGACCAAAAGATAAGTCAGGCTGAATAAAAAAATGAATAATCCCAAACGCCGCTGTCCGACAATAAATATCACGGTACCCATTCCAAGCCAAAATACTGGGACAGTTTCTTTTAAAGTCAGAGAAACTAAAAAAATCACCACGGCCAGCTTAAAGCGTTTTTCCTGCCATAGCCAGCAAAATAAAAACAATAAAGGGAAAAATGTATAAATATCGTGAAACCCATAATAAATAGTGATTATCATATTGGAAAGAGACGCATAAATAAGCACTGCAAACGCCAGCACCAGTGCTGCGCCAGAATTAATTTTCAGCCGGCGGGCAAAAAAATAGACGAAGGTACCTCCAGAAAAAATTAACAGTGAATTAAGCAGGAAAAATGCGGCTTCAGAACGGAAAACCCAAACATATGGTGATAGCAATAAAATTACTCCGGGAATAAAGTGAATCCCAAGAAATGAACGCCCAGCTTCATCAGAATAAAACCACTTCCCATTCAGCGTATTGTCAATTATGTTCAGATAGACTCCCCAGTCATGATAGTCTAAATATAGCACATCGCGCGCTATAATTTGAAACCAGGTATAATAACCCACCATAATGGCGGTAATTCCTGCTACCAGCAGCCAATTATAACGGGACTCAAGAGACTTTTCCCAAGGCGGCACGTTTGGCCATATATAAGCAACCCTAAACAATGTCAGGCCGCAACCCAATACAAATAGGCAGGGAGTATAGATCTCAAGGGGTAGAAAAAAGGTTGGTAAATTTAATAAAATAGGCAGAAGTGCTTTATGGTAATTCCAATAACCAGGTTGTGGGGATGCTGATTTTTGCACGAATAAATACAGTCCTGCACATGATAGGGCGGCAAAACAAGGAATGATTATTAAACATAACGATGAAATTTCCGACGGTGGTAGAAATATTTTATACGTTACCAGCCGCAGCCGATACAATATAAAAATGTTTAAATAAAACGCAAACCCAAAAACTAACCCAAAGCAAAGCGCCAGGAAATAATGACCGGCATTAATTAATACATTTTTTTTTCGGTTCATATTAACACATTATTAACCAATACGTTTGAAAGGAATCTTTGTATATATGCTTGATTAAAAAGACAATAGAGCTAATTTCAAAACTCTTTCTGTGCGTTTTAAGCAGTTTTTTAGAATATGACACAACTAAGACTGTTTCCGCTTAGTTACTGCAATCAGGCAAATGGTCAAGGAAATCGTCGACAGCCGCCGCCAAATTGTCCGAAATCTTTACTCCGGCAGGGTTCTGGCTTTTGATTACTTCAGCACCGTACCCTGTGCGTACTAAATAACAGTTCTTGCATCCTGCGCGCTGTGCTGCCTCTAAATCAGAAATTCTATCGCCTACCATAAACGATTGTGTCAAGTCAATGGCGTATTTCTTTGCTGCCTGCAGCAGCATCCCTGGTTCAGGCTTGCGGCATTTGCACGCGCCGCTAAATTCCGGATGATGCGGGCAAAAATAGTATTCGTCTATCATTGCACCTTCTTTGTTAAGCAAGTCCTGGATTCTTTCGTTGACTTTATGAACATCTTCAACCCGATACAGTCCTCTGGCTACTCCTGCTTGGTTAGAAACTACGATCGCCAAATATCCATGTTGCCGCAATTTCTTAATTGCTTGGGCGCTCCCGGTAATAATTATTGCCTTATCCGGGTCGCTCAGGTAGTCAACCTCCTCGTTAACAACACCGTCACGGTCTAAAAAACAAGCCTTGTTCATCTAATATAACCTTCTAAGCGGATTTCAAAACTATTTTCAATTGGTTTATACGCCGAATCACAATTTTTAAGCAAGTAAGGTTGCGATGCGGCATTATATTCAAAAACTATACCCCGGAAACAGTTATTTACAACTTTCCTGCTTGTATTATTCCTATTACAAATTAAGTTTTGAGGAGAAATATTTTATTTTGGAAAATTATTAAAATGTACTCTCCCCGCGATATTATCAACTCTGCATCGGCGCAGATCGGAATTAATCAACTTTTCCGCTGGAATTTTCGGCGGCACAAGTGTAAGTTTGCGGCATGGAAATCAAAACATTTACGCTTAGGGCGGCGCGGCGAAAAACTTGCCAGCGCATTGTTACGCACCAAAAATTATATTATTTTGTGCCGCAATTACAAGCTTAAATCCGGAGAAATAGATATCGTTGCTAGAGATGGCGCGGTTCTGGTATTTATTGAAGTAAAAACACGCAGCCATACGACAAGGTCCCGACCTGCTCAAGGCTTAACTGAAAAACAGAAGAAGAGAATTGTTTCGGCAGCAATGAAATATCTTAAGCAAATTGATAGTCCAGAGGTTGTTTACCGTTTTGACCTGATCGAGATGGTTTTATCTCCTTGGAAAATTTATGAAGCCAGGCATTGGATTGGCCATTTTAACCCATCTGGCAAAGATATTATGTGAATGGAAAAAACTTCCCGTCATTTAACATAGAGATTGAGAGATTGACGAATAAACCATCGCGCTTGAATGCTTTTTCCATACGGGTAAAAATATTGCTATCTGCCTGACGTTTAAGGCATTCCATGTCTCCGACAATATGTAATTCACGCCTGCATCTAGTGTGGGCAACATTTATGCGGTTGTGATTGCCGATAAAGCCAATACCGTCATTTTCATTGCTGCGGACATAAGAAATAATGACTAAATCACTTTCTCCGCCTTGGAAGCTGTCCACGGTCGCAACCCTCGACGACAAAAATTCTTGCCACCGTTCTTCAGAAATATATTCTTCACCAATCAGCTGATTTGCCATTTTAAGTGAAAGCTCCTGACGAATCATTTTTACCTGTTTGCGGTAAGGAGCAATAATACAAATTTCTTCTATCGGGTATTTTTTTATGGCTTGGTAAAAAATTTCCGCGCATACTTTTGCTTCTGTTGAATTTGCCAGCCCCGGCTTTTGCCCTTCAAAAAAAAGTTTTTCGCCGCGGAGTGTTAATGGCAATCGTGATGTCGAATAAAAACAAAGACTAGATGCAGGGAAACGATGCAGTCGTTCTTGATAACCGAGTTTATAATATTCGGCATTGTCGCTGGTGCGGATCCCGGCATCATAAAACAACGTGGAAGCAAAGCGCAATAAACGCGGATTTTGACAGCGATAGGAGTATTTTAGCATTATAACTGGAATATGACGGAAGTCAGCGAGCCATTCCATAACACTGCCGTCAATGCAAATTTTAAAGTTTTTCGGAATTGCCTCTAGAGAGGAGTAAAGTTGCTTGGCAACATAGTGAGGCATTGGAAAAGGTGGTAACTGGCGGTGGTCACCAAGTGCAATTAACCGTTTGCCACATTTCGCACAAAGCATAAATTCTGCCACATTTGCCATTCCCGCCTCATCAAAAATAATTACGTCATAAGTGCCGTTTAGTATAATATCATCATTGATAATGTCATCACGCAGCAGCCCGAGATGAGTTCCGGCATATATGCCGCCAGATTTAAGTTGGTTGCGTAATTTGACGAACCTGTCGACATTTAACGGATTGCTAATCCAGTAATTTTTCGCAACATCTGGCGCTATACTTTGTTCAAATTTGCCAAAGCGCAAAAGTGGTAAATCAGTTATTCGCCTGCAAATATTGTCTATTGCTGTATTTGACGGAGCGGTAATCAGTATTCTTAAACCCTGGCGGCAAAATTCACGTGCGATCTGTTCCAGTAAAAAGGTTTTTCCTGTTCCCGGAGGACCCTGAATCAAGACAATTGGATTAGATGGAAGGAATGCAGCGGCACAAGCGTATTTTTGCGAATCGTCTATTTTTAAGGCATAATTTACTGTCCCGGGTAAAAATTGGAAAGACGAAAGCCCTAAGAGATATTGCAATGCCGTGTCTTTGAAAAAATCTTCATTATCGATTGCAGCTACTATTTTATTAACTTCTTCGTGAATAAAACCAGCAGTACCCTGTGGCAATTGTAAAAATAGCAGGGGTAACAATTTCTCAATTGACTCAAGCAAATCAACTTGAAGCCTGCCGTAAATAGTCATTCCGTCAAAAATATCTACCTTAAACGTGCCGAATAATGTTTTATTGTCCGTCAAAAAAACTCTTAAGATATCTCCCTGGGCAATCTGGTATTCATCATCAAGTTGAACTTTAAGTGTTATCGTGTTTTTTCCGTCACAGGCGATAATTTCCGCTTTATTCAGCGGTAATGATAATTTATTTTCAAGTTCCGCCATTAAACGGTATCCCTCGGCGATAAAATTTAGTTTTGCAGCAATAGTCCATTTGGTGTCACCGTGAACAATGGTTGGCGCTGCTCTGGCGATAAAAAGAGGTTCAGATGCGGTGCCGGTATTTGCGGCGTAATTGCCGTCCAATGGCAGTTCCAGTTGATTGCTGATTTCATCTGCTGCCATATCTTCAACGGCATGTTTAAAGAGTTTTTTAATTGATTCCGCGGGGAGTCTTTTGATTAAGTTCATAACCATAGGCGGGTAATTTTCGGTGATACTATCCAACGCAGGAGTCATCTCTTTTCGGCTTAAACTCAATAGGTTTACATTTGGATTCTGTCGTTTTAAGTATACTATTAAGTCATAAATAATTTCCATTTTTTCCCCGCGGCTGATTTCAACCGCGCCGGAGTGGACCATGGGCTGCTCATATATCAGCGGGTCGCCGTCACAAAATGTCAACAGCCACTCCTGATACCATTCGCTGGTCTCAACAAATAATGCGGCACAATCATTACTCTCGTCCCAACAATAGTACCCGGTTATATTTACATCGCGGTTAGGCAGCGTGATAATCTGATGGACTACGGAGAGGTGATGTTGCTGCGGAGAAATGAGGAATGGGAGTGGTTTTTGAACTTGTTCCCATAATTCAAAAAATGATTTACTAATTACTTTTTGAGAAAATTCGGTCCAGATTTTTTTGCCTTCCTGGTAATAAAACTCGATTTTATCAGCTTCTGACATCTTAAAAAAAATTCCTGTGCAGCAAATTAAGTATGTCCGTTTTTGCCAGCTGGAAGCAAGACTTTGAATGTCGCGCCTTCGCCAGGATTAGAGGTAAAATCTATCATTCCGCCATATTTATTGACGGCGTCAAGAGAAAAATGCAGACCAATACCGCGTGAAGGCGGGTTATCTTGTGTCCTGGTAGTAAAGCCGAAATCAAACATTTTTGCTTTCACCTCTTCCGGGATTCCCGGACCGTTATCCTTGATTTCTGCCCAAACATATTTTTTACCGTTACGCTCTTCACAATCAACGCTAATTTGCATCACATAGTTTTTGTTTGGCATATTTTCAATTTCTATTGCTTCGATGGCATTTTTAATAATATTAATGAAAACTTGAGTCATGATGGAGCTATCAACCAAAATTTCCGGGAGGTTGGACTTTAGATTACGCTTAATTATTACTCCGCGCTTATTAAAAGATTCCTCAAATATTTTTGCTGCTGCTTCGACAATAGTGGCAAGTTGAGTCATATTTTCTGTGCCGAGCTCTCCCACAAAATGCTGCTGAAGCTCAATAATGTCGCTAATATGAGATAATTTACTATTTAACGATTCGAGTAACTTTCCAGATTCACAGGCGTTAACTCTTAATTCTTCGACAAGCTTGGTCAGTATTTCGAGATATTGTTTCCCAATTTTATCCTGAGACATAAATTCCTGCAGTTTGCCATCTTTCAGGGCGGCAGTCATCTTGGGCAGTATCTCGGACAAAATTAATGATTCCGGGCGGTTTTCCCCACTGATATTCATATTTTCTTGTAAACTGCATATCGCCAGCTTGGCAATCGTAATCGCATTGCCAATATTGTGAATAATTCCCGATGAAACCTGTACCATGCCTTCTTCGCGTGCCTGCTGTAACAGCTGTTCATCTTCTTGCCGTTTTTTATAATCTTTGATAAATTCAATTGAAAGCGAAGCAATTTCTGCTAAACGTAAAATAAAGAAACCATCGTTCTCGACTAGTTGATGCGTACTGTCAGCACTGGATGCAATAATAACGCAGCCGTAAATTTCTTTTCTAAACCGGATAGGAGCGATTAAACAACGCAGCGCTGTTTTGCAAAAACGATCTGGAAACCCCGGCGGATTTTTGCCGGAAAAATAGGCAAAGCCGGCTTCTCCGCACAATTTTTCAAGCTCAGCTGCGGTAAAACCAATTTTCAGCCCGCGCATAAATTCAGTATGATGCTTGTCGTTAGCCAGTAATTGCGATTCCATTTGTTCTGCAACATCTTTCATCGGCGGCATTATTCCTGAAACAGCACAGCCATAAAAATAATTGTCTTCTCCGCAAAGCAGCAACGCTCCGCCGTTTGCTTTTACGGCCTGGACAGCGTATTTAATAAAATTTGGGAGAAAGTCTTTTTCTTTATCACGGAACGTAATGACGTCTTTTGATAGACGCATAATA
Source organism: uncultured Victivallaceae bacterium (assembly GCA_964542255.1). Taxonomy (GTDB): domain Bacteria; phylum Verrucomicrobiota; class Lentisphaeria; order Victivallales; family Victivallaceae; genus CAYMSF01. The sequence continues at coordinate 28,037 of CAZITV010000010.1, forward strand.
TCAACAGTGGCATTTCTTTCTTTAGAGAAACCTTTTTTTAAACTTTGGATAGTTTGTCGGCAGCGCTTTAAAAAAAACAACTGCAAAAGAATTACATCAACCAAGAGTACGGCAACAACCGATAAGATTAGTGGCATCATACAATAACTCCTGCGGTTATGTTAATTATTGATTGTTATAGCGAACTAATACCAATTCGCAATCATTGATGGACACCCTTGTTATTTTGCGCCGATTTTTGCCATAAATCCTCGCGCGATATACATATCGCGTTGCGGTTTATAACAAAATTCCATCGCCAAAGTCCTAATCGTTTTTGTCTATAACTGATTGCAAATGGGCATAACACACAAAATTTATTTTTTGCTTCTCTCAAATAAAATGCTGAAATTGTTTTATATCAAGAGCAGCGCGTTATTTTTTTAACACCAACTCGGCGGCATGATACGAACTGCGCACCAACGGCGCGCTGGCGACAAATTTAAACCCAATTTTTAATGCAGTTTCCGCCCACTCTTTGAATTTATCCGGCTCAACGTAACGGTCCAGTGGCCAATGTTCGCCAGACGGCGGCAAATATTGACCAATAGTTAATATACTTACCCCGGCGCTATATAAATCATGCATCGTTGCCACGATTTCGTTGTCGTTTTCGCCCAAACCTGCCATGATGCCGGACTTCACCGGAATTTTGCCGCCATTGTAGCTGGCGGCAAATGTTAAAACTGCTAATGACTTGGAATAACTTGCCCGGTTGCGAATTGCCGGAGTTAAACGCTCTACAGTCTCGATGTTGTGATTAAACACGGAAGGCGCTGCATCCAGAACGGTCATCAGAGCGGTCTGATCACCATTGAAATCAGGTGTCAAAACCTCTATATCAGCACCTGGTACACATTTTTTTAAAGCATCTATCACGGCTTTAAAATGCCCCGCCCCCCCGTCATGGAGGTCATCACGAGTAACACTGGTTACTACAATATAACGCAATCCTAATTTTTTTGCTGCTGCGGCTAGCCGTTCTGGCTCGTCAGCATCGGGTAGGGCCGGCAGCATGTGATGATGTACAGCACAAAAACGGCAATTACGGGTGCATGAATTTCCGAGTATCATAAATGTTGCAGTACGCCGGTGCCAGCATTCATCCAAGTTTGGGCAATGCGCACTGACGCAAACCGTATTTAACTGCGCGCCCTGCAATAATTTAGAGACTTCTTCTTTACCGCTGCCGCAGCCAATTTTTACACGAATCCAGGGAGGCAGTTTTGGGCGGATATAATTTTTTTCAGAAGACATTTGAAAAATCCTTAAACTGCTCCGGCGGCGGAGAGTTTATTCACATCTGGAAATTACCAACCCTACGTTGGTGCCGCCAAATGCGAAACTGTTGCTCAACACATGTTTGAGCTCAATCCCTTCGCGCAGCTCACGCACTAAATCAGCCCAGCCAAATTCAGGTTCAGGATTCTCCAGGTTGATGGATGGACAGATAAATTTCTTTTCTATCATCATGGTGCAGAATATCGCTTCCACCGCGCCGGCGGCGCCAATCATGTGTCCGGTCATAGATTTTGTGCTGTTGATGGCGACATTAGAACCAAATACTTCTTTTATGGCGGCCATTTCGACAGGGTCACCAATCGGTGTTGCAGTACCATGGGTATTGATGTACTGAATGTCGGATGGTTTTAATCCTGCTGCCGCAACAGCCTGCGCCATTACTGCAGCATTTGCTGGAGCGTCAGGGACAACCATATCTAATCCGTTGCTGTTTGCTGCTGCGCCGCTGATCTCCGCTATTGCATTAATTCCCCTTCGCTTAATACTTGCCTCTGACTCTAAGACAACAAAACCAGAACCCTCGGCAATGACAAAACCATCACGGTTTGAATCAAAAGGACGGCTTGCTTTTTCCGGAGTTGCATTATAGTTGACAGATAAAGCTCTTATAGCGATAAATCCCAAGGCTTGAGCCCAGTTCAATTCTTCGGCGCCGCCGCAAACAACGATATCATACAGACCATATTGAATCAGACGGTATCCTGCCAATATGGCGTGAGCACTGCTTGCACAAGCGGAACTGATATCATAACTCTCTCCGGTAAAACCGAAGATCAGTGACAGATTGGAGACTGCCGAAGAAGCCATTACCCGGGGAACTATACAAGGCGGAACGGAACGCAGTCTGCGGGTGCGGTCATACGCGCTGGCGGCTTCAAAAGTTTCCTGATAATTGCTGCCGGCAACACCGCTAATACAGGCAATGCGTAACTGCCTGGTATCATCCAGGGAAATTTTGGCTTCAACGAGAGCTTGTTCCACCGCGGCTACGGCCATTCTGGCATTAGCCGGAGTAAACCTTAATCTTTTTTTATCCAGAAGCGGAGTTACGGGGTTTTCATCGGAAAACCCGCCAACTTGACAATCCATATTGCGGTCTTTCCAGTCTTGGCAGAAAGTGATGCCAGAACGGCCGGCCCGCAAGGCAGCTTCGTTATTGCTTAATCCTGTTCCTAGTGGGGTAATCAAGCCTCGACCGGTAACAAAAACTTTTCTCATTGATATATTCCTTGTCTCCAAGACAATTGTAAACTATTGAACAGACCGCAAAAGCTACCATTAATTTCCGGATTTGGAATCATTTGCCTGACTAAATATATTCAATTTTATCAGTAATTCCATTCGTAAACGAATATTTTTCCTTAATTTCAGCGTAATACCGTTGGTGGCTGAAACTTTTGCCGCCTAACCGCGGATTAACGCCAGCAGTTCATCGCGTTTTGCTGCCATCAGTTCCGGTGTATTGGCTTCCACTATCAGGCGCATCAAAGGTTCGGTATTTGAGGATCGAATATTAAACCACCAGTTTGCGTATTCAACCGATACCCCGTCAAGCTCAAACATATTGCCATTGGAATATTTACTCCGGATTTTGTCAAGGATTGCCGCAGTATTAGCAACCTTAGAGTTAATTTCGCCGCTGCTGAAATATTTTCTAAGCGGCGCCACCAAATTGCTTACCTGTCTGCCGGTTTTGCAAATCAAGTTTGCCAGCTTGATAAAGGCCAATCCCTGGGATTCCGCGGTAAAGTTTTCTTTAAAATAGTAATGTCCGGATAATTCACCGGCAAAAACCGCATCGTATTGACGCATTTGAGCTTTAATAAATGAATGTCCTACTCTGGACATAACTGCTTTACCGCCGTTTTGCTCAATGCACTCTTTTACCGCACGGCTGCTGCGTAAATCATATAAAATAGTTGCCGGGCCATCCGTGAGAATGTCCTGCGCAATAAGCGCGGTAAACAGATCCATCGGAATAATTTCGCCTTCGTTATCTACAAAACCGCAACGGTCAGCGTCACCGTCAAAACCTGCACCAAAATCAGCGCCGGTTTCGCGAACCCTGGCACGTAATACATCCAATGTATCAAGTTTGAGTGGATTGGCTTCGTGATTTGGGAAATTCCCGTCCAGTTCCTTGTATAGTGGAATAATCTCAAATAAGTCCTCAATGCCGGCTATTTCAAACGACCCCATCGCATTTGCATAATCTACAACTACTTTTAATTTACGGTTTAATTTTGCGTGTTTGCGTAGAAAATCACCGTATTCTGGAGCAATGTTGTATTTGCTGATAGTTCCTTTGCCATTGGCAGGATTACCGGCTTCTTTTACTATCCGTTCAATATCAGCGATGCCGGTGGCGCCGCTTATTGGTACAGCTTGTGCACTGCAGAGCTTAAACCCGTTCCATTCACCCGGATTGTGTGAAGCGGTAATAATAACGCTGCCATCGGCCTTAAGCGTGCCGTTGGCAAAATATGACATGGGCGTAGAACATAGTCCCAAATCCACTACGTCAGCACCTTGGCCATTAATGCCGCGGGCTAAAGCTTCGAATAACGGCAGAGAATGTGGACGCATATCCCGGCCAACCACCACCTTTTTTGCGCCGGTAAAAATAACAAATGCCTGTCCGATTTTCTCGGCCATAGACTCATCTAATTGACTTGGATAAACACCGCGAATATCATAAGCTTTAAAAATTCCGGACATAACAATCGTCTCCTGATTAAAGTTTAAAATTAAAATAATAAAGCGTAATAAAGTTAAATCGCTGGACATTAAGATAGCCTGTTTATTGGTTTCTATCAACCTGTAAAAGGTTATTTTATACTGAAAAACATTCTAATCTTATTTGATTTAAGGATGGGAAAATTGAATAAGGCGCGCAAAACAGCGAATCTTTAACGTTATCATCCGGCAGTGATTGTTTGACAACCTTGCTTTTTAGCGCAAACAGGCTATTGTTTTGACTTGAATCTCGCTATTGAATAAAATTACTAATTTAAAAAGGCTGCATTGAAATCAGCGTGGTTATTCACGCTGAATTATTCAAAGGCTAAAAGAAACGATGTTTAATAAGAACAGCTTACTTGTATTATGTCTTGTGATTATTACGGTGTTTGCTGCAGGTTGCCGGCAGGAAAAACGCATTTCGGCAGCATCTCCGTCTGCCATAATTAAATCTTTAGAAAAAAAGGCAACCGCTGGTGATATTGAAGCAATGCTTGATTTGGGCGGGATTTTTTTGAAAGGCGAGAAGGTTGATGTTAATTATGCAGAGGCGCTTAAGTGGTTCGAACTGGCGGCGGCAAAAGGTTCAGTCCGCGCCAAAACATACTGTGGCATCATCCTCGTTTCCGGTGGACACGGAGTAGAGCAAGCAGAACAGCGGGGTGTTACAATGATAGAGCAGGCAGCGCAGCATAATGACCAATTGGGACAATGTTCCCTGGGTCAGTACTATCTCGGTATCCAGCAGTACAATCTGGGCGTGCCGTGGCTGGAAAAAGCGGCAGAACAAGGAATGCTGGCCGCGCAAATGATACTGGGTGATTATTATGGCGGCTCACTGACGCCGCGTGATTTAGACAAATCTCTGCAATGGTATCGTCGCGCGGCGGGACAGGATTATGTTCCGGCAATGAACAATTTAGCCTACCTGCTGGCGATACAAAATAAAAACCTGGATGAAGCTTTGGCGCTGGCAGGAAAAGCTGTCGAAACCGACCCGGAGAATGGTGCTTATCTGGACACGATTGGCTGGGTGTTTTTCAAAAAAGGTCGGTATCATGAAGCGCTCGCACGATTGCAGCAGGCAGCAAAGATTATGCCGTACAGTGAAGAAGTTCAACAACATTTAGCTGAAACTTATATAAAGCTTAACCAAAAAGA
>CAZITV010000011.1:0-32836 GCA_964542255.1 uncultured Victivallaceae bacterium
GAAAACCGTTGAAGGGCTTGCCCTTCCGTGGGTTCAAATCCCACCCTCTCCGCCAGTTTTATCTTTTTCTGCAAAACATCAAGTCAAAATAGCTTTGTAATTACCTCAATCGAATAAAAGCGCGGGCTATAGGTTAAGATTTCAAGAAGATAATTCGTAGTCATCCGGAATTTTAATATTCTCAAAACTGAGAAAAAAATGTCATTTTGGTTGAACTATTGTGATTTTGCGAGTAAATTACCAGTCGATTTATTGAGCTAATTTCAAAAATATTTTTAGGCTTGAGCATATTTTGCCAGAATATATTTGCAAGATATTTTTAAAATTGGCTTTATTATCAAAAATTAACTACGAGGTTGATATGTCAGGACATAGTAAATGGGCGAATATTAAGCACAAAAAGGCCGCTACCGACAAGAAAAAAGGCAAGATTTTTTCACGCATTGGCAAAGAAATCATGGTTGCCGCCAAGTTGGGCGGGGGAGATGCGGAAGCCAATCCGCGGCTGCGCGCAGCACTGACTGCCGCCAAAGCGGCGAATATGCCGAATGTGAATATTGAGCGGGCGATTAAAAAGGGCAGCGGCGAGCTTGGCGATGTCAATTACGAAGAAATTGTTTATGAAGGTTATGGACCGGGCGGAGTGGCGTTCAAGGTTGAATGCTTGACGGACAACCGCAATCGTTCCACCAGTGAAGTCAGGATGGTGTTTGACCGCAGCAATGGCAATCTTGCCGGAGCCGGCGCGGTTAGCTGGATGTTTCACCGCAAGTCACATTTTGTTATTACCGGTGCGGATGCTGACGAAGGCAAGTTAATGGATATAGTTCTTGATGCCGGCGCGGATGACATTGATGTTGAAGAAGATGTTGCTGAAATTTGGGGACCGCCAGAGTGTTTTGAATCTATTACAAAAGCTTTGGCTGATGCCGGAATCAAAACAGAAGAAGCTGAGCTTACTCAAAAGCCGGAGAATACGGCTGAAATCAAAGATATTGATTTGGCGCGGCAGATATTGCGGATGATTGATAAATTAGAAGATCTTGACGATGTTCAAGGTGTACATAATAACAGCGATATTGCTCCGGAAATTCTGGAGCAGCTTAACGCTGAAGGCAATTAATAACGGCACCGGCGCCATCACTACTGATTCTGCCGGTGCGATTGCCTGAACAACAACAGTATATAACGCGGTTTACGGCATGATAATTCTTGGCATAGACCCAGCAATCAGATGCACCGGTTATGGTGTGATTGAGATGCAAACCCCCGATCGTGCCGTCATTCGTGATTGCGGTATTATCAAAAATCATCAAAAACTGACTCATTCCGAATGTTTGCTGCGGATTGCCGGTGGAATTCGCGAGCTTGTCAACACTTTTAAACCGGAATGCGCCTCCATCGAAGACCCGTTTTTTGGCAAAAATGTTAAAACCCTGCTGATTTTGGGAATGGCGCGCGGCGCGATTTTGACTGTTTTGGCTGAGCATAATATTCCAGTATATCCGTATTCACCGCGCAAAGCTAAACGCGCGGCGGTAGGCAGTGGCGCGGCATCCAAGGAACAAGTTGCGGCGATGATGGCGGCAATGTTTAATATCAGGGTGACGGATATCCCGCTGGACTCGACAGATGCGTTGTCGCTGGCGCTTTGCCATGGACAGATGGCAATGCGCGCAGGGTCGGAACTGCTGCTGCCGCAACAGTTGTAAGCCGTTAAACTCAGGCGGGTATTATAATGACAGCGAAGAAAATTTTTTTAGCATATCCGCGGGGATTCTGTGCCGGGGTGAGGCGGGCGGTTGATGCGGTTGAAATGGCGCTGCGCCAATATGGTGATACGGTATATGTGCTGCATGAAATCGTCCATAATGAGTATGTGGTGAACGATTTGCGTTCGCGCGGGGTGATTTTTGTGGAAGATGTTAATCTGGTGCCTGCGGGAAGTACTTTAATTTTCAGTGCGCACGGAGTACCGAAGGCAGTAGAATTGATGGCGCGTCGGCGCAAACTCCGGGTGATTGATGCGACTTGTCCGTTAGTCAAAAAGATTCACCGCAAGGCGATTAAATTTCGTCAAAAGGGCTGTAAAATTGTGCTGATTGGTCATCGCGGTCATCCGGAGATTATTGGCACGATGGGACAATTAGATGAAGTTTTTGCCATAGTTGAAAATGCTGCTGATGTGTCAACGCTGCCGGCGCTGCGCCGCGGCGAAAAGATTGCCTATTTGACACAGACAACGTTAAGTTTGGATGAAACGGATAAAATCATTGCGGAACTGCAGTCGCGTTTTCCAGGCATTCTTGGCGGTAATGATATTTGTTATGCGACTCAAAATCGGCAAAATGCGGTACGGGCACTATGTGAACATTGTGAGCTGATTTTGATTCTTGGTTCCAGCAGCAGTTCTAATTCCAATCGTCTCCGTGAAGTGGCTGAACATGGCGGCATCAAGGCGGTACTGATTGACGGTGTTTCCGCATTGCCGCCAGCACTGTTGAACGGCATAAACCGTATTGGTATTTCTGCCGGGGCATCCGCGCCTGAATGTCTGGTTGAGCGGACGGTGAATTTGCTAAAGGAACACGGTTGGGATGAACCGCAGGAGTGCTGCATTATTGATGAGCATGTTGCGTTTCCATTACCGGATTTTAAGGTATAAACGTTAAATTAAAAGTGATTTTTAGATATTTCCCAATTTTGAACATCAAAGTTTGACAAGAGGTATTAAATGAATTTATTGCAGTTGTTGCCTGTGCCGGCACAATGGCGGACTCTCGCCATAACGGCGTTAATGGGATGGATGCTAACTATGGCGGTGCCGAATGGTTATGGCAGCATTGACAATGGCAGTGATTGTGAACGGTGGCCGAGCATTATTCAATCGCTGAATAATTCGATGGATAATTTACCGGCGATGCTGGTGAAACTTCAGGAATTATCGGAACAAAAAATTAAGGGATTTGAAGCAGTATGTACGAAGACCGAACGGCGCTGCAGCGAGCTTAATTTTTTATTGTGGGAACAGCGTGAAAATGCGATTCTCGGGATTTCTACTTCGATGTACAGTAAGCAAATTTCTGATTTGGATGCCAATTTTTGCCGCGAGTTAGAGGGTTTTAAGTTCGGTATCGGTGTTTATGAACGAGAGCGCGACCGAAATACCCGTTTGAAGACAATGTTAGAACAAGTAGATCACCGTTATTTGAATCCTGAAACTATCGCCGGAAAAGCCCAGGCGCTGCGTCATTTAACTCAATATATTGCTGCGTTGGATGAGTGCGGCAAAAAATTAAATGTCACGCTTCGTGAGTCAGCCAGAATTAACGAGGTGCTGTCAAAAGTGATGAAAGAAGCCAATTCACGTAATGAGGAAATTTTTAAAACTATTTTTATGAAGCCTCAGGTGCATATCTTGAGTCAGATGGATACGATAAAATTCGCAATGTTTTTCTGGATTAAAGATATTCCCGGGCACTTGCGTTACCAGTTGCCAGCGCAACCATCTTTTTGGATTAAATTTCTGATATTAGCGGTATTGGGCGGTATGCTGCATGTGCTAATTGGCCATTTAGCGTTCAGAAAATTGGAAAAAATTGGTATGCTCTTCTGGTGGCAGGAAAAGGGCTGGGTGTTCAGTGCCGGCTGGACCTGTTTAGGGCTGGCAATACTTTTTGGCAGTTGTTACTTCATTGCCGGAGCGGTTGAATTTGGGATGTTTTCACGAGCAGCGATGGTATTTATTGGTGTGGCAGTGGTTTTGCTGACGATGGGAATCAGGCTGAAACCAAATTATTACGGTGCGGTGTTTCGCCTATATCTGCCGTTATTGCTGACCTATATTCTGGGTAATATGTTGTGGACGCTGGTTGTCCCGCTGCGGCCGCTGATCGTCATCTGGACGCTGATAAATATTCCCGTGATTATTGCTACGGCGGTGGTCTTGATACGACATAAAATGCAATTATTGGACCGTGTTTTAGGTCTGCTTACGATAGTAATATCGTTGATTGCAGGGATTGCGGCGGCGCTGGGGTATGCCTATTTTGGTTTTTCTATGTCAATGATTTGGTTTCTAGCGATTATAGGTATCCAGTTTGCGGCTTCATTGACAATTTTGGTAGGCAGATTTAAACCGGACACGACCCGGCGTCAAATTACTGCTTCATTTGCCATGACGATTGCTCTGCCGTTGATTTGGATTACTATGGTTGGCGGCTTGGCCTATTGGGCTTCAACCATATTTAATCGGCAGGAAATGCTGGAAAATTATTTAGTTACCAATTTGTGCCCTGAATTTTCTTCATTAAAAATCAGTATTCGCGATATTATTGTTTCGCTGATTGCCGGGCTTTCCATCTTTTTTTTAATTTCTACGGCAAAAAATATTATACGTATTGCCTATAGCGAACGGGTAAATCAGGGTATTGCTGCATCTTGTCTAACGTTGGGGACATATTGTGTATGGTTTGTTTATATTGTGTTTGTACTGTTGCTGTTTGATGTTGACTATTCCAGCATTTTGGTGGTGGTTGGTGGTATGAGTATGGGTATTGGTATTGGGCTCAGGGATGTTATTGAGAATTTTATTTGCGGCTTAATCCTGCTGGTTGGCAAGGAAGTTCGTCCCGGCGATATTATTGAGTTTGATAACACCTGGGGAACGGTGCAAAAAATCAGTATTCGCGCCACGGTCGTAAAAACGTTCGATGATGCCGTCATTAATTTGCCGAATTCGGTAGTTATCTCCAAAAATTTCAAAAACTGGACGCTATCAGGAAGAATTATTCGTAAAGATGTTAAAGTTGGCGTCGCTTATGGCTCGGATATTGCCAAAGTGAAGCAAGTACTGCTGGACATTGCCGCCGCAAACAGTGATGTTCTAAAAACACCTGAGCCGAAAGTTTTATTCAATGACTTTGGTGCCAGTGAGTTGGCGTTCATTTTACGTATTTGGTTTATAGACATTAGTAAGGCTGGACATGGACAAAGCGACATCCGCGAAGAAATAGATCGGCGCTTCAGGGCGAACAACATCACGATTGCCTTCCCGCAACTGGATATTCATATTGATAATTCAAGCCAATTCCAAGCTGGGAATAGTAATTTTGCATCGGGCAATGTTCAAAAATAGTCTTTATATTTTGGCGGATTTCACTGATGACCGGATTGTCAGACTACTGCAAGAGTTGTAATTTTTTTAAATGAGTGTTTGTTATAAACAGAAATTCCTGCTATAGTTTAGTTATAAACAGGTTTTAAATTATTGAAAGGATTGGCCATGGAAATTAATTCATACGAAAAAAATGGGATTGCAATAATAGAATTAGAGGGCAGGCTTGACGCTGGTGCTGCGCCAAAATTGAAGAATAAATTTCGGGAATTATCGGTTAAACAGCACAATTTTGTTTTTGACCTTAAGAAGATGGAATATGTGGACAGTACCGGCCTGGGCTGTATTGTGGCGTGCCTGAAAACTGTTTCTGAGCAGAATGGAGATGTTAAATTGGCGTGCCTGCAGGATAAACCGCGAATAATTTTTGAGATAACCAGAGCTTATAAGATTTTTGATATTTTTGATGATTTGGATGCTGCCGTTGGCTCTTTTATTCAATAAATTGACATTGTTTAAGGACGTGGCATGGATATCAAGCTAATTGCGATTGATGATGAGAGATTTAATTTGCTGCTGCTCGAAGAGGCCCTTAAGGGTGAAGGCATTGAGGTAACTACCAGTAGTTCTGCCGATAAAGGGCTGGAGCTGATTAAAAACAACAACTATGACGTGGCGATTCTTGATGTAATTATGCCAGGAATAGACGGCTTTGAATTGCGTAAAGTTATTCGGGAAACCCGTCCGCAGCTGCCGATTATCTACCTGACTGCCATCGTTGATACCATGGACAACGACCTGATTGATAAAATTTCTCAGGATAAACTAACCTACTATATGCGCAAACCATTTGTCCGGGATGAACTGGTTAAAATGGTCAAGAGTACAGTTGCAAAAAAACGCTCCGAGGATGCTACCAATGAACGATACAGCGGTTTGATGGAGGATTTAGCGCTGGCTGCGGAAGTGCAGCGGCTGCTGGTACCGGACTGGGTCGTTCTAGAAGACGAAGTCCTGGTATCATCCCTGTATGAACCCTCACAAAAAATCAGTGGTGATATTTTTGACATTATTCGGTTGTCGCCAGGCAGATTTTTCTTTTTTATTGGTGATATTGCCGGACATGGCGTTCAGGCCGCGCTATATATGAGTGCGGTCCAGTCCATTATCAAGATGATTATCGGCGTGGACAAAGTGAAGCTGTCTGCGCATGATGTGCTGAACCGGTTAAATTCGATTTTTTGCACCGAATTGGGCGGTGAAAATTATATGACCTGTCTGGCGGGAATTTTGGATTTTAACCGTAATAATCTGGAGTTTTTCAATGCAGGTCACCCAGATTTGGCGGTTTATAATCCGCTTACCGGCAATGTTGAGCTGCTGAGTTCGGGAGACAAGGGCGGTATTCCGATTGGCTGGGATAAGTATTATGAATACAGCAGCAGTGACGTTGTTGAATATAGTTTCAGTGATGACAGCGTATTTTTTATGACGACGGACGGTGTTTTTGAAATCTCGAACAGTAATGACCAGATGCTCGGATTCGACAAAATGATTCGCCTGGTTGAAACGATTATTCCTGACCAGGACTCAGCGGTTATTCCTTACCGGGTTCGCGAGGCACTGCCACAAATGGGCTACAATGTCGCTAACGACGATATGACCATTCTAACTATACGAAAGATGATTAGAAACGAAGATAATCCAAACCGGAAAATTTGGCTGACCGCTCCGATAATCACCCAGTTGAATAAATTATGTACAGAGTGTGAAAAATTTGTTCTTGAAACTACCGGAGAAATGGAACTGGCGGTGAAAATAGAATTGATGCTGGGCGAGTTCCTCAATAATATTGTTATGCATGGCCTGGAAAACCGGCAGCAAACCCGCCCCGGAATTCTTGTGCAGATTAAAATCTCCGACGATGACATCGAATTACGCATCCTGGATAAAGGAAACAAATGGACATTCAGTACCTCCCCAACCAGTATTACAGAAGATATTTGGAGCAGAAACGACCAATTTGCCACATCCGGCCGCGGTATGGCAATTATACGTTCTATTGCCCATAGCATTAGCCGCAACCGTTACCGCGATTTAAATGAATCGGTGTTCCGCATTCGCCGCGGCGAATCCGGAGGTGCAAAATGATCAGAGTGAGTATTGTGATGCGCTCAATGAATGATATTGGCTTCATTGAGCGGGCGATGCAGGCGATATTTGAACAAGATTTTACTGATTTTGAGCTTATCAACGTTGATTCAGGCTCAAGTGACGGTACATACGAAATTGTCAAGCAGTATAACCCGGATAAATCATATCAAATCAAGCCATCTGAGTATATTCCCGGCAAAGTACTGAATAATGCGGTGGCGAAGTGTTCCGGTGAGATTATTGTATTCAATAATTCCGACTGCATTCCATGTAATCGCGAATGGCTGGGTAATTTGATTCGTCCGCTGCTGGAAAGACCAGACGTTGCGGCAGTTTTTGCAAACCAGCTTTCCCGTCCGGACGCGAACCCGCTGGTGGCTAAAGATAACTCGCGTGCTTTTGGTGACGGCGTTATTGCCTCCAGCTGGAAACACTTTTTTTCGCTGGCCAGTTCTGCCACACGCAAAGCAATTTTGCTTGAAACACCTTTTAACGAAAAAATTCAATATTCGGAAGATTTGGAATGGTCATGGCGCCTAAAGCAGCACGGTTCAACCATTGTATATGTTCCGAATGCGCTGGTGGAACATTCTCATAATTATACGCTGCGTCAAGTTTGGAAGAGATTTTATAATGAGGGTGTGGCAGATGCGGTAATTTTTGGCAGAGATAGAGACTGCGGTTTTTGCCGGTGCGCTGCGGCGGCATCACTGGAAATGATGCGGGACGTCATATTTCTTCTTCGCTCCGGACGTTTGCTGAATATTCCCTATGGTTTAATTTACCGGACTGTGCAGCGTTATTCGTATCGGAAAGGCTTCAGAAATAAACTTGCGGGTAAAATTTGAAAATTGCCAATGTAGTCAGACGATTTGCCTTTGAAGAATGGGGTGGCACCGAAACAGTGGTATGGAATACTGCAAAATGTCTTCGCGGTTTTGGGGTGACACCGGAAATTCTTTGTACCCGGGCGCTTTCTTCTTGTTCAGCAGAAGAAGTGGACGGCATCACCATTCGTCGTTTCCCGTATTTCTATCCGAACTTTCCATTGAGTGCGGCGAAAATTCGGCAACTGGATAAAAAGGGCGGCAATCCCTTTTCGTTTCAACTTTACTACGACTTATTGCAGGGCGGTTTTTCACTGATCCACAGTCACACTATGGCAAGGCTGGCTGGAATGGCGGCAAAGGCGGCACGGCAAAAGAATATTCCCCTGGTCATATCATTTCACGGCGGTTGTTATGATGTTCCTCCTGCCGAACTTGAAGAGATGCTGCGTCCAGTGCGGCATACATTGAATTACGGCAAGGGGCTTGATTTGCTGTTCGGAAACATTTCCGCGCTGGATGCTGCAGACGGCATTATCTGCGTCGGATTAAATGAATATGAAATTGCCCGGGAAAAATTTCCGGATAAATTGGTTACCTATTTGCCGAACGGGGTCAGTCCAGAAAAGTTTATTCAGCCCGCAGCAATAAATTTTCGCGGCAAATACGGCATCGCCGACAATATTCCGCTGCTGCTGTGTGTCTCCAGAATTGATTATCAAAAAAATCAGAAAATTTTGGTAAATCTGGCGGAACAAATACGACAAGCAGGCGAAAATGCCCATATCGTCATTATTGGACCACCCACGGCGGAACAATATTATCGTGAACTCAGGGAACAGATCGAACTTGCCGGTTTGACATCGCGCTTTACCATTATTCCAGGATTGCCGTCCGAGAGTCCGGAATTATTATCAGCATATCAGGCTGCCGACCTTTTTATTTTGCCATCACTGCACGAACCGTTTGGGATCGTGGTTCTGGAGGCATGGGCGGCAGGATTACCAGTTATTGCCGCGAATGTTGGCGGCTTAGGACGTTTGGTCGAAGACGGCAAAACCGGACTCTTGTTTGATCCGAAATCTGCGGCAGCATTGTTTGCGGCGTGGCGGCGCTGGCTGGACAACCCGGCACTGGCGGCGGATTTGCGGCAAAATGGCAAAAACATCGTGACCGAAAAATACAGTTGGCAAACTGTAACCGGAGAATTGTTAAATTTTTATCAAAAGGTTATTGAATTCCATGCCGGCAAAAAATAAAATTCTTTATGTTTCATCACTAAGCGGTTTCTGCGGCGGAGTGGAACGGTACATATATGATACTGCCGGGCTGCTGGCGCGCAGCGGCTTTGAGGTTTGCGGACTATTCGAGAACACCGGCCGCGACGCTGCTGAGTTTAATCAAATTTTCAACAGAGTCTATGTTCCGGCAGATTTAGCAGAAATAAATTCGTCAGATTTTGACGTGGCATTTGTTCACAAAACAGATAATTTAGAATTGTTGCGGGCGGTGCGGCAAAAATTCCGCACCATTGTATTTGTGCATGACCATGACTACTATTGTGTGCGCCGTCATAAATATTTTCCTATATGCCGGATTAATTGTCATTTGCCTGCAAACAAAATATATTGCACTTTGTGTGGCGGGTTAATCGCTAAACAGCAGGGGAAAATAAAAATTGGCAACACCGGCGATAAGTTTGCCTTGATGGATGAAATTAGAAAATGTGACCGTCATTTAGTAATGTCCGAGTTTATGCGTAATAACCTGACAATGAACGGTTTCGCAGCAGAAAAAATATGCAAAATTTATCCATTCCGTCAAAAATCACTTGATTTTCCGGAAGTATCAAGCGTGTCAGATGTGGTTAAAATTCTCTATGTCGGGCAGCTTGTCCGCGGCAAAGGAGTTGATTTACTGCTCCGGGCGGTGCGGCTGCTGGATATTCCGTTTCAGCTTGATATTGTTGGCGCCAACAATGACGAGATGATGCTCCGTCAAATGAGCGTCTCTTTGGGACTAGGCGAAAAAATCAATTTTGCCGGGTGGCATAGCTCACCAGAGCGTTTTTTTGCCGCTGCCGATATCTTTGCATTTTCTTCGCGGTGGCAGGAACCGTTTGGACTAACTGGAATAGAAGCGTTTACCTATGGAGTCCCGGTGGTTGCATTCGATGTTGGCGGGGTAACAGAGTGGCTGCATAACCGTGAGAACGGGTTACTGGTTAAGGAACATGATATCGCCGAGTTTGCCGCAGCGCTGAAAATATTAGCCCAGAATCGGCAGTTGGCGAAAACGATGGGCAACCAAGGCCAGGCAATGGTCTTAAGAGATTATTCGCCGGAGCAATTTATCGATAATTTTAAAGCGGTAATGGCAGCAGTCTGCGGCTGAAATGGAGCAAAATGTATAAAATTTTGGTTAGCGGCATGGCTTACGATGGCGGTAAATCCGGTATTTCCGTGTATATGAACAATGTAATCGCCGCGCTGTCATCTCAACACAAATTGACGCTGGTAATGCTGAAAAAAGATATAGCCGTATTTCCGGTGCGCCATCATAATTTAAGTTTTATTGCTGTATCAGATTATTTGGGTAAACCACTTATCAATATGTTGTGGCATTTATTGATTTTCCCGTTATTGATGCGGCGTGACCGATATGATTTTGCATATTTACCGGCGGCAAACCGGCGTGCCTGTCTGTGGTATCGTATATTCACCATTGGTACTGTGCATGATTTATCGCAATACCATATTGAAGCCAAATATGATTGGTTGAGGATGATGTACATAAAGCGGGTTTTGCCTTATTGCGTGAGGCGTATGCAGCAAATTATTGCAGTCAGCAACAGTACAAAAAATGATTTGATAGAGTACTGGCATTCCGCCAGTGAAAAAATTACAGTTTGTTATAACGGATACGACCGCAAAAGATTTACGGCGGACGACCAGGCGGCAAAAAGTGCGCCACTGCCGTACGGATTGCGGCATCAAGGCTATATACTGTATATTTCGCGGATTGAGCATCCCGGCAAAAATCATTTAAATCTGATTAAAGCGTATGAAATGCTGCCGGAAGTAATTCGCTGTCGCTATGATTTGGCGCTGGCCGGTAGTTTTTGGCCAGGTTCTGAACCGGTAAAACAATATGCAGAAGCCTCGCTGGCGGCGGGAACGATTAAGTTTACCGGTTTTATTGATAATGCTGCCTTGCCGTCGTTGTATCATCAAGCCGCGCTGTATGTGTTTCCTTCGTTGTTTGAAGGTTTTGGATTATCCTTGGTGGAAGCAATGGCCTGCGGTACACCGATTTGCTGTTCGAATAACTCTTCACTCGGAGAAGTTGGCGGTGCTGCGGCATTGCAGTTCTCACCAGAAAACGTGACAGAAATTTATCAAAGCCTTAAAATTGCTTTGACTGATGAGTCTTTGCGCAGAGACATGGTAAAAACCGGTTTTGAACAATTATCCCGTTTTGACTGGAATGAACACGCAGAAAAGATTATAGTACTCTATGAACAAAAGAATTAAAGAGCTTGAGATTATGGAGCGGCAACTTAATTGCGGCCGCCGTCAATTTGGCGTGGCACTGCGGGCTTTTGTTTTTGTTTTTTCAGCCAAGTTAATTAGATTGATAAAATTGGCAACGGGCTGGATAATTAGTTGTTTTATACTGATAAGCATTGCTTTACCGTTGCTGATTTATGCCGCGGCACGTTATGCGGCTGCCGGCAAACCTGTTTTTCTTGAAAAAACGGTATATGGCAAAAATGGTAATCCAATCGTTATCAAATATTTTAATTTTGCCACGTATTATCTTAAGAATGCTTCACTGTTTTATTATGTTTTTTCCGGCAGGCTGCAATTAGCCGGTGTCAGTATCAAGGAATATGTGCCAGATAACCGTTCACTTGGGGATGCGTGCCTATTTGAAGCACCGCCTGGTATTTTTAATCTTTGGTTTTTGAGGAGCAGCAGCAAAATAGCGCATGAGGGGCGGCAAAACATTGAAATAGAATACAATTATAAACGCCGTTTAATTGGTGACTTAATGTTGCTCATAAAATCAATACCGGCAGCATTTTTTCATGTTGAGGCTGTAGAATATCAACCAGAAATAAACCTGCTGGGTATTACATTCAAAAATTTGACGATGCGCGACGCAGTAGGTTCGATGGTGGATGATATGCGCCGCGGGACCCGTAAAAAAGCATTTTTCGTCAACCCTGATTGCTTTAATAAAGCAATAAATAATAATAACTATTTTGCACTATTGAAAAATGCAGACTATATTTTCCCAGACGGTATCGGCGTGCATTTGGCCTGCAAGATGATTAAGACGCCATTGCGCGAAAATGTTAATGGTACCGATATGCTGCCTTTCCTGGTTCAGGCTGCAGTTAATCATAGTTTTTCCATATTTCTGCTGGGCGGTAAACCGGGAATTGCGGCGGCGATGAAATTAAAACTGGAAAATCTTTATCCTGGTGTTATTATATGTGGTGAACAGCATGGTTATTTTGACCGCGATGCAGAAAATCAAAAAATTGTGGATAAAATTAACTGTGCAAATCCGGATTTATTGCTGGTTGCGTTTGGCGTGCCGCATCAGGAAGAGTGGATTTGCCGCAATTTTGAGCAGTTGAACTGCCGCATAGCTATGGGCGTTGGCGGACTGTTTGACTTCTATTCCGGCAATATCAAACGCGCGCCTCAGTGGATGCGTGAAATCGGCATGGAATGGTTTTTCCGTTTCTTGATGGAGCCGTCAAGAATGTTTAAACGATACTTTGTCGGCAATCCGTTATTTGTGGTCAGGGTGATTCTTTGGCGGCGGCATGTAAGGAAATAAATTTTTGATGCGTGAAATGAAGCATAATATTGAGAAAGAGTTGATGAATTTACTCATCAACCGCGGACGTTCCCGAATGAACACCTATATCAAGTTTAAGGTGGCTTTGTGGGAGACGACGATTAAAATGAGTTATGTGCTTAAACGTGCCGTAGATGCGATAGCGGCATTAATTTTGATTTTACTGTTGTCTCCGGTGTTTATTATTACAGTTGTCTTAATCAAACTGGATTCCGCCGGTGCGGTTATTTTTAAGCAGCAGCGTGTCGGCAAAGACGGTCGTCATTTTGATTTCTTCAAATTTCGATCAATGAGAACTGATTATGTTTTTAGCGAAGAAGAGCGCAAGTCAATGAATGAATCCAAGGACGGCGTGATATTCAAAATGAAGCGCGACCCCAGAATAACCCGCGTCGGCCGCATTATTCGTAAGTTTAGCATCGATGAATTGCCGCAGTTGTTTAACGTACTGATTGGTGATATGAGCCTCGTTGGACCAAGACCGCCGCTGCCCAAAGAGGTGGCACAATATACTCTTGAAGAACGCAAAAGGCTGCACGTAATTCCGGGTATCACCTGTATTTGGCAGGTTTCGGGACGCAGCGATATCCCATTTAGACAGCAAGTTGAGCTGGACAAGGAGTATATCAAAAGCCGGAGTTTATGGAAAGATTTTGTTATCCTGCTGCGCACTATTCCGGCGGTATTGACTGGCAAAGGCGCCTATTAAACGAGGATTTTTGAGTATGAAATGTCTGATTAATTGTAGAAGTTCCAGTACGGAATGGACAAAAAAATATTTTTTTGATATGCCGCCGTACATGATTCGTATTGCCAATAAACCGCTTTTAGAATATTACATTGAGTTTTGTTCAATCTGCGGCATTAGTGAGGTTAGGTTTGTTTCTGAAGATCCGCAGATTCAAACAGAGGAATATTTTCGCGACGGAGCGAAATGGAATATAAATATCACTTATGGTTCCAGCCGTCCAAATCAAACTCTGGACAGTCTTATTGAGCGTAACCGTCTGCTTTTGGCGGGTGATACGCTGCTGATTATCAACGGCTTTGTTTTTTTTGAATACAACAAGCGGGTGACTAACTACGAATTTTTTGCTAATGGTTTGGACCGGCAGATTGTTGATGCTGATATGAACGGCTTGATTCTGCTGCAGAAAAACAGTGTTTTACATAAAATTAACACTATTGTGTTTGAAGATTTTAATGATCCGCTGCTGAGGTTGACTACCATAAAATCCGTTGGCAGTCTCTATAGCTTAAATATGCTGATGATCCGTCAGGGCGAAGCCGATAAGTACATTATGCCGAGCTACAATAATGAAGAAGGGGTATTTATCGGACAAAACGTTGAAATTATGCGCGATTGCGTGGTGGAAAAACCAGTTATTTTCGGCAGTAATATCCAACTCAAAAATCTCTCGGTAATAGGACCCAATGCTATAATCGGTGATAACAGCCTGATTGACACCCGTACCACAATTCGCGATTCCGTTGTTTATGGCGATTCTTATATCGGTTCGGACTTGGAAATCAGCAATAAAATTATTTATAAACGCAGAATAATAGACCCTGTATCTGGAGAAGTGCTGGATATTGTGGATAATTTTCTGCTTTCTGAAATAAGCGACCGGATTTTTAGTGAATATTTTTGTCTGACGGTATTTTGGATTGCCGGTGCCGGTCTGCTGTTAATGCAGTTGCCGCTGTATTTGCTGCTGGGGCCATTTATTGAGCTGCATTATGAGGTTAAGGACTTTTGGTCAAATCGCGCCTCCGGCGGAAAGCTGTCATGCACTGTATATAAAAAATCAGCCTCTAATTTTGTCAATAAATTATTTTTTAAATTTTCATTGGACAAGATGAATTTGATTTGCTGGGCATTGCGTGGTAAACTATTTCTTGTCGGTAATAGACCGCAACCGGCGACAACCGAAAAAATGGATTTGCTCAACGAATTACCTTCGTACCGTCCAGCGGCATTTTACTATGCTGAAACTGTTGACGGTCGCGGAGCAGAGTTTCAGGAGCAAATCGATGAACTTTATTATTCGCATCACCGCAGTCTTTCTTTTGACCTGAAAATTATCCTTTACACGATGGTACAGCGATTATTCCGGCAGATCAATGAGTAAAATCAAGAAAAAATCAATCATTATTTTGGTGGGGGGCGGTTCCTGCTCCGGAAAATCCACACTGGGCAAAAATATTTTCCATACATTGTCCGGGATAGCTTCAGTAGAAAAAATCGCTATGGACGACTATTACAAAGACCTCGGAGCAAAAACCGAAGCAGAATTAGAAAAATACAATTTTGACTGTCCTGAAGCAATCAATGCACCACTGCTGCTGGAGCATTTGCACCAGTTGTTGAACGGTGAATCAGTACCGCGGCAGTCTTATGATTTTAAAACTCATGCTATAAGTTATACCGGCGCAATGATAACACCCGCGGATTTTATTATAGTTGAGGGTATTTTTGCACTCTATTTTGTGGAGCTGCGTCAAATGGCTTCGATTAGTTTTTTTATGGATTGTCCGCCGGATTTGCGCCTGATTAAGCGTATTCGCCGCGACCGCGCGGAACGCGGCATGGACGTTGACGCGATTATTCTCCAGTACTGGGAAACAGTCCGTCCTATGCATGAACTTTATATTGCTCCCGGTATGAAGCACGCGGATGTTATTCTGGATAGTGATACTCACGATGCAAGTACTAATTTGCAGATAAGCATGAAAATTTTAACCGGGAAATACCATTTGTGAGCAATAAATATACAGTGTACGGCAATCCAGAGTTCGAAGCATACATTGACCAATGGGTACAGAAGATTGCACAGCAGGCAGTTTTGGCCGCCGGTGCAAATAATATTGCCGCGATAATTCTTGGCGGCGGTTATGGCAGAGGTGAAGGCGGAGTGGTTACAGTACCGGATGGAACAATGCGGCCATACAACGATTTTGATTTTTTCGTTATCACTGCAGATTGCGGTTATTTGACCCGCCGCCGGATTAATATCGCGCTAAGGGCTCTCGGACATGAACTGACCCGGCAGGTTGGTATTGATGTTGATTTTAGTCCGGTAAAAAACCGTGCTGAGCTGCCGCGGCAGCAATTCACAATGATGTGGCAGGAGTTAAAATCCGCGCATTTGGTTATTTATGGAGAGGCTAATATTCTCGAATTACTCCCGGGTTTTGATTTGAACCAGTTGCCGTTGGAAGAACTGGCAAAATTAATGCTGAACCGCGGAACTGGATTAATTATGGCGGCAGAACGTTTGCGGCAGGACAAACTGGCTGCGGCTGATATTGATTTTATTACAAGAAATATTTGGAAATCAATTATGGCCAGCGGTGACTGTTTCCTTGCATTGCAGCATACTTTTTCTAGTTCATACCGGCGGCGGGCGGAGTTGATGAAAAATTATCAGGAGTCGCCGGAGACAGCTGACTTTGTGACGTTATACCAGGCATCTATTGACTTTAAGCTGCGTCCTGAGCTGCCGCCGGCAGAATCTCTTCCGGCAATGCTGGTCCAGGCAAGAGAATTTTTTGCGCGGTTTTATCTGCTGGTGTTTAATCGTTGTTTAGGCACCACAAGTTTGACATTTGCGGAGCTGCAGGAGCGCCTCTTTAAAAATCCGTTATTCCCCAGCAATGCTACCTGGCGCGCCGTTATTAAAAATTTACTGTTGAACATTTTGGTGGTTGACCGAGGCAAAATTAACCTTAAATGGTGCAGCAGCTACCCGCGTTCGCGCCTTTTTGTGATTTTCCCTGATTTTTTTCTTGATTCTTGTGATAAAAGTAAGTATATTTCAGTAGTGCCGGGATTGTGCCCGGGAAGCGTTTGCGAAGATTGTTTAAAGAAATATCTTTTTTTGTGGAATCGCTTTAACTAGGGAAAAAATATGGCTATAGATACAAAGCAAGAAAATGAAGTAATTATTGGTGGCGTCGATATTGATATTTTCAAATACGACCTGCGTATTCTGCTTATTACCATTAGGCGGCGTTTTTACCTGCTGATAATTTTCCCGATATTGACCAGCCTGCTCGCGTATGGCTATGTATCCTACGTCAAGAAAAAAACCTGGACTGCCCGCTGTATGATGTTTCGCCACACTAATATGGAACGTTTACAGAGCGATATGCCCAATGTTTACAAGCCTATTGAGACCAAAGTGGTTATGGAAATGATTCGTACACGCAAGAATATGCGTGAAATTATTAAACGATTGAATATGAAAACCTCCATTAGCGGACTCTATGGCCGAACCGTTGTTGAAGTGCAGGAGGATAATCAAGACATCATTAATATTATTGCCAGCGCTTCCACCCCGGCAGAAGCGGCTAATATTGCCAATACTTTGGCAGAGGTTTTTATCGATGAGTATGTTCAAACCCAAAATGGTTCAATTCAGAAAATCTACGATTATTTTTCTGACAGCAAAGTCTCAATTCTGGAAAAAATAAAATCCCTGGAAGACCAGAAAGATGAATATCTAAAAAAATATAAAATCATCTCGATTACTTCGGAGTCAGAAGGCAAATTTAAACAGCTTAATGAGCTGGAACTGCAGTATATTCAAGCCAAGATGCTGGAATCATCGCTTAAAATAAAGCTTGCTCATTTGTCAGACAATATTAAAGATATGAAAGATGAGATTCAGCTCTCCTACACCGTCAGCGCGACTAGCACCGCAGAAGTAGAAAAACTTCAGACTCAACTGTATAAATTACGGCAGCGCTACACCGACGAAAATCCGCGCGTGCAGAAACTGATGTCTGAAATTGAGTTTATTAAACAGAAGACTAAGTCAAATCAGGATACACCCAAAGCTCCAGACAGAGTTACTTATGGCGGGAACCGCGCCAAATCATCACTCGAAGACCAGCGGATGCGCACCGAGGCGGAGCTTTCCGCCTTGACGCAGAGTATGAAGCATTTTGACACAGCCATAGCAAAACTAAGGAGCGAGCTTGGACAATTATCCCAAGTGGAAAATGAATATTTAGAAATCAGGCGGCAATTGGAATTAAACCGCGAGCTTCTGAAGAAAGTGGATAATTCTATTGTTACCATGAAATTTGCCATTAAGTCAAATGTCAGTGATATTGCGATTATGGAGCGTGCGGAGCCGCCTGCCAGCCCATCTACCAAGAAGCGCCGTATCATCGTTTTAATCGGTGGTTTTGTGGGTTTTGTTATCGCGTTTTTGATAATTATGCTGTCTGAACTGATTAACTTTACAATAAAGTCCAGATTTGATATAGAAAACGTTTTGAAGATTAAAATGCTGGGGAGTTTGCCGGTTATCAGTCAGGTAAAGCTGCAAACGTTTTATTCTGCAATTCAGGTTATTTATAAACGCATTGCCGAGGCGGCAGAGTCCGGCAAGGATAAAGTGCCGTTTATTGCGGTAGGAGATGTCGAAGGCAAGACTGGCAAAACGTTTATTATCAGGAAAATTATTGATCTTTTTGACCCGAAGGATAAGCGGATATTATATATTTCGACGACGGAGGAAGTATCCAAAAACCTGGTTAAGTTTGTGATTAACGATTTTATTTACAAGGATGAAAAATTCGACCCGGAATTTGCCGCGGAGAATTCACACCGCCTTTATTTCCTCCTCGATGATTTTACCTATATCGCGCCGGCCGATACAGGTATGTTCAAAAAATTTATTGACAAAATGCGCGAAAAGTATGATTATATATACTGGGAATTATTTGATTTTAACAAGAATGAGCAGTTGTTTGCGTGTATTTGTGAAGTTGCCACTTTGACGGTGGTTATGACCAGGTTTAAGCGCTCAGATAAATTTAAGCTGCTGAAATGTGTTTCATTTTTGAAAGAACATAATTGTGAAAGAATCGGCGGAGTCTTGAACAGTGTGGACAATGTTTACTATGATAAAGCATAAGCATTGCAATAATAATACGGGGTATAACGTATGTTGAAAAATGGCATCACTTTCCCATTGATGTTAATAGCTGTATTCGCTTCACTGCTTTCCGGCTGTACCTATCAAGACCAGGATAAAGACCCGATGACACCACTGGCACCGGCCAAACTTCAAGCGTACGAGGAAGTCAACGTTATCCAAAAAACTAAAAGTCAGGTTGATGCAGAACTTGACGCGCTGCAAACTGTAACGCCGGAGGCTTACACTATTGCAGCCGGAGATAAGTTTGATTTTAAAATTTATGATAATGAGGAATTAAATGCCACAGGCCTGCTGGTTACCCCGGATGGCTATATTGCTTTAAATTTAATCGGACCAGTGAAAATTGGCGGATTAACCATTGAACAAGCAATTAAGCTAATCGAAAGTAAGTATAAAAAATTTATTCATTTCCCTAAAATCTCGTTGATTGCGTTGCGAATTCAAAGTTCTACATACACTATATCGGGTAAAGTGTCGAGACCAGGGCGTTATTCGTTGAAAGAAAATACCCGGATTACTGATGCAATCGCTGCCGCCAAGGGGTTTGCTACGGGGATTTTTGACACCGATACTGTTGAAATGGCGGATTTAAGCGGGGCATATATTGTGCGTGACGGCAATATTCTGCCGATTGATTTCACAAAAGCGATACGAAAAGGTGACTTTCGTCACAATATTTTGCTGCGTAACGGCGACTATATCTATATTCCATCTTCGATGAACCAGTCAGTATATATTATCGGTGAAGTAGCAGTGCCAGGCTATCTTGGGTTCAAAGATTCGCTTACTTTACTCAATGCCATTACGTTTTCGCGCGGTCTGTTAGATACGGCTTCGGAAAATGCCTGGGTAATTCGCGGCGGACTAGTGCAGCCCAAAGTTTATAAAGTCAATGTTGATATGGTCTTAAGAGGCCGCGCACTGGATTTCCCATTACAAGCTAATGACATCATTTATATCCCTAAGGGGGGATTGTCGAAATATAACGAAGTTGTGGAAAAAATCCTGCCGACACTTGAGGCGCTTAACCTTATGGCTGGTCCGTTCGGCAATGCTTCCGTTTCGGTTAACAATAACGGCAATTAATAATTGTTTTCGTCATTGCTGGTTATAACAGCTCTGCTGCACGCCGTATCGTACGGGGATTTATGGCAAAAATCGGCGCCAAAGATTAATCGGGCGGTCTATCAATGAACGAATTGGTGTTAGCATAGAATTGTGGTACTAACTGCCGTTATCGGCTAAGGTCTTATGGGAATATCCGAGTATAAATATATTGTCTTTTTTATTTGCTTGTTTGCCATGGTGCCGCTTGGCGTAATGCTGGGCACTTCTACCAAACTTGGTGAAAAAATAATTCTCTTTATGATGATCTTTTTCACCTGCCGCCTAGAGGAAACCATCAACTTCGTCTCGGTTCAGTTTTATCGCGGCACATCCCGCGGATATGAGGTTGGGTTAGTGGATTTAACCACGCTGGTGCTATTTTTCGTCCTGATTATGCGCAGAGACTTTGAGGTGACAGTTTTGCCGCCTGGCTCCTGGCTATATTTTATTTTCCTTTTCTTTAGCGCCATTTCCATTGTAAATTCTGGTGTAGCACTATACTCCGGATTCGAAATTTGGAAAATGATCCGCATGTATTTTTACTACTGGGTGCTCTATAATTACTTTAACAGTTTTGAGCGTATTGAATTGGCGTTTAAATTTTTGCCTTATATTATTGTCTATATTTTCTTTATATCGGTGTACCAGAAATATGTTGAGAGAATCTATCAAATTCACGGACCGCTGCCGCACCAAAACTCACTATGTATGTATATGACGATTCTCGGCTCTCTGATGTTCGGACAATTGCTCAATAAAAAGGAAAGCTTTTTTTGGTCAGCAGTAATCTTTATGATGTTTGGCTTTAGCTCTCTGATAGTATTCTTTACTTTATCCCGGGCTGGGATGCTTTGTTATATTGGCGGGTTATGTTTGATCATGTTTATCTCCTATGCATCAGGGTTCGCAGCAAAAAAACTCGTGGTTACTGCTATTATGGTGTTCATGGGGATGGTGGCGATGCTGGTTATGGTTGACTCGATTGTAAAACGATTTGAAACTGCCCCGGAAGCCTCACGTATTACCCGTTATAATCTGGCTGTTACCGCGATTAATATGGCGAACGACAAAACTTTAGGAATTGGTTTGAATAATTTCGGGCTAAAAGTCAATAAGCCATGGCCATACAGCGAGCATTTAAGCAGCGGCCGTTATTC
Organism: uncultured Victivallaceae bacterium; assembly: GCA_964542255.1. GTDB lineage: Bacteria > Verrucomicrobiota > Lentisphaeria > Victivallales > Victivallaceae > CAYMSF01. The sequence goes on from CAZITV010000011.1 coordinate 21,191, forward strand.
AAAAGACTTTAAAGAAGGTTTGGTAGAAACCGTCTATTTGATGATTGCCGCTGAAACCGGATGGCACAACCTGATTGTTTTTCTGATTTTCATATTCACATTTTATTTCAAAAACTTTTTGAATGTATTTCGTTTGGCAAACAATCGGTACCAATACATTGCAATTGGTATTTTTGGCGGATTGACGGCTATTTTCGTTCAATCTACGCTGGAATGGGTGCTGAAACAATCCTGCAATTTCTATCAGTTAATGTTCGTCTTCGCCGTTATTGCGGCAACAACGAATCTTATAAAAAAACAACGGGCAGAGAAATTGAATACGGTAGAACCGTTGCCATCTGTCACCAGATAGATTTATGTTTAACGCTAACCGTAACAATCCGAAAAGGAATTAATAAGCTATGCGCAATTGTATTTTTTGTAAAATTTCCACCGGTGAAATTCCTGCGGCAGTAATCTATGAGGATAGTATTATTATTGCGTTTTTGGATATTGCGCCAATTAACTTGGGTCATATTTTAGTTGTTCCAAAAGAACATTACGCCAGCGTTGCTACGATTCCAGAAAATGTTACAGGAAGAATGCTGAAAGTTGCCTCGAGAATTGGCGTTGCGCAAAAACGCGCGTTGGATTGCGACGGATACAATTTGCATCTTGCTGATGGAGAGTGCGCTGGACAGGTGGTGATGCATGCGCATCTTCACGTCATTCCACGGGGAGTTGAGGATGGATTCCACTGGAATTGGCGTCATTTAAAATATGCTGATGACTCGGAGAAATTGACGCTGGCCGGGAAAATAATTGAAAAATTAAAAATAGACTGATACCCATGAGCGATCGGGCGGGCGTCTCAATTTGAACGAACTGGTATGACATCTCAGCAGGTTTACGGAATTGGCAAAAGGTTGAGATTTTCGTCATCGTTAGCTAATGAATCATAATCAACAAGGTCGTTCCAAATATAAACTTTGCGTTTTTTTGCATTGGCGGCGTTTTCTGTACATAGATTATATTGATTGCGGAAACCTGGATAGGTGATGTTCATCAAGCTAAGCGCGGTATCGAAAAAATAGTCGGTCATGAGCGATTTATCCCGGTTCTGCAGCAGCATTTCTTTTGCGTTTTTGCCACGCCATTGCCAGAAGATATCTGTGCCATAAATAAAAAACGGCACATGATAATTTCCTTTGCAGGTACCCAAATAATTGTTTACCCCATCATCAAACAACGATGCGCCATGATCTGAAATAAACACCATCGCGGCAGGATAATCCTGTTCTTTGACCAGCTTAGCTAAACTGTCCAGAAAACTGCCACTAAACAACATCCCGTTGCGGTAATTGTTTTTTATCATCGCCCGGTTTTCAAATTTCGCCTCATTATTTGTTGTCGGTTGAAATAGCTCGTATGATTTTGGAAAGCGGATTGAATAAGGAAAGTGCAGCCCAATGGTGTGAACTATTATTAATGATTTTCCTTGATTTTCCTTGATGATTTTGTTCACAAACGGCAGCATCCCGGTATCAAAATTTTTGGTGATGCGGTTCTCGGCAGCATGATTAATAAAGTAATCGGCTTCGGATATAACTACATTAAGTCCGTCATTATAGGCTGACAGCGCCGGGTGATAGGTGATATAGTGTGTCGTATAACCGGCTTCCTTAAATGCAGAAATTAACGATTTTTCGTGAAAGTTCTTCGCATTAAATTTGGTGGAAGCGCGGGTAAGCAGTACCAGGCATGCCTGTAAGGTTTTGGTGGCGTGAGTGGTTATATCTGTAAAGGAGATTAAGTTCCCGGTTTTTTCCGCACGCCACAGAAGCGGCGAATATTTTTGGGTGATTAGGTAGGAGTAGTGGTCTTGCCGTTGAGATTCGCCGATTACCAGCAGCATTAAACTTTTTTGCGGGTTCACGGTGTCAACTGCGGAGAATTTGTGTGCATCGACTCGCAGACGCATCCTAAGCGCATTCTCGCCGTTTTGATAAAACCGCCAAACGGCTTCACCGTATGATAACCAGCAATACGCCAGAAAAAACGGCAGTGCCATTAAACCCCAGCGGGAACGGCGTGATTTCCTTAGAAACACTGCAAAAAATAGTGTTAACGCGACAGCGCCGGTCATTCCGGCATATTCTATCGGCCTTATCAGATTTAAATAGTTGGTAATTTCGGTATGGTAATGGTGCACTGCCCACTGCGCGGCAATCAGCACTTCGTCGCCAATACCCCAAAACAGTGCACGATAATGCAGAATAAAGTGGCTTTCAAACAGCACCATTGCTGTAATGAGAAAAATGGTAATCACGCGCAGTGCTTTGCCGCCGAACCAGAATATCAATAAAAATGCCGCTAGCAGCAAACTGCGGTAAGCTATTGTGCGTTCAATATATAACCACATCACGCTCAGCATAATTATGCCGCAGGCGACATAGCATAGTCCGCACCAATTTTTTTTAACCCGCTCGATTAATTTATTCATATTCTTAATTGAGAGTTGTGTCAATTAACTAACGTTGTTAAGCACTCAATCTCAGTTATGTGCAATTAAAAAGAAACGTTGACTTCTCCGCTGATTTGCCAAGGTGGTGGCATGAGGACAATCCCGGGCTTGGCGGACCAATCGCGTTCCCAGTTACGCAGCATGAGCGGGTCGGTGGGGGTACCCCATGGGTTTAAATCAATAATTAATATTTTGTCATCCGAGGTCAGGTAAATATCCATAACCAGGGTTTTGGCTGGAATAGACCAGGCAACTTTTGAGTAAAACTTTTCAGCCTTTTTCCAGAGTTTGTCTTTTATGCCCTCTAGCCGTCGAAAATGCCTTATAAGCCAATATTGACTCATTGCCACCAGTTCGCCTTGATATATAAATAAACGGAATTCACGGGGCTGACTGATACGGCGGAACGGCTTCATACAAACATATTCCACCTTGCCGTTTGCCGCGGCATGGCGAACTTTTTGGCTTTTTGCCAGAAAAAACCAAGCACTCTCTGGAGAAAACACGGCGCCGCGTTTATTTTTAAACCGTTCTGTATCGGTTGGAGAAACTGTATCAACTGAGACAAAGCAGTTGCCGGGAATGGAGTTCATCGGCTGGCGCATCCGGTCAATAATATCTTCTACCGCTTTGCCTTCCGCTTTACCGGCGGCAAGGAGCTCGATTTCATTTTGCTGTAATTTAACGAATGACGTTAAAAACGTATGCCCTGAAAGTGATGGATACCAAACCGGCGCACGACAAAAATCGACGTTTTCCATAAGTTCATTCCTTAAAATTCGTCATCGTCTTCAATGCGTGTATTTTTATTGGCAGCAGCGAATTGCTGGTCAAACCGATACATAATGCAAATAAAGTAAACTGCAAAACAAAAGATGTAAACGGTGCTGAAGTCCAGCGGTAAACTGAACGCTGGGAAAAATGATGCGATGAACAGAGCAGGAAATCCGGCATAAATTGCCAGCAGCAGCACATCTTTAAACGTTAATTTCATCATATTGCGGTGACAGAATAAATGAAAAATTGCCGCAAAGATTATTGTCAGAAAGAGTGTTTGAAAAAAGAACTGCATAAAGCAGAATAGCAGTGAAGCGCAAAATACATAAAATTTAACCATTCCGATAATTGCCGGCACTGAAATTGATTTGACCGGTAACCGTATCAAGTTTTCAGGGAAACTGTTATCCCGAATATAAGCAATGACACCATCCTTGTTTAACGGTTTGGTCGATAGAGTTATTTTTCCCGGAGAATAGATTATCGGAATTAACAAGAATTCGCCATTGTCGGTTTTATACCAGACCGCCATCATTCCTGGATTCCACAATAAACCGCGCGTCGCGGTAGCCAAGTCAAAGTCGCTAGACATTGACGCCAAGTTGCCTTGATAGCTCAATGTGGCGTTTTCTGTTATATTAAAAGTCCTGCCCTGCTCGGGGTTGTTCGCCGGGAAGATTCCTTTGTCAGTAAAATTAATTTCTCCGCAATTCTCATTGATCGTCTGACTGGCAGTTTTTATATCAGCAAACAGGGCAAATGATGTGCAAATTGTAACAAAAATTGAGCAAATAACTGATAAAATGGCAAGATGAAACAGCGGCTTCCAAAACGAAAGCCGCAAGAGACTTAAAAAAACTTCAGTCCCGCAACACACTTTGAACAATATGCTGAAAAATCCCATTGTAATGTTACCCGGATTTCTTTCGTTGATAATTACGTGATGCACCACTGCTTTCAAGCATTTGCAGCTCCGGCTGAATTTCCGCCAAATCATCTAAGTTCATGCGGTCAACAAAAAGAATCCCGTTCAGGTGGTCAAGCTCATGCTGCAGCGCCCTGGCCAGCAACCCGGAGCACTCACAATCAACCACATAACCATCAAGCGTTTGACCGCGTAAATGGATGTTCATCGGACGCGTTACCGGACCGTAAATTTCCGGAACACTCAGGCAGCCCTCGTCGCGAGTTCCAGTTAGAGTTCCAACAGGAGAAATTTCCGGATTAATCAGCACCACCGGCATCTCAGGCAGTAATATTAGTTCTCCGGGGGAACAAAAATTTTCTTCACTATCGGCGGGAATATTTAACGCCAGCATCCTCACATTGACTCCGATTTGCGTTGCCGCCAAACCGATGCCGTTAAACACCTGCATAATTTTGATTAAATTATTGCCCAGATCAACTACTTCTTGAGTGATGGACGGCACTGCAACAGCAACTTGCTTCAGTTCTGCAGCCCCCTTGGTAAAAACGTGAAAATATTTGCGTTTTTTAAACAACATGACTAAATCTCTTCTTCCATTAATTGAATTCGCTGCAATGCGTTATTGATGCGTCTGACGCAGCGTTCCTGCCCTAAGAGTAAAATTGTTTCATCGAGTTCAGCTCCGCCAGCGAGACCGCTGATGGCTAAACGTACCGGCTGAAAAAATTTACCATGAGCAATATTATACGTTGATTCAAGCGTACTAAGGGTCGCTTGAATCCAATCCCGGTCAATGGTTGGAGCTGCCTTCAGTTCTTTCGACAATGCCGCCAGCGCCTTCCGGTTTTCCTCTGGTTTTAGCTGCTTGATAAATGCTTTATCTTCAATGGGGTAATTATCTGAGAAAAAATAGTGCCAACTTACTGCCTGGCTTAATTGCCTAGTCCGGCACTGCATTAATTTGGCAATTTTCGCAAAGTATTCTGCGTTGATATCCTCGCTCCAACACTCTGACTCTATAAATAGCCTAGCGGCTGCGGCGAAATCGGCCGGAGCCATCTCTGCCAAGTATTGACCGTTGATATTGAGCAGTTTGGCATAGTCTAACTGTGCCGGCGCACTTTTGACGCGGTCCAGCGAGAATGCCGCAACCATCTCGGCCGGGGTCATTTTTTCACGGTCATCCCCAGGAGACCACCCCAATAGTGCCAAGTAATTAAATAACGCTTCCGGCAGAAACCCTTTATCTTTAAAATCACCGATAAAAGCATCACCATCACGTTTGCTGTAGGGTTTGCCGGATGAATTAACAATCATTGGCAGGTGCGCATAATGCGGAACTGGTTTATTGAGCGCATTAAAGAGTAAAATATGGCGGTAAGTATTTTCTACGTGGTCATCGCCGCGAATAATATGAGTGACTTTCTGGGTAATATCGTCAACCACATTGGCGAGATGAAATACCGGCGAGCCATCGCCACGGACAATGATTAAATCCTTGATGCTGTCCAGCGGTTTTGACAATTCACCTTTAATCAAATCATGATAATAAACTTCCCGTCTGAGGAAAGTCATCTTGGTGCAGTTCTCAAAATTAAACGATTCGCCGTTAATAACCCTGCCGATGGCTTTTTCCAGCTCAAAACATACAGCATTATTTTTGAATATCTTGAGTTGCCGGAATCCGGCGAGGCAAGCTGCTGCCGGCGCCGCTGTGCCTTTTTTGTTCAACACTGCAAAATTGATTCCACCAGCATTGATGGTAACTGGCGTGTCCGGGTGCAATTCGTATTCCGCCTCGCCAACTTCACGTATTGCTGATAAACTGCTGTTCCATGGCATACGAAAAAAAATCGGCCGCATCCCATTGGCGTCGCCGTCGCCGCGATATGCCATTCCCCCCGCAATCATCTCTTCTGCCGCCGCTAAATGATGTTCCCGCTGGCTGGTTTGGTACAAAATTGCTCCATCATAATTCAAGCCAATCCAAGCCATGCTATTCAATAAAGAATCTATTGCTGCCCGGGTTGAACGTTCCAAGTCCGTATCTTCAATCCGCAGCAAAAATCTGCCACCGGTGTTCCGGGCGAATAACCAATTAAAGATGGCGGTCCGTATATTGCCGATATGAACGTGCCCGGTAGGTGAAGGGGCAAATCTTACTATAGTTTCCATTGTGTACTCGCTTTCACAGGTATTAAATAAACGCAAAAAACGCGTTTGTGATTAATTAATTTCGACGTTTTCAGGAATATTTGAAGGGATATCTGCCCCAACTAAGTTGGTATTGGTAGATGCGTCAAGTTGAGCTTTAGCATTGCGTACATTGACTAGCGCTCCCACCAAATTGGTATCAGCCTGAACCAAGTCGCGCTGCGCTTCATTCAGGCGGGTAAGTTCGGTATTGCCAGCTTTGTATTCTTCTTCAACCAAATCGCGTTGTTTAATGACCAGCAGCAGGGTTTTTTCGTAAAGTTTCGCTTGTTTTACACTCTGGATGTAACCGTCATAAGCGCCGCGAACCTCCTGGATAATACTAATCCAATTAGACGCGGTATTAAATTTAGCCCTCGCCAGTTCAGCTTTTGCCTCCCGAACTATATTTTCACGCTTCCAGCCGTTAAAAATCAACCATTCGCCGGTAATACCAAATTCTGAGCCGGCATTATTACTATAAGTATGGCTCGGATTGGTGCCGGTACCGTTGCCGCCATAATGAGAAAGATTGGTGCCATAGCTAAGATTGCCGTAGGCTGAAACTGTCGGGGAATATGCTCCGTAGGTGCGGTAAACTCCATATTCAGCCACTTGAACTAAACTTCTAAATCCTTTTAAATCCGGGCGGTTGTTCAAGGCAGTATCCAAATAAACATCGACTGAGGCCAAATGGTTTTCTGTTTCGCTGCTGATGGGCGGGAATTTGATATGCACTGGAATTTTGGCTGAGGGTAAACCCATCAGCGCCGACATTGTGTAAACTGCAATGTTATATTTATACTCCGCGGTAATTTGATTGCCGGTGGCAACGTTAACTAAAATTTTAAAGTTAAGCACCTCGCTGAGCGGTACCGCCCCGGCTTGGTATTTCAATTGTGTCTCATTCATATTCTTAAGCTGAAATTCCATATCGGCACGGGCGATGCGCTGTTGTTCGATGGTCAATAGAATGGAATTGTATGCCAGCGCAACGCTGTTCATCAGCAGTCGTCTGGAATTTTCTTCCAGCATTTTCTTATTTTCCGCCTCATATTTTGACATCAACATATTCATCTCACGGATTAATCCGTCGAACAGCAGCCAAGTCGCAGTAATATCGGAACTGCTGAATAATGAATTGGAATTGGGACTATTGGAATTAACTTGACCGCTGGGGTTGTTGTAGTTCTTGCCAAACGCACTTTCAGCTTTCACCGTTGGGAAATAGGCTCCAAAAGATTGGTAGTAGCGCATTTTCGCGGCATTGAACGCATGGTAAACCGAGATATAGTCAGGATTGTTCTTTACAGCAATTTTCTGGGCATCCTCCAGTGACAAAACTGAAATGCTGTTGAAATGCTCTTCTGTGAGAGCCTTCTTACGGCCGGTATAAACATCTTCTTCGGTAGGCAACGGCGGCGGCGTGTACTGGTAACATCCGCATGCAAAAAACAACAAGCCGGCAAGCGCCAATGTAGTAAAGCCGGATATTTTCATTTTATAGCAATCCAAAGAAACAATTAATCTTTAGTAAATAAATGGTGTAAAACTCAATTTGTAACATAGCCTGTATTTAATGAATTTTCAATCAAAATTACTGAAATCAGCCGGAAAAAGACGCAAAATACACCAAAAACTTGAAAAAGACACAAAAATCTCAAAAGCGTTTTAAAATTGGCTCAATATACTAATATAACAAGCAAATAAACAGATAATATTGTTAAAATAAGTTGTCGGATAATTAAGGTTTTTCGTTCGGAGAAAAGTTACCGTTTTTAACGTCTTTTACGTATTCGCTAAAAGCGCCGGTAATAATTTGGTCTAACTCCGCATAGCGTTTTGCATGCTTGGGTATATAATTTGCACCGATGCCTAGCAAATCTGTTACCACCTGCACCTGCCCGTCGCAATTGGCACCGGCGCCAATACCGATTGTCGGCACAGAAACCGCGGCAGTTATCTGAGCAGCAATTTCTGCCACGATGCCTTCCAGCACTATCGCAAATGCTCCGGCTGCTTCAAGCTGCTGCGCATCATTTATCAAGCTTTTTGCTTCATTTTGATTTTTTCCGGTAAGTTTGTACCCGCCGGCGGCGAGTACTTTCTGCGGTAATAGTCCGATGTGTCCCATTACTGGAATTCCGGTTGAAGTCATTCTTTCGATTAAGGCTGCATAATTGGCGCCGCCTTCGAGTTTAACCGCGTCGGCATCGCACTCCTTGATGTATCGGGCAGCGTTAATCACAGCTTGATCCGCTCCGGCTTGATATGACATGAACGGCATATCGCCAACGACGAATCCATTTGGGCTGCCGCGCCGTACTGCCGCACAATGATGCAGTGATTGCTCTAGTGTCAACGGCAACGTGTTGCGGTAACCGAGAATGGTATTGGCCACAGAATCCCCTACCAGCAGGATATCTACGCCGCACGAACTGGCGATTTTGGCAGTGGGGGCATCGTAAGCCGTTATCATCACAATTTTCTCGCCGGCCTGTTTCATTTTGCGAAAAGTACAAACAGTCATTTTGTTTATTTGCATTTTACTTACCCCTGTTTTTTTAACAACTTGACGATTTCATCTGATTTTTCTACAAATTGCTTAAATTCGGGAATATCGTTATATTTTTCCGACAATAGTTCTGCCGACTGCTTCAGTTGGATGGCGATTTGCTGCAACTTTTCAAGTTTTAAGCTTGATTCTGTTAAATTTTGTTGAGATGAGACACTTTCGCACACTTCGTTGATGGTCATTAGCAGAATGTTCAGCAGTTTATGCCACTCTGTGTCGTTATGGTTTTTTACCTCACTCAAGACCACCACTGCATCGGTTGATTCACTCTTTACCGGGATAAAATACCATGTTGAAATTTTTTGGATAGTGTTGCAGTCTCTAAGTTGGCGGCTGTATTGTTTGATTAATTCGTCTAGCTCAGTTTGAGTTAAGTCGCGCGACTCCTCAACTTTCCATGTTTTTGCAGATTCGTCCCAAGTGGCAAAAGCCCCTTTGTTAGTTTCGGTGTATGAACATAGCGCGTCTAGTACGCCAAAATGCAGATTCTTCACGTCAGTACACAATTTTACCTTCCGGATGCTGCGGACTAATTTCTCCAGCCATTGCTTTTGGCGGCGCTCACGTTCATCACTATTCCATTTCGAGGTTAACGCTAACGCCATCTGAAAAATCTCTTCCGGTTGAAACGGTTTTTTGATATAGAGCAGTTTATCGGGACAGCCAACTGTGGCGGCAATCTCCTCTTGAGAGTGGTCGGCGTATGCAGTGATAATGACAATCTCAATATTTTTATCAATCTCCCGGATTTTTTGGGTGGTTTTCAATCCGTCCCATCCCGGCGGCATCCGCATATCGATAAACATGGCCGCATAGGGCGCATGATTTTCCAAAGCGGCCCGCACCATCTCAAACGCCTCTTCACCGCGTCCTGTGGTGTCAATATCGTAGGTTGGCGAATCATTTTCTTCTGCTGCAGCAACAGTAACAGCCTCGATGCCCATCAGTCGTGCCCGCATACTGCTTACCAGTGTTGCCGTATGGTTTTTTTTGCCTGACTGCACCAGTAATTTGGCCAGCTGTTCCCGCAGGTCTTCCTGGTCATCAACAATCAATATCCGGCGATTTTTGTCCATACACGAAACTCGTTTATATTTTATGGCTAAATGCATCGGCACCAAGTACCGGCATAATTAACATAGAACAATTCAACTTAAAATTATATCCAAAATGCCTCTTTGTCTATTCTTAAAACATTTTTCTTTGCATAAAATCCGCAAAATATGCAAAAAAGCTCAAAATAGTTTTGCCGCCGCCGCGCCATTTTACGTTACAGGTCAGTATAAATTTGAAAATAATTGCATTACGGTGTAGTGTTATACCAACGATAATGAATTCTTTTCATAAAGTAATAACCATCTGGAGACGCTGATGAAAAATGGTTTAATATTGGCACTGCTGATATTGTTTAGCAGCACTGTGCCGGCGTTGCCGCAAAGCGGCAAAACTACAGTGAGCGATTCAACCGTCAATAATTCAAACAGTGATGTTGAGAATAAAGCTTCGGGCGGGTCAAAAATAAATTCAGGCGTTAGTGCCCGTGGCGCCGCCATCAAATCTTCCACGATAATTAATGTTAATCAACAGGTCAATAACAGCGCTGATGGCGGTTCCAGAATTAACTCGGGAATCAATTTAAACGGGTCGGAAATCACCAATGCAAAGTTGCTGGCCAATGCCAATATTCAGATTGATAACCGGGCACTGAATGAATCAAAAATCAATTCAGGTATCGAAGCGGAAGTAGCGGAAATTCGGGATTCCAGTATTACAAACGTCAATATTCAAGTTACCAATACCGCTAGCGATGGCTCAAAAATTAATTCAGGCGTCAATCTCAACGGCGCAAAAATTAAGAACTCAACGATTCGTAACGAAAACATAAAAGTTGAAAACACTGCGGCAAAAAAGTCCACAATCAATTCCGGGATTGACCTTGGCAATCAGGAGGGACAATAAAATGAATAATTTTATTAAAATTTGCGGCGCCGCGTTAATTATTTTTTCTGCCGCAGTTATATTCTCGAAAGTAGTAGCGGTGAAGACTTTGACTGAACTAGACCGCGATATTTTGAAGGCGTACAACAATAATCCGCGCAATACCGCGGACGTGTATGCCAATTCAATACTGATCCTAACTAAAACCGGCAAAGAAGAGAGCCCTGCCAATGCCGCATGGCAGCTGAAGGCCAAAAAACTGGTTACCGTGGCTTGTTATTACGAATGTACCCAGGCAATCGACAGAAAACTCTATCGTCAAGCATTTATTTGGGCAAAACGCGGCGAAAAAAACGGCACTGCCTCCGGAAAGATCGGCGATGTGCCGGTAAAAAATTTATACGACTATCTCAGTTTCGCCAGTAAGGAATTGCAGGAAACCGTAATGGTAAAAAACAGCAACCCCGAAGAACTATCACAACAAATCGACAATCATGATGCCCCGGCAGAGCCGCAAAATACCAATTCTAAGCCTTGAGTTTTGCACCAGTTAATGATGAGCAGCAATCTAAAGGTTAGCAAAGACGATGGAAATTTTGAGAACTAGTTGGTAATGGTGCCAGAAGCCCGATATGAATATCAGGTGAGAATTTATGGCAAAAATCGGTGCCAAATAACAATCGGGTGTCACTCGATGATTGCGAATTGGTATCAGAGCTAATTTCAAAACTC
>CAZITV010000012.1:0-32670 GCA_964542255.1 uncultured Victivallaceae bacterium
TTTTTTTATTAATTTATTGTCACTGGTTAGTTTTATTGCAAGCTGCCGTTAATAGTGCTTGAATAAATATTCTGATAAATTATATTCTACATGGTGAATCTTATACAATATTAAGGTATCTATTTCATGCCGGGGCAATTAATTCTGACAATATCAAATCATCACGCCAAGGTGCTTAACCCTAAGTGCATTACATTAAATTTATGACACTACTTTTGTTGGAGCTACTTTGAGACGTAAATCATTATCGCTGATGCTTCCAATAGTTTTTCTATTGCTCGCCCTTTTTGCTTACCCTCTTTTTGTGCCGCGTATTTTTTATGTTGTAACATGGCACAACTGCCTTGTGGCTATTACTCCGGCAATACTGACAATGCTGGCAATATCATTTTGCTGTTTTGATTACCACAGATTAAAATTATTTATTGTTCAGCATGTCCTTCCTTCCATGTTATTATCCGTTATCACATTAATCTGTATTGGACATTATCTATCTAGTCCAAATTTACCAGTCGAATATTTATTTAGCTCATTAGCGTGGGTTTTTATTCCACTGTGGGTATGCTTACGCCATACTTTTTTTTCACGGATATTGCCATATTTTCTAATTTTACTATGGACACTAAATTTTATCCAAATAACACTGGGGCTATCTTCGAATGCCATTTTTAGAGGGATTACCGGCAATTGGAACTGGAACGCTGCATTACTGATTGTAACAACGCCATTTCTGATCTATGAAATAACAATAATAGCAAAAAAAATACGAGTACCACTTATATTTACTTTTACATTTAACGTTTTAATTGCCATTATTTCGCTGTATTACGTCTACAGAAGTGATTCAAAGGCTGCATGGCTGGCATTATTATCAACATTGATTTTAATGCCATTGATCATATATAAAATTAATTCACGATATTTTATTTTATTAGTTATTTTTTTATTATTAATCGGTACTGTCATTGTTACTAACTCAAACTGCATGGACATTATTGCTTCACACCTCGACAATGACGTGAGAATTTATCTTTGGCGAGGAACATTGGATTTAATCAGGGAAAATTGGCTTACTGGTATTTGGCAGCCATTGTTCGAAAGCAGTTACGCATCCCACAATCCAACTGAATACTATTTAAGCGTTTTTGCAGCAGAACGCAATGTAAACCCTCATAATCACTTACTGTTCTTCTGCGCGGCAAATGGCGTAATTGCATTGGCAGCCTGGATAACAGTGTTGATATTTCCAATAAAATCATATTTACAAAAAAAATATGACGTTAAAAATCTTCTTTTCCTATTTGTCTACGTATTTTTACTCGTAATGAGTATGGTTGATACAGTTTTAGATGTTTGGCCATTGAATATCATATTCCTCACTGTTATGGGGTTGCTCTGGGGGCGATGCTGGATAATCCGGCCAAAAAGCTTATTTGCAATCACACCTCATAATAGATTTATATTTACATTTGGATTTATATTTCTGGTTTTGGCATTTATTGATACGGGACGCAACATTGCCAGCTCTTATTGTTTTCGCCGAGCCCGAATTGCGATGGATGAAAAAAAAATCCCGGAATCGAAGCATTGGTGCGACTTAAGTATTGCCTTCAAACCTAATCCTGAGAATATTTATCAGGCAGCCCTTATAGCATTTTATGATATAAAAAATGCCAGACAGTGCATTAAATTTCTTGACATGCTTAAACCTTACACTGGATTTGATAATTATGTACATAATAATGGTTTGCGCGCGAAGGCTTTATGTGTTATTGGACAACAACATGAAGCCATCTATTATTTTGAGCAGGAAGGAAAAAATTTTCCTTTAAGTATAATCAATTGGTATTATTATCTGCAAACTTTAAAACAACTAGGCATAACTAAAAAAATTGAAATTGTCTCAAGCAGACTGAATTACGTTCTTGAGCTGCGCGGATGGACTGCCGAACAAATACCAATTTTATTAAGACAACCCAATCACGATTGGGATTTAAATGGAATTATTTCAAAAGCTCCGAATAAATAGGTGAATATATTGAATCATTATCTTAGCTCTCTTAGTTCTTGGTATCTGATGTTAACGACATTGGTTATTTTCTTGTTGGCCGCGGCTGGCACAGGAATGATTTTGTGCAAACTATTAAAACTCGAGTGGCGCAACAAACCAATGATGTTTCTAGTAAACATTACCATTGGAATTGATCTATTAGCATTATTCAGCTTACTTGGAGGATGGTTTAAAGTACTATCGCCATTGACAATTTGGATTTTTATGGGCAGTATGGCAATTTATGCATTGGCATACAGTAGTAAAACACTTTATCCATTATGGCATTTTATCAATAAAAACAGATTTTTTACTGTGATTGCAGGTCTGCTCTTTTTATTTACTCTAGGCAGTTCATTATGCTATCCATACTGCTGGGACGAATTAACTTATCACGTGGCTCTGCCTGAACGCTGGATTCGTTCCGGCGATGTCGCAGTATTCGCGGATAATCCATATTCTGCATTTCCGTCTCTGCCTCACTTAGTATTTCGCCTGGCAATGGAGTGCGGCGGCATTAAAATACCAAGAATGCTTTGCTGGGTGACATATTTAATATTTTTTACTGGAACATATATGTTGATAAAACCGTATGGTGCTAGATGGAAAACATTAATCTGTATTTGCGTATTTATGTTCTCGCCAATATTCATAGTGATGATGCGCGAAGCATACGTTGAGCCATTTTTATTAATCAATCTGCTTGGTGTCTTTTTGACATTAAAAGGAACAATTAATTCAAACAGATATTTTTATAATATATTTATCGTTTGCGGGATTTTTGCCGGTGCCGCAGCGGCAGTTAAATTAACTGGATTGGGCGTGGCTGGAATTATTTTAATTATTGCCGCATCCTACCCTTTAATTGATTTAAGGTACAGAATACTCTGCACATTGGCATCACTGCTGCCAACTGCAATTTTATTTTGTTTGCCGTTTTATCTGCGGCCGCTGTTGGCAACGGGCAACCCTTTCTATCCTTTTTTTGCAACTTTTTTTACAGCTGACGCATCTGTAATAGCGATGAGCGAATATCATTATGCCATGGGCGATTACCATTATGGGATAAAAAACCTAAATGGTTTTTTTACTGCTCCGATATTATTATGTTTTTATGATAAAATTTTTGATGGCATCGTATTAGGTTGGCAATTTTTGTTTTTATGCTTATCCGCCTTAATGGTAATTATTTTTTATTTACGGACAAATTGTTCAATGCGAAATTTTGGGATTATCTCAGCCATTATATTTTTTTATTTTTTCTGGTTTTTTAGCTCACAGCAGAGCCGATTCGTTATACCTTTGTTTTTTTTAATTTTTCTGATTGGCTGTAAGCCATTTTTTAGAATTGATGAGCGCTGGAAACTATTCATATTGACATCAGTTCTTATTATTTCCACTATGACAAATTCTATGTGGGTTGATATCCGGCATTACTATATTTCGTGGCGATGGGTATTTGGCGCTACGAGCTGGACAACAAAATTTCTAGAAATAGGAACTCGCGACAAAGGTTATATCAATGCCATGGGAGCTTTGGCAGAAAAAACGCAAAACAACGCCAATATTATGTTAATTTTTGAACGTCGCGGCTTATATTGTCCTAGAAAATACATTATTGCAACCCCATTTTATCAGGCTAAGTTTTTCACGCCTGTGCCTGAAAAGCCAAGCGATGTATTCAAAATTTTATGTACAGAAAAAGTTGATTATATTATGGTTGGCTCATCATTGGTTAACCCTGACCATTTAGAAAACTATAATCGAGACAACCTGGAATTAGCCCGGCGACTTGCCGGATTAATCGGCACCAAGACACTTGAATTAATCTGGTCTGATGATGGCTACAATCTGTTTAAAGTCAAAAGACAATAAAGTTTTATAAATAGTCAGTAACCAGTTTTTGCCAAGCTAAACGCTGTGTTATGCGCCAGGAATAAAATTCAACTATATTTTTTATTTTTTTTAAAATAAAAAAACCAAAAAAAATTATTTGTGGTTTTGCAAGAATGAACATAAATGGTAACTTAAGTAAGCTGACTATTATTTACTTTTTCTGTGAATAAAATATTAACCTGAAAGGACTTAAAAAATGACTAAACGTGATATGGTTGTAAAAATAGCAGAACATACTGGAATCATTCAATCAGATGTTGCTGCGGTTGTACAGCTAACGCTTGACTTGCTCGCTGACGAATTAGTCCGTGGAGAAAGTGTTGAATTACGTAATTTTGGCGTTTTCGAAATCAAAGTACGCAAAAGCCGAAAAGGACGTAATCCGAATATGCCGAAAAATGAAGTAATTATTCCTGAGCGTGCTGTTGTTAAGTTTCGTGCTGGAAGAGAGCTTCGTGATAAAGTTGAAAAAATTAATACCAAAAAATTAAATAAGTAATGATTGATTTTTTTTCCACAATTGAACCATTTGTTATACGCTCTAGTTTTTTAAGTCACTCTAAATGCAAAGCAACTTGGAGTAACACTAATGGCTAACGCTAATCCTCCTCCAGGCACTGCAGACATTTTCCCTGAAGAAGTCTCATTCTGGCACCGTCTTGAACAAACCGCCAGAGATATTTTTTCTTTATACGGTTTTGGTGAAATTCGAACACCAATTTTTGAATATACAGAAATTTTCAAGCGTGGTCTTGGCGACCAGACTGAGGTTGTTCAAAAAGAGATGTACAGTTTTGATGACCGCGGCGGCAGAAATTTAACACTTAGACCAGAAGGTACTGCGGGGATTATGCGGGCGCTACTTGCAACTGACGTTATGAACGGCAACGAGAAGCGCGTTTTTTACCTTGGTCCGATGTTCAGAGGCGAACGCCCAGCTGCAGGAAGGCGGCGGCAGTTTCACCAAATCGGCGTTGAAAATGTTGGCAGAGTTTCACCTGAACTCGATGCAGAATGCATTTCAATGCTTTTACACTTTATAAATAGTTGTGGAATTACCGGCTCTAAATTACTACTCAATACCCGTGGCGGCATTAATGACAGAAAAGCTGCTGAAGAATTGCTTTATAGTTATTTTAGTGCCTATGAAGGCGAATTGTGTCAAGATTGCCAAAAAAGATTAAAAAATAATATTTGGCGAGTCCTGGACTGCAAACTTGATAAATGCAGAAGCATTGTTTCGCAGGCACCCGAATACACTGCCGCCTTCAGTCAGGAATCGCAGGATTACTTTAAACGTGTTTGTGACATTCTCACTTCAATGGATATAAACTTCACTATCGACCCATGCTTGGTGCGCGGGTTAGACTATTACGTACATACTGTATTTGAAATTGTCCACCCAGGACTAGGTGCACAAAGTGCTGTTGCTGGCGGCGGCCGCTATGAATTATTCTTGCCCGAAACCGGTAAACCGATGCTAGGCGTCGGTTTTGCTCTAGGAATGGAACGTTTGTTAATGATTCAAGAGGCACTGATGGTACCGCCACCGCAATCATACCCAAGTCCAGTATACTTGGCTGCACTTGGCCTTAAAGCCAAAGAATTTAATTTGAAACTTGCCCAGCAACTAAGGAATAGTGGAATTGCTGCCATCGTAGAAGTAGAAGAACGAAGTCTTAAGGCACAAATGCGTGCGGCCAACCGCTTTAACTCAAAATTTGTCTTAATTTGTGGAGAAAGTGAGTTGGAACGCGTAGCAGTTATTTGTAAAAATATGCTTACAGGAGAACAAGTTGAACTGCAAGTATCAGAATTAATAAATTTCATACGTCAAAATAAATAATTCAAAAAAAGGAAAAAAATGTTTAAGAAAAAAAATCTTATTTTTTTAGGAGCACCTGGTGCAGGCAAAGGAACGTTTTCATCAGAACTAAAGTCACTGCATCCATTCGCACATATTTCAACCGGTGACATTCTCCGTGCAGAAATAGCCAAAGGTACTGAATTAGGCAAACAAGCATCTGCTATCATGGCACGTGGAGAATTAGTTCCAGATGATATTGTTGCAAAAATGGTTAGAGAAAGACTTGCACAGCCTGACTGTGAAAACGGTTTTATATTAGATGGTTTTCCTCGAACAGTCAGACAGGCCGAATTATTAGAAGAAGCACTTCTCTCTCTTAATAAAAAACTCGACAATGTCATTTATTTTAATGTTGATGACGAATTATTACTGAAACGCCTGACCGCACGGGTATCCTGTAAACAATGCGGCACTATTTACAACAAAATATTCTCTCCGCCAAAATCAGCAGACAGTTGCGACAAATGCAGTGGCGAACTCTTTCAACGTGCAGATGACTCGCTCGAAACCGCACTTGAAAGATTAAAAGTATTCTATTCAATGACACAACCATTAATTGAATACTACAAAAAATGTGGTTTATTGTTTACAATAAATGAGCATGACAAGTCTAAAGTTGTTGAGTTGTTGAAAAAGGAACTGTGCTAATGGCCAATTCCGCAGATTTTGTCATCCACTCTGAATCAGAAATTGCCGTCATACGTTTGGCATCACAAGCTGCCGCTACAGTAAGAGAACAGCTTAAAAGCACGATTCAGGTTGGGATGAGCACAAAAGACGTGGACATATTAGCTGGAACGTTGATTCAACAAACTGGCGGCATCAGCGCATTCTTAGGTTATCGTGGATTCCCTGGTCAAATTTGCATTTCTGTTAACGACGAAGTTGTTCACGGCATCGGTAAACCAGAACGAATTTTATGTTCAAATGATATTGTAAGCATCGATATAGGAGTTAAACTTGCAGGCGGGATAGGCGATACAGCAACAACATTGGCGTTACGACCGGATATACCTACGAGAACAAGTGATTTGCTTACTTATACAGAACAAGCACTTCACACTGGCATTGCACAAGCAAAACCGGGAAAATTTGTGCAGGACATCAGCATTGCCATCGAGCAAGTTGCAAAACTTGCCAAACTGGGGATAGTACGCGAGTACGTTGGTCACGGCTGCGGTACAAGACTGCATGAACCTCCAGAAGTCCCAAATTTCTCAACCTTTTTCCGCGGTCCAAGACTAAGAGAAGGGATGATTCTAGCCATCGAGCCTATGTTAAATCTAGGCACACACCGAGTTTTTACAGATTCTGACCACTGGACGGTGAAAACAAAAGATGGTAATTTATCCGCACATTTCGAGCATATGGTATTAATCACACAAAACGAACCGGAGATTTTAACGTGTCTAAAGATGTAATCAAAGTAGAAGGCGTTGTAAGAGAACTGCTACCCAACACTATGTTCAGAGTGGAATTACCCAACAAGCATATGGTAATTGCACATATTAGTGGTAAAATGCGTTTAAATTTTATTCGCATTCTTCCAGGGGATGAGGTAACACTGGAAATGTCACCGTATGATCTGAATAAAGGTCGGATTGTTTTTAGAAAAAAATAATCTTTTCGGCAATTTTAAAGCAGACGGGATATCACAGTATTTCTGGTATATTGTGATGCCGTCATTTATGAAATTTTTTTCACAAAGTTAGTTGAGTCGCGCTTAATCAATACCAGACCATACAAAATACTCCGATTTGCCGTCAGCATCAGTTCTACCTGAAATCTGTCCATCAATAACATATTCGTAGTCAGTCCGGCTGAAAGCGTTATTATTCTTTTCAGTAAACGACATTGCTTTATACAGCCAGCCGTACTGATAACTTTTATCGCCCTTTCTGGTTGCTGCCCCGTGACACCAACGATGTCACTAGTAGATACGTTCTTTTTAACCAAGCGGTCGAATGCGTCATAGGAATATTTGATTCGCGGTCGGTGTTTATACCAATTCGCAATCAGTGCTGATTAACTGTTAGTCAATCTGAAACACGGCTTGGAATTAGCGCGTTCCAGCGAGTTCATCAAAATGAATTTTATTGTGGTTAAGTCTTAAGGTTTGCTGCAGAAGTTTTATGTCCAATCTATCAGGAGTAGTACATGCAGCCACCGACAACGCTGCGGCGGTTCCTGCCGCCTCGCCGGTTAATGCAGCGCACGGAATAACGCGTATGACCTCCCAAGCGTCACTGGCGGCATCTATGCAGCGTCCGGCAGCAATTAAATTTTTGATATTAACTGGAAGCATGCATCGGAAAGGGACTTCCCAAACGAGTCCGGCTTTCCGCCAATCTGCAACCATGCCGATAGAATCATCAGCGCCAGACCAAGCACTATCGTTGGGCAAACGGTATTGTGCAGTGATATGCCTTGTAGTCCGAAACTGCGCCATCGCCGGCAAAGCAAGTGGGAAAAGCGAATTACGGTCATTTTTTAGCTGAGCATATTCATGCTGGAGACGTTCGCGTATTTTTTGTCGTCCATCGAGGACAAAATGGCTAACTTCAGCGCCATCAATTCCACACGTCTCACGTTTGCTATCCCAGGCGAAGCCAAGCATGTGCATATTAATATGTTTATTTAGAGCACTATGTATTTGAGTTTGTTTGATATATTCAAGGTGCCAGGCTGCTAATGAGTTTGCTTGACTATGACAAGTCAAGCCGGCTTGATATGCGATATCGGCATCGCCGGTGGCATCAATAAAGCATCGCGCATTTATTTTTCCACGTCCACTTTTATTTTCCACTTCGATAAAATTTAAATGGTTATTTTCAGAATTGGCTGCACAGATTAGAGTATCTAGCCAAACTTCTACGCCGGCGTTGATTAAAATTTCATCCAACGCCAAAGTTAGTGAAGCTGGCGAAAAAACTGTGCGGTAACGTTGAGATTCAGCTGCATTGCGAGAGTTTTGCCAGTCAGGAATATTGCCTGGACCATACTTGACGGCCGCGTGCAGAAATTCTTCGGCGATACCGAAAGTTACTTGAGTACCGTTCCCGTCGCAGAGGGGCAGATAGATGTAAATGAGTCCTGTGGTTGCAAGACCTCCCGGGAATACTGTTTTCTCTATTAGTGCTGTTTTACGACCGCACCGTGCTGAAGCGATTGCAGCAGCGGCACCGGCGATCCCTCCTCCACAGACAACGACATCATAAGATTTTTCAAATAATGTTGACACTATAGTTTTTTCAAGCCGAGATCTCAACTGGCAGATCAGGTTTTATTGTCCATACTATTTATTGCCGTTTAAAGCCGGTACAGAAGGCACACTCTGCTCTTGCTGGGTCAAGCCCTGCACGTCCTTAAAAATTGTTTTTTTTCCTGACATCGGAGTTTTTCCAATTAGGCTTTCAGTGGCATTAACGGCACCCTTATCCGGTGCAGGGGGGGCATCGACAGGATTAATATCATCGCTAGGGGAAGTATCTTTTAACGCTGTTAACGGCAAAGGCGGAGGTGGTGGTGCAAGGATTACCTCTAACTTTTTGTCGTATGCCGGTGAGAACATTGAAATATAGCGCAGGACACCATTACCATTATTCAACGTTGATTGTTTAGAATTGCCTGGAATAAAAACAAATTGCCCTTTTTTCAGTATGTACGCTGTGTCGTTAACTTTCAGCATACCTGAGCCTTCATAGACGATAATCATTTCATTACTGGGATTTTGACGCAAGGCTAAAGATCCGCCAGCGTCAAGCTCAACTACCGTGACGCTATAATTACCCGCGGCAGGCAAGTTATTAAAAACGTGGTAATATTTAGCATTACCGAGTTCTTTATTTTCAACAGTCACCGCTTCAAAAAAATCTTTGCTCATTGTTTCTTTGGGTGAATCAGTCACGATTCGCTGTTGCGGTTCAACATCAGGCGCCATGCAACCGAATAAAAATGCGGTGCACAATGCTCCACTGACCAGAATAAAACTTTTACACATTTATTATTTTCCCTGATTAATTATTAAAAAACACAATACATTTGATAATTGAGCTAATTTCAAAAGGATCACTTAAACATTTTATTAACCAGCTCATTTACTGCTACATAAAATATATCATTTATAATGAATAATGCAAAGTAATCAAAAAATAATGGTTTCAATAAAATGTGTCACACTGCAATGACATTCGCAATACAGTATAAACAGCAGTGTAAACACATATCTGAAAATATATATAAAACTGGTCGCTGGACAAATATTCGAAAGGTAGTGCTCATTTTTTACCGCCGCTAAACGACATTAATTGCAAATAAATACTTGACAACGGCATTTAAAATGCTAAATTCGCATAAGCTTGAACTAGTGCGTAACAATGGACAGATAACACCAGCGGCATAAATATGTTTATCCTGTTTCAGTGCGTGGGATATCTGGCAAGTGTGATATACAGCACTATGCTCAGTTTTTTCGGAGCTAATTTAAACACATTACGAAATGTACATCAATATTTACGCAGAAAATCTATAATTAATGAAAACATTAAATTTATACGTTACTAAAAATTTTCTTATCGCTTTTGGTATGGCGATAGGCATACTTACCTTTGCGATGCTTGGGGCTCGTCTAGTAAAAGTCTTTGATTACATTTCTCAGGGGGTACCTGTTTACAATTTCGTCCTTTTCACTTGGTATATTACACCGATTGTACTGACATTTACCCTCCCCTGGGCAATTTTAGTAGCAGTGATGTTAGTATTTGGCAGGTTATCTGCGGACAGCGAGGTTACCGCGATGCGTGCATGCGGTATTTCAATTTTACAGATTATTTCGCCGATTATGCTTTTTGCGTTCGTAATGACAGCATTTTGCCTCTATTTACAGGTTGAAGTCGGCCCTCCACTACTGGGAAAATCGCGGGAATTAATGCAGTCAACGCTGATTAACCAGCCTCTGGCTATTTTTGAACCTGGACGTCCAGTAAATTTTGAAAACAATATTGTCTATATTGATGACAAGATAAGTGATGATGAAGTCAAGGACATTCAAATATTCCGTATGGATGATAAAGGTCAAAACTACGAACAAGATATTACCGCAGCTAAAGGTAAATTCCTGGTTGACAAGGGTCGGCAGCTGATGACACTGGTTTTGACAGACTGCATTATTATTGATAAAAAATCAAAACCGGAGACGAGGATATATAACCGTACCGTCGAAATGACCATTAATTACGGCAAAGAATTTAACCGGGTAAAAATTAGCAAAAAACCCAAATACATGACCTTGAAAGAACTTTTGGGAAGAATTAAAATTGATAAAAGACTAAACCGCAATACCTGCGAATTAGAAGTGGAATTAAACCAGCGTATTGCCTTTGCACTCTCACCAATAGCATTTATGCTGCTGGGCTTGCCGTTGGCAATCCGGACATCGCGGCGCGAAACCTCGGTTGGACTATTTTTGAGCGTAATTCTCGCCGGGCTATTTTTCCTGTCAATTATTATTTGTGAATCGGTGACGATGTTTCCACAAATTTATCCGCAGTATCTGCTGTGGCTGCCCAATCTTATCTATCAACTCACCGGGGCATGGCTAATCTATAAAATTGCTAATCATTAAAACTATAGTTGACTAATTATTTTCGCAGAGAGCATAATACAGGCTCAAAGAGACATAGACGGTACTTTATGATAAAATATTTAGTAATTTTCTCTGACATAATCGTCACGCTGCTCATAGTTGGATGTTCATCCGTAGGTTCATATCAATCTAAAGAGGTTACTGATAATTCACTTCGCGGCGACATCCTGCAACACTGCGTAAAATATGAAGGTACGTCCCGTAACCCGGTCATAGTCATACACGGTTTCCTTGGCGCTAAATTACGCAATATGGAATCTGGCACAAACGTATGGGGAGAATTTAACCCTCTTGATTCAATATTTGGTTATAGTGATGAACATTTACGCGAACTGGCCTGCACAATGTCTATCGGCAGCAGACTGAATGCGGTGGAAACCAAAATTGAACCTTACTCATTTTTGGAGATGGTAAAAATCCAATTTATGGGTTTGCAAGTGAATGTAAATGCCTATGAAGATTTGCTGGCAATTTTACGTAAATCAGGTTATGTGCAGTGCGGTAAACCGCTGCCGCCGGGCAAACACTTTTACTCATTGTATCCATATTATTACGACTGGCGGCGCGATTTGCCATACAATGCAGCAAAACTGCATGAATACATTTTAAAGCAGCGTGCACTGCTCCAACTTGAATATGAAAAACTTTACGGTTTAAAGAACTATGATATTCAGTTTGATATTGTTGCACATTCAATGGGTGGCCTGCTTGCAGGTTATTATCTCCGTTATGGCGATGCCGATTTGCCGGCAGACGGTTCAACTCCGGCAATAACTTGGAAAGGCAGTAATTATATTGATAAAGTACTAATCGTCGGAACACCTAACGCCGGCTTTTTGGATACCTGTCAGGAATTAATTTATGGTTTACAGGTTGCCCCTGGCACGCCAGTATATCCACCGGCTGTCCTAGGCACATTTGCCACCTACTATCAAATGATGCCGACTTACGGGTTCCGCTCGGTACTTTACGATGATGATCCAAACGGGGCAGAAGTGGATATTTTTGACCCGCAAGTGTGGATAAAAATGAATTGGGGGCTGGCGAATCCCGAACAAGATAAATACCTAAAAATTCTCCTGCCTGACGTTAAAGATCAAGAACAACGGCGGCAAATTGCTTTAGAGCACCTCAGTAAATCATTGCGGCGAGCTAAACAATTTTCGGCTGCGATGCAGGTAAAAGCCAGGCCACCTGATAATGTTGCCCTTTTCCTGTTCGCCGGCGATGCCATTGAAACTAGCCGCACCGCGTATGTAAATAAAAAAACCGGCGAGTTTAAGGTTGTTGAATATGCTGCCGGAGACGGTAAAATTTTAACGTCAAGCGCATTATTTGATTTACGCGAAGATGGCTACTGGACGCCACATTTACGCTCCCCAATTACTTGGCATGGCACTTTCATGCTTAATGCTGCTCACATGGGCATCACCAAAAGTAGTGCATTCAATAGTAATGCGTCATTTTGCCTGCTGGTAACGCCAAGCGTTAAACAAGATAAACGGGACAAAAAAACTTTAGATCAATTCAAACCCAATATTCCAAAAATTGACATGCTCGGTGACGGGATATCAAACGAAAAAAATGAACTGGAACACTCCGGCAAATAATTCGCCAGCCTACTGTGCAAGGTGGTTAACTTACGGTACCGGTTATTTAGTTTAGGTTACTGGATTTTAATTTTATTGTTTGAGTAAAGTGTTTGCAATAGATTAAATTATGATATAGTTTATTGTCACTATAATTCGTGCACATATTTAATTGATGGATTGAACTAATTTTAAAGATATTTTTTGTACCCAGAATAAAAACAGGTGGTGAATCATGGATTTTTTTGCAGTAAATAATAAAAGACGTACGGTTCGTTGTTTTAAACAGATTAAAGTTAAAAAAGCAGCTATAAAAAAGATGCTTGACGCCGCACGAAAATGTTCTTCGGCCGGCAATATGCAGCAGTTGCGCTACATCGTCGTAAGCAGCAAAGAACTGGTTAACAAGATTTTTACTCATACCGCCTGGGGCGGCTTGGTAAAACCAATGCGCAACCCAGAAATTGGCAAAAGCGCGCCGCTGGTTTTTATCGCAGTTATAGCACCGCAACATGAAGAATACATCATTCACGCGGATGCTGGAGCGACGATTCAAACAATGCAGTTGGCGGCGGCGGCACAACAGTTAGGGTGCTGCTGGTTGGGTGCATTCAATCGCTCAGAAGTTAACAAAATTTTAGAGATCAATAATTCATCAAATGTTTTATACCTTCTCGCAGTAGGATATCCGGATGAAACGCCAATTATGGAAAACATCAACGGTGCAGGCTCCGTTAAATATTATTTAGATAAAGCTAACCGCCTGCATGTCCCAAAACTTACTGTTGATGCCATAACTGAATGGCGCTAACTGCAATTATGCAATGGTGGCAAGCTATTTGCCACCCAGAATTTCGTCCCATGGGCGTTTGTATAAAAAAGCTTTATTACAGAACGCATTGTATTTAATAATATGGTAGAGTGCGGAAATACCATCTTTCCAGGTAATTTTTTTGCCTTCATCATATTTTCTCGGGTTATAAGATATTGGGACTTCCCAAATACGCAATTTTCTTGATTTAGCTAGTTTGGCAGTAAATTCCACCTCAATGCCGAAACGACATGAATCCAAATTAATATTCTGAATTACTTCGCGGCGGAAAGCCTTGTAGCATGTCTCCATATCAGTTAAATGGATATCAGAAAAAACATTTGAAACAAAAGTCAAAAACTTATTTCCCATTTCATGGCGAAAATAGCGCACCTGACCAGGAGTCCCCATAAAACGCGACCCGTACACCACATCTGCCCTGCCGGCAATAAGCGGTGCCAACACCAAAGGATAATCGGCAGGATTATATTCAAAATCAGCGTCTTGAATAATCACGAAATCCTTGGTTGCTTGAGATATACCGCGAATCACTGCCGCACCCTTGCCTTGATTTACTGTTTGATGCAAAATAGTGATTCCTGATTCTTTACTCACTGACTCCAAACGTTCACGGGTATGGTCTTTAGATGCGTCATTGACGACGATAATTTCTCCGGTTTCGGGACGTGACTTGACCCGGTCAATGATTTCTAAAATGGTATTTTCTTCGTTATATACCGGGATAACAACACTCAAACATTTTTCCGGGTTAATCATTATATTTTTCCTGATATTTATTGCCGAGTTCAATAGATCTCTCAGTTGCAGCGGTGACGGCATTAATAACAATGCCGCTAAATGCATTTTCTTCCAGTACCGATAACCCGCGAATAGTTGTACCGCCGGGTGATGTTACCTGGTCGCGCAATTCCATCGGATGCAAGCCCGACTGCAGAACCATCATTGCCGCGCCAGCAACAGTTTGCGCTGCCAATCGCAATGCGATATCGCGCGGCAATCCATTATTTACCCCGCCATCTGTTAATGCCTGAATAAATTCAAATACATAGGCTGGACCGCTGCCGCTTAATCCAGTTGTCGCGTCCATTAAGTTTTCGTTAATTTGACAACAGGTACCAAATGCATTGAGGATGCGTTCGGTCAATGCCCGTTCTTTCTCAGATACTTGATCAGAAAAAGCATAAGCTGAAATTCCCTGCCCGATTAGCGCCGGAGTATTCGGCATCACCCGAACGATTTTTGCGCTACCGGTTAGTTTTTTTAGTATTGCGATACGTGCGCCAGCGACGATAGAAATAATCAA
This sequence comes from uncultured Victivallaceae bacterium, assembly GCA_964542255.1. Taxonomy (GTDB): domain Bacteria; phylum Verrucomicrobiota; class Lentisphaeria; order Victivallales; family Victivallaceae; genus CAYMSF01. The sequence continues at coordinate 15,182 of CAZITV010000012.1, forward strand.
TCTTTCCTGCAGCAGGTGAAACAACCCTGATAGTGCCTCTGCCAAGTACTGGGGCTTAACTGCAATAATAATAACATCAGCTCCAGCAATAGCCTTCTCCGGCAATTCAAAAACTGCATTGGCACCAGTCAAACCGCGAAAGTTTTCCACAGCTACAGGTGAAATATCATAAGCTAAGATGCGTTCATTACTAACCCCGCTCTTCAGCATTCCGCCGGCGATTGCACAAGCCATTTTGCCTGCACCCAAAAATAGGATGTTTGTTGATTCCATAATTATTACCCTTTAATTGTGTCAATAATGCGCCATACGATTACGGTCCATCCGACCAAAAACAAATAACCTGAGAAAAGATTAATTTTATTACATTTCAGTATTTTAAGCAATAGCTCAATTGCCAAATATCCAGTTACTGTGGCAACAGCGAAACCAATTGACAAATTAATATTCATGAAGCTATGAACATTAAGCTCAGTTTCTCTAACTGCTAAAATCATCTTCATCAATACCATACCGCCAATAACCGGGATTGACAACATAATTGAAAATCTTGCAGCATCAAATTTTCCCAATCCGCGCCATAACCCACCGTAAAATGCGGCACCAATGCGTGATATTCCAGGCACCACCGACAATGATTGGCACAAACCAATAATAAAAGCCTGTCTTAAATTTATCATATTATTGCTTTCTTTCAATGGCAATTTGCCGGCATATTGCAGCATCATACCGCTTACCAGAAAACCTATTCCGGTAATACCTACTTCTGAGCTTAGAATTTTATCCCACCCGGTAAGTGATAGTAAACCACCAACAAATGCAGCGGGAATAGTACCGGCAATTACACAGAACAATATTTTTGTTCCGACGCGCGATATCAGATGAAGTAAATCCTGATGAAAATACAGAATAATGGACAACAATGTGCCACTATGCAGCGCCATTGATATATACGATGAATCTTCCGGATTCAAATCAAATATTTCGCTCAACACCAATAAATGACCGCTTGAACTCAACGGTAAAAACTCCGTTAGTCCCTGCACAACAGCTAAAAATATAATTGTTAATGTTTCCATGTAACCTTAATTTCAAATAATTCTGCTTTATAACATCATTGAACAGCAATGTAACAACTCTCTTCGCCAACAACTAACGATGCATACGTTAAATATGCAATAATCTGCTTGAGCGGCGCACTTAAATTAGTTCTTATAACTTACAGTTTGTTACTTTAGCTGGACTATCTCCGATTAATATCGTGCGTTATTGTTACGCCCGCAGTGCTTGGCGAAGCATTAACTCTGTAATCGGTCCCAATCTAAAAATTTGAATTTCTTTACCACTCACATCGACTACCGTTGACGCTAATGTGCCTGCCGGAATATTTCCGCCATCAACCAGCAAGTCCGGTAGTAATGCAAGTTCAGCAACTGCATCAGCAGCATTTAGCGCATTGCGGGAGCCGGAAAGATTAGCACTGGTTGATGCCAACGGACACCCAAGTTCATTTAATAGTGCACTTACAAATGGATGATCTGGGATGCGCAGACCAATTTTACCACCATGTTCATTCGCCATAATAATGGTCAGCGGTCCAGGACAAAAGCTAGCAGCAAGCTTATCAGCAGCACTGCATCTGCTGGCGCCATACGTTTGCGCCACACCTATATTTGACGCAAACATTGCCAAAGGCTTTTTTGCATCACGCGCTTTCATCCGGTAAATCCGTTCTACCGCAATTTTATCATCCCAGCGGCATACTAGACCGTAAACAGTTTCTGTCGGCAATGCGACAACAGCCCCTGTTTTATTCAAAATCAGGCAGGTTTCACTGACTGCCTGACTCAGGCTTGACGTTGATAAAATTATTTTCTGCATTCACATTTTCTCATCAAATCGCGCCAATGCCCATCTCTTTCATTCTGTCAAGAACTACTTGACGATGTGCCTGGGTTTCACGCATTAAATCTTTGTAATATTCACTTACTTCTTGATTTTCACAGTTTAGCACCCCTAGCACATTATTTTCCAAAATTGAATTTTCTATATCAAACGCCAATTTTAATGCCTGTGCTTCGTTGATCTCGCCTTTTGCTGCTCTCTCCTGATTGCAGGTTATGTCCTTGATTGCATTTTCAAGACTTTTTACATCATAAGTGCCGGTGTCAAGGCAAATTTTATAATTACCGATAATATCTTTCGCAACGTTGATCCACTCTTCGTGATGTGATTCTTCTTCAGACAACCAATCCCATAAATCGCTACTTGCAGTAAACATCTTAGCAAAAGTTGCGTAAAGTTGTTTAAGTCTGCCTTCATATTCAGCCAAAGAATCAATCAAAAAAAATATTAAATTCCGATCATCCATAATGTTTCACCCTGTTTTAGATTATTTCTTTTCTATTTCAATCCAAGCGGAGGGGAGCAAATCACCGACTACCAAGTGGCAGCCATTTAAAAATTCCGCACCGCGCATCTCTTTTTTGCCCTGTGGCACGACAGTGTGAATTTCCAACGCATCCTGACCGCAGGCAACTATCCAACCGCGTTTATCAGCCTGCAATACTTCTCCTGGCTGTCCGTACATACCGACTTTTACTACCGCAGAAGTAATACGGAGGGAAATTTCACGTTGATGAGCTATCATTGAAAATGACACACCTGGCCAAGGGAAATATCCACGCACTTTAGCCTCAATATCAATTGCTGGTAAACTCCAATCTAAATGTCCTTCATTTTTATGAATTTTTTTAGTGATGGTGGCATGACCATGGTTCTGCGGGAAAGGACGCAACGCATCAGCGGCGATACCATTGAGCACCACCTCCACTTTTGCCGCCGCCAATAATCCCAGCGACTCTTCTAGCAAGTCTGCGTATTCATGGCCGTCCAAATGATGTTCATACGAACAATAAATATCGCCAGTGTCTAATCCGGCATCCATTCGCATAAAGCATATACCAGTACACTGTTCCCGGTGAGTTATCGCTGCGGCAATCGGTGATGCACCACGGTAACGCGGGAGCAAAGAAGCGTGAATATTAACACAGGCAATCTGCGGCAAATTCAGCAATGTTTTTTTTAATATCTGACCAAACGAAACCACTAAAATAAAATCTGGCAGCAACGCACCGATATACTCTATAAAATCTGGAGAATTTACTGATGAGATTTTATCAACTTTAATGCCTTGCCTGGCAGTAAACTCGCCAATTGGCGTTGGATGCAACTTTTTATGCCGTCCTGAAGGCCGGTCTAACTGTGTTCCAACCCCAACCAGTTCAATGCTTTTTGCCTTAAGCAGTTGCTCCAGTATCGGTACCGCAATTTTCCCGGAGCCGAGAAAATATACTTTATTTTTTTTATTCATTAAATTCGTTGTCTAAAGATTGCTTTTATTCTAATCTCAAGGTAAAATATAGTGGTGATAAATGATTATTTCGAGTAAACTTTCAGCAAAATGTAAAATATTATGATAAATGTTATTATCGCTCTAGGCGGCAACCTCGGCAATGTCACATTAAATTTTGATCTGGCAATACAAAAATTAAAACAGTCTGGCCTGCAGCAAATTGTCAAGTCGTCCAATTACAACACCGCTGCAGTAGATTGCCCGCCGAATTCTCCAGATTTTATCAATGCTGTCATCTCAGGATTTTGGCAGAACACGCCTGAACAACTCCTTGCTGTCTGTAAAAAAATTGAATTAGAATCTGGACGCGCTGCAGAACACGCAATCAACAGTCCGCGAACATTGGATCTTGACATTATTCTTTTCGGTGACCTTATCGTCAGGCAACCGCAATTAATCATTCCACACCCCAAAGCAGCATCGCGTCGCTTTGTTCTCGAACCCATGGCTGAAATCCTTCCTAATCTGCGTTTCCCTAATTCAAATAAGACAGTATTAGAACTTCTTAACGCAATTTTATAATTTCTGGCTACTTCCACACGTGCAATCTTAACGCAGACAACATTGCAGATTGACGTATTATCAGTGCTCAGTCATCCGTTAAATCAAGAAATCCACCATAGTAGTTGCTTAGTAGTTGAGCAGGAGGATAAGCATAAAAAAACCGGGACACGAATGTCCCGGTTTATTAGGAATCAAAGAATCACTCTTTTACCATTACTTTTGCGCCGCTAACGCTCAATTTGGCTTTGGCGCATACATCTTCAAATACTTTCGTGGACATAGAAATAACATCACCAAAAGAACTGCTGCCAATATCACTCTTAGACTGCTCCACAATGGAGATCCAGTAGATTATGAACATTTTTTCAGCATACTCTTTTTTCGTCATCTTATCAATCGGTTTGGCACGAAGTGCATCGATATCATTACGGAATTTATCCATACTGTTAAAGAACTCATTATTAATGATATTTCTTAACTCTTCGTCAATTTTCCCGGTAATATGCGATGCCAAAGCCTTACCAAGATTTTTATCTTTTATGATGTCTTTATTCTTTAATGTCTCATCTACTCCAGCCTCGAATATGCGCTGCATTGCCGCGAGATGATCAGATTCAACTTGAGTCATAAGCTCGGACACATAAAGCTCAATCTGAGATTTAGCAATATCAGTGACACGAGGCACCAAAGCTTGAACGCTTTCAACCGTACGGTCGGCCAACTGTTTTGCGCCAGGCTTCATCTGATCTTTTATTTGCCGCGCAAAGTTCGGTATAGACTCCTTAATCTTAGTATTTAAGGCAACAGCTAAATTCGTTGGTGTAGCTAGTTCCTTAATTTTCACATTAATGAAAATAGTATATCCTGACAGAATTATTATCACGATGAGATAAAAAACTAAAGCTTTATTCAGTGAAGAAACAAAACTTTTTTCTTCTTTAGCAACTGAATCGTACAGTTTTTCAATTTTATCATTAATGCTCATGATTATTTCCCTCCCTTATTTACAAATGCGACTGCCGGCAAGGCACCCTTCTGGGCATTTAGATGATAGATCCACAATTCAAGGAATGACTCCAATAACAGATTCTCGACTTCACCCGCTGGCAACTTTCTTACTGCCGCATATTCAGGAGCATCTGAGTATTTTCTAAAACTTTCATCTAGCTGCATGAGTTTAACTTTCGCCTCTCCAAGTCTTTTATCCAGAATATTGGTAAGCTCTTCAATAAAATGTGTATTGACTTCATTGAAAGCCTTCTCAAGATCCTTTGCTGTCAACTCAGGATGCTTAGCCAAAATGCTTTTTTCAACTTTGGCAAGGGCATTGGATAGGCGATACAAGACTTTATTTCTTATATCGGTCTGCAGGAATGTTTCTAATTCTTGAGCAGACTTAAAAACGTCCTCTTTAATCTTTGGCAAACCGGCCTCAAATGAAGCTAGTAGCTCTTTTTTGAAAACCGGGATAAACACTTCTTGAAAATCTTTAGCAACTGCATGAAGCTCAGGGCTTCTGGTAATTATGGAGGAATTTTTTGAAATTTCTTCGAGCAACATTTGGGAGTTATAGTTTCGAACAAAATCTACTAGGCTTAATACAAACACAGCCATAACTAGAACTATCAGCACCATTCCAAAAATACTAACGTAGAATTGTTTCCTTTTTATTTGGTCAATTCTGTTAATGGTTTTCTCGATTACATCGAGTTTTTTCTCGAAGTCATCATTTCTGACTTCCGGCGAGGGCATTGTTTTGGTTACGTCTTCTGCCATTTTTTTCACTTCCTCATTACTTTTAATGATTTAGCTTCTCCTTGCGGCCGTTTACCGCAAAGACCGACGAGAACTAACACTTTAAACGTATTTTAGCACAGCATATTAATAATACAAGAGCAATTTTCAAAACTTTTTAAGATTTTTGCATCTTTTCCGATTTTTTGGCGCCTTAAGCTCATCTTGCGTAACGCTACTACGCTTGATTTCGCTTAAAATCGTCAAAATCTTCAAGAAATCATGCAAAACATCAATTTGAAATATTTTAACAACAATCCTGTAAAATTGCAGGATTGTGATTTTAGTGTGTGTTTGAGCATGACGGTGTCTTGTTTTAAAAATACCGTCTTTGTAGATGTGCGTATTTGAGCACGACTGTTATACGAAGTCAAAACTCATCTGATAAGCTTATTCTAGAGAGCCTCGAATCCTCAAGTTGGCATAGACGATCAGTCAGCGGGAATTTAATAACAAAACCAAAAGGTGGCAAGGAAGTTGAAAGAAATTTTATAGTTATGGCGAACCAATCGCCACAAAAGTAGTAGTAAAAAACAGAAAAACTTTAGTTTTATTGTTTAACTTCACAATAAAGTAAATGGACAAGCACCAGCTTTCAAGTCCTGTCAGGCTGCACGGGCCAAAAGCCCCAATCGTAATTAATAGAGCATTAATTATTTTTCTGGTGATGCGGCACGGCGCTGAAGCCCACTTCGCAAAGGAATTGCATTTTCAGGACTATCAGGCCAAAAGTGTTTAGGATAACGCCCCTTCATCTCCTTTTTGACTAATTCCCATGAACCACGCCAAAAACTGGTAATATCAGAAGTAATTTGAACTGGGCGCGATGCTGGCGACAGCAATGATACTTTAAGTTTCAATGAACCATGCTTAATGGCCGGATGCAATTTACATCCATACATTTCTTGAATTTTAACCGCAATTTCAGGGACATTTCCTGAATAGTCAATTTTTACAGTATTACCACTTGGAACAGTAAAGCGCTCTGGATAATCGTTATCTAGTTTCTTTATTTTCGCATATCCTTCAGCTGCAATTATCGCAGTGCTAAAATTCACATTCATGACGTCATTAAATGTTTTCACTCTACTCAAGAATGGCATCAACCATTCCTCCAATCGTGTTATCAGCCCGGCATCAGACCAGTCGAGCCATTCGTTTGGAGAATTATTGTGAGCATATTGCAAACGCTGCAATATATTCATTACCTGAGCGTCAAAAGACACAATTTTGAAACCATATTTACGAATTACCTGCAAAACGGCAGTTTGATAAGTCATAGAATCTGGATTATGAAACGTTGTTGTTTTTAATGTAATTGCTCCGAGCTTGGTTGTTTTTATTAATGATAGTTGTTTTTTTTCATTGTCAAAAATTATTTCATCATTTGTGCTGATTTGATCAGTAAAATATTTATATATGCAATCTTCTGATATTGCTGCCGCAAGCATTATTTTAGCATCAACAGCACCGGCATCGAGTTTAGCGGCAACCAGCCAATCCGCAGTGACAATTGGAACATATTCAGCCAATGATGCCCCGCGCCCGCTCGTCAATAAATAGGTTAAACCGCCAGATTGTCTTTTTTTTGCGATACGGTCTGGATATGCATAAGCCAGTAACACACCAGTGAGCTCAATATTGCATGCGCTATATTTACATCCCATTAATTGCAGTAATTGATTACGAATAACTGCAAAACGGCGGTAATCATCACGTCTGATGTTGTGATTGTCCAAGTCGTTAAATTGGCGCATGTAAAGTATTATTGTATTCAAATTTACCGAGGAACTGTAGTCATTAAAAAGCATACTCCGCTCCTCGATAACTGCAGCTATTTCCGCCGCCAAAGGTGCTAGATTCAATGTGTTGGCATGCAGTATCATAGCGGCCAGGCGCGGATGAATTGGCAGCGCGGACATCTCCCTGCCCAATTTGGTTAACCGTAACTGCGAATCAATTGCCCCAAGTTTCATTAATAATTCATTACTGACAATCAATGCTGCATCAGGCGGGGCATCAAGCCAGTTTAACTGTTGAGGCTGACTGCCCCAAGCAGCTAAATCTAAGCAAAGCGGAGTCAAATCAGCCACGGTAATTTCTGGTGAATCATAATCGCTCAATGCACGATGTTCGAATTCTGTCCACATTCTAATGCATATCCCAGGCATTAGCCGGCCTGCCCTGCCGGAACGCTGCTCAGCCGAAGCTTTAGAAATACGTACTGTTTTTAGTGCAGGCAGACCGATGCTTAAATCAAAGATATTTTTTTTCACATAACCAGAATCAATGATGATGCGAATTCCTTGAATAGTGAGGCTGGTTTCAGCGATATTGGTTGCCAAGACTAATTTACGATAACCTGGTGCGGCAGGTGTCAAAGCAAAATCTTGCTCATCAGAGCTTAAATTTCCATAAATCTTTGTCATCACAACATCGGTCGGCAAATTATTCATCATTATTGCAGCAACAGCGTTAATGTTATAGGCGCCGGGGAGAAATATAAGCATACCACCATGTTCGCGTTTAAGAATATCTAAAGCTGTTTTTGCTATATTTAAGTTTAGTTCATTGTACTTCAGGGATGAATTACTGTAGCTGATTTCAACAGGATATTTTCGCACATTGCAGGTGACGACCGGGGCATTGAGGAAAGTTTTGATTTTTTCTACATCAAGAGTTGCAGACATAACCAGTATTTTAAGTTCAGGACACAAAAATTTCTGGATATCTAAAGCAATAGTTAAACCGAAATCAGAATGAATTCCCCGTTCGTGGAATTCGTCAAAAATAATCATGCTGTACCCAGTCAAATCAGGGTCATTTAGTAGTTTTCTTATCAAAATGCCTTCGGTAACAATCTCAATTCTTGTTGCTTTTGACAGGCATTTTTCACCACGAATTTGCCATCCGACCAAAGCTCCGGTTTTTTGCTGAAATAACGTGGAAATCCTTCTTGCGACTGCTTTGACAGCGGCACGGCGAGGTTGCAGCATAATGATTTTGCTGTCACCGCCGATAAAATCATTTAATAGCGCCAGCGGGACAATGGTACTCTTTCCGGCGCCGGGTGGTGCAGAGAGGATTACGCAGTTATTTGTGGCAAGGGATTTTTTAAGTTCCGATAGAATACTATTCACAGGGAACTCGGCACCGACTTCTACTAAGCTATCCTGCATACCGTTGTTCCCTGAATCTCAAAATGAGCAGTAGAACATGCTAATAACTGCTCAAGGTAAAAAAATCAATAACTGGTTGAATGCCTAGTGGAACCAAATAAGTCATTGAGATGGCTCATCGCTATTTCTTGTGCCAAATCAATGCAATTCATAATATCCCGAATAGATATCAATGCAATAATTTTGCCATCTTCAATCAGAGGTATATGACGAATGTGATAGTCACGCATACGTCTTACAATATCGGTAACTTCATCATTAACATTTGCAGTAATCATTTCCCGGCGCATGACATCGGCAACCTGCACTTTACTAAGATCATCATATTCTGCGCAGCAGCGCATAATATCTTTTTCAGAGATAATTCCGGCATAAACGCCTGGTTCAGGAATTTCTTTTTCAACCAACGCCGCACCGATGCTGGTCTTATTGAACAAAGTAGCAGCTTCTTTTATGGTAAGATTATACTGGATTGCAAAAACCGGCGGGGTTTTACGGCGTATTCTTTCGGCTAACACTTTGACCATTTTCATAACAACTCTCCTATGTTTTTAACAACTAAAGAACAAATTACTGTTCTGAACAATATACTTTAAACAAGATAATATCATAAAATATTATAAATTAAAGTCAAAATTATCAATATGATAAAAAAATCAAGAAAAATTCTTTTTGATTACTTCCAAGAAGGTTGGATAATAATATTGTATCGAATATTTAAACGATGAAGCACGTGCCGCAGTTGCGGTTTTATTATATGTTTCGGTTGAACTATTGAGTTTGATTAACGCATTCACCCATTCTTGAGTGTCATTGACCAAAAAACCATTTTCACCATGCTGAACAATATTACAATTCTCCCCAACCGGACTCGCAATGACGGGTAATCCAGCAGCGAAATACTGAATAATTTTAAATGCAGATTTTCCTTTGGAAAAGTCATCATCTGCAAGCGGCATTATTCCGACATGTGACCGAATTAAATATTCCACTTCAGACTCTGGCGACCATTCAACAAAACGCATATTTACTCCGTCAATTGCTAATTCGCGCAAATTATTTCCCGCAACAACTAATAATTCAAATTTGACGGCAACCGACATTTTTCTCAGTGCCGTGGTGATTTGCTGAAGATATTTATATGTCATTGGTGTACCAATCCATACCACAGTAAAACGCTCAAATTTAGGAAAATTGATTTGGTATAAATCCAAGTCCACAACGGTTGGAATTTTAACGACATTGGGATTAAGCGCCCCGATTTTTTTAAATAAAAATTCGTTGGCGGCGATAATGCAATCAGCATTTTTTATTAGCCTATCAAATTTTTTCACCAACATTGGATTAGAGGCATACTTCATCCAAACATTGTCATCATAATTTAAAATGTAGCGTTTATTGAATAAAAACATCCGACTGACCCAATATGGTAAATATGGAAATAACTCGTATTCGAGCAGAATAAATTTCGCGCTAAATATAACTTTTATAAATCTGCGCAAATATGATTTTAATATCATTAACGGATTAATCCGCTGCCGGGTATAAAGCCGCTTTAAATAATTATTATCTAAAAATGATGAAATAGTTATATCGTAGCCGGATGCGCGCAACCGGTCAGCATATAAGTAAAAACGATAACGGCTGGAGGCCCCCATAGTATTATATCGAGGAAATATTGTTATTTTTTTCATTTAATCCAGATACTCATGATGTACAAATATTATTCAATATTTTAATACAGTTTTTGATAATTTTCAAACAAAATACTAGTACTGCCACAAATGGTGATTGTCCATATCGCAATTTTACATGTAATTCATCTGTGAGTGAGCGCAATATATCTCTTGAAGCCATCCCGCCGCCACGAAAAAAAGCAATTTGTTCTGGCAAATACAGAGGTTTGATGCCATAGCTGTGAATAGCACGATACATAAAATCATAATCACCAAGCAATTTAAAATCAATACTGTACATGCCAACTCTGTCATATACAGAACGCGGACAAAACATTGAAGGATGCGGAGCAAATGCACCCAGTTTTAGATTTCGCTCCCTCCAGCCGGCTATCTGACCATCCTCATACAATACATCGCCCCAAAAAATATACTGGTCAAGCGGTTTATTTTCGAATGCTTTTATCACCTTGTCAAATGCATTCGGAAAGTAATAATCATCAGAATTAATAATACCGATAATTTCTCCAGATGATTTTGCGATACCCTTATTGATTGCGTCATACATACCATTGTCTGGCTCGCTAATCCAGCCAGACAAATATTTTTCGTATTTTTTTATGATTTCAATGGTGCTGTCATTTGAGCCGCCATCGATTATAAAATATTCGAAATTTATATACCCCTGATTAATCACGCTTTGAATAGTATCTTCAAGATATTTTTCACTATTCAGTGTTACCGTAATTATCGAAAGTTTTATGTTTTGCATGAAGTCAAACCCTATTCACCGCAGTATTGGACTTAAAAATTACGGACAAATTGCCTTTATTTCACGCTGCTCAAGACAAAGATAAACAAACTCCAAAAAAGTCTCAACTTTAAATTCAAAAGATTCATCGCGGTGTTCGCCGATGCCATATTTTGCAAAACAGCGCTGCATACCAGCACGACGCGCTGCTTCCAAGTCAGTATAATGATCGCCAACCATCCAGGAAAACTCTGCTTCTGCACCAACATTTTCAATAAAACAGAGCAGCGCCGCAGGGTCAGGTTTTAGTGGAAAATTACCGTCTCCTCCTACTATCATCGAAAAGTATTGACTTATGTGCAAACCTTCCAGTATTTTCTCTGTTGCGCTCTGGGGTTTATTGGTAATTACAGCCATTGGTATTGAGGCGTTATGCAATAGTTTAAGTCCATCTTGAACACCAGGGTACAGCGTGGTATGATTCAAGCTGTGTGTATAATAATAATCCAACATAACTGTAACAGCTTTTTCTTGAGGTAAGCCAGTACCAGTTAATGCCCTCGATACCAACAATTTTACCCCGTTACCGATATATTTAATGACCTCAGCAAATGGCAGGGGCGGCAGTGAATAATATTCGCGCATATAATTAACCGCTATAACTAAATCTTGCTGCGAATCAATCAATGTCCCGTCCAAGTCAAAAATAACGCATGTACGCATATTTGAAAATATATTCCTGTTATAATCAAAGTACAAATGGTGCTGCGGTAATCTGCGGCAATCGCGAGAACGCATCTAAATTAAGGTCCGAAAATTTACCTTGTTTAAAGAAATGTTCAGCTAAACCTGCAACCATGGCAGCATTGTCAGTACAATATTTACGCTGAGCCAATAATAATTTCGTGGTACCGGCGCGTTTAGTTAACTCTCCGCGCAGCCTGGAGTTGCAGGCGACTCCACCTGAAACAACAATTGCTCCGGCATTAAACTCAAGCGCGGCCGCAATAGTCTTGCGGCAAAGAACATCGACTATTGCCTCCTGATATGAAGCTGCGGTATCCTTCAAAAAAACTTCGTCCAATCTATTTTCAGCTTTGTTAACATGGTATAGCAACGCAGTTTTGACACCGCTAAAACTAAAATTATATTTATGTTCTTCAGGCAATGCTTTACCCGCAGCTCCGGTGAGCGGTCTAGGGAAATTAAATTTACTAGGATTACCCAATGCCCCGATTTTATCAATTATAGGACCGCCTGGATACCCCATTCCCAATAATTTTGCAGCCTTATCTAATGCTTCCCCTGCGGCATCATCAATAGTTGTACCAACAAGTTTGGCGCGACCGTCCGCATCAATGAGCAGCAAGGCTGTATGACCACCGGAAACAACCAGTGAGATTAACGGAAATATATCCGGGGTTGATAGAGTTTTTTTACCATCCTCGTCAAGAAATGCTGCATATATATGGGCAATAAAATGATTAATACCAATCAATGGCTTGTTTATCTGTAAAGACAGTCCTTTTGCGAAATTAAGGCCAACGAGCAATGCCGGCATTAATCCCGGACCGCATGTCACTGCAATCGCATCAATTTGCTCAAAACCGATAGATGCTTCATCCAGAGCTGCGTGAACAACCGGATTTAATGCCACCAAATGTTCTCTGGCTGCCAACTCCGGCACAACTCCGCCGTGCACTGCATGCTTGGATATTTGAGAAGCGACGATATTACTTAAAACGATGTGCCCATCACGTACAACTGCTACGGAAGTTTCATCACAGCTTGTTTCAATACCTAAAATTAAACCCATAATAAATTATCCGACGAACTTAATAGTTTTGAAGCGGCATTAACATAAATTAGCGGATCAATTTAGAAATACTCTTAAATGCCGGATGGGTAGAACCACGCATTAGCATAAATAAATATGCTTCAACGGTAGTTATGACCGCCCCCTGGTGGAGCAGCAGCGAAATTGCGTTATTCTTGTCGGATAACGACCGTGAACTTACGGTATCCTCAAGTATAAACACTTGATAATTACGGCTTATAGCATCAAGTGCGGTTTGCAGGACGCACACGTGCGTTTCTACACCCGTTACCGCAATACTTAAGCGCCGTTTAGCATTAACCGCAATTGAGAAATTTGGTTCGCCAAAACAGGAGAAGGATGTTTTTTCGATTATCGGCATTTTGCCAGTCAAACATACTCTTAATTCCGGAATGGTATTTCCCAGCCCATGCGGATATTGCTCGGTAACAATTACGTCAAGATTAAGTAATTCTGCGGCCTGCAGCAATATTTTTTGACGAGCGACAATCAGTTCGGTGTTAATGATAGATTTAAGAAGTTTCTCCTGCATATCGACCAAGATGAGTGCAGCAGTTTCGGCATTGGGATAATTCATAATTCAACCAGTGATTAATCTATTTAATAAGCCAATAAAATGCTCGACATCGAAATCCTGTCCCTTGAAAATAATTTCACTGCATAGTTCTTTTACGTGATTTAATTCGTTGGGGGAAGAGGTTAAACCTGTGACCGCAATGATGGGCAGATTTTTCAATTTCGTGTCGTTTTTAATAAATTCAATAACTTCCCAGCCTGAACAAACAGGCATTAACAAGTCAATGATTGCCAAAACGACAGGTTGCTGCTGCAAAATTCTGATTGCTTCATCGCCATTCGCAGCCGTAACAACATCGTACCCTGCCCCTTTTATTACCCGTTTATAAAAACTTACCAAAATTTCGTCGTCGTCACACACTAAAATTCTTTTTTTTGATAACTGTTCTGCCATACAACCCTCCAAATGATATATTACTGAGTTGAAATGTACATCATAAAATATATTTATGCAATAAATGCATTATTATTGTATCAAATTTCTTTCAGCAAAGATACAGCCGGAATAAATTACAAAGAATCAATCATTGGCGCGTTGCAGTAAATCGTAATATTCCGGTGTCGTCATCTTTTTGTAAAAATCAGCGTATTTATCACGGTTAACTGAATCCTGCCGCAAAGCAATTGCCGTGCGGGGATGCTCATTGAGAATTCCGGTAATCATGTAGGGAATAATATAGCCCCATTCAATTTTTTCACGCAATGGAATGAATACTTCTTCGATAACCTGCAAGACTGGCTCAATCGAGAATTTGGGATTTTTAAGAAAACTGAGTAACAGCTCCATAGGACAATTACCAGGTCCTCGGCCTATACCATAAACTGTCGCATCAAGATAATTGGCCCCTTTACGAATTGCCTCAATAGTATTAGCAAAAGCCAATTGCTGATTATTGTGTGCATGAATGCCAACTTCTTTATTTGGCAAATTATCATTAAAAGTTTTAACCAAATAATGCACTTCTTCTGAATATAAAGAGCCGAAACTATCAACAATATTAACTGCTGTAACAGGCGCTTCTGCTGAAATTTGACGCAAACCTTCTTCTAATTCGAAAGTTGCGGCCGTGGAAATAGCCATAATGTTAATAAAAGTTTCATAGCCTTTTTGGTGGCAATGGTTTGCAAGGCTGATGGCTTTATCTATATCTTTGACATAAGTAGCTACACGAATAAAATCCAGCGGGCTTTCTGAACAAGGCCGAATATCTTCTTCTTCAACCCTGCCAATATCAACCATTACCCCAAGTTTCATCGCTGTCTCTGTATCTTGAATAATTTCACTAACATCTTCATCAGTAGAAAATCTCCACGGTCCAAATTCTCCCGGGGCAAATAACTTTTTTGAAGCTCGATAACCGATTTCCATATAATCAACACCGGCAGCACTTAACCCCAAAAACACTTTTCGAACCATTTCATGGCTAAATTGCCACTTATTAATCAATCCGCCGTCACGAATTGTGCAATCGACTACCTTTATCTCTTTTCTGTACATTATTGCGCCCCTTTAATTTTTATAATAATAAATAAATTGCTGACATTTGACCGCTGCTAAATAAGTAAACAAAAAATATATTCTTTATATACAAAAAATCAAATCAATTTGTATCAAAATTCAACAACCATTTTTAAATTTAATGATAATCAATAAGGTAATTGTCGACGCAAACACTAACCGAAAGTCATGAGGTAATTTTACATTTTCGAGGCGGTATTCAAACTGCTATACCCGGAATGTCTCGCGCCGTTTGACCATGCCAATCCACAACTGGAAAGCGGCACTAAGCCAATTCACTATTAAATTCAGTGAAAGGTTTACACCATGAATGAAAAAAATAATCATTTTTTTCCTCCAGATGGGCGGTTACATGGGGAAAAAACGCGCGTCCCCTGGAGATGCTTTGGGCGCGCTTTTCCTGTAACGCGTGCTTACGCACGCTGAAAACAGCAACTATATTAAAGGCAACATAGCACAACAATGAAAAGACTGTTTACACAAAATTACTGACACAGCCTATTGTAGACATTTATGAAAGAGTGCTGACTATAGAATTGGTGCAAGCAATGCACTTAAGTTTTCTGCAAGCTTCACAACTGTCGGTTTATTATCAACTTCGCACAAATTGACAATTCGGCTTTTTAACATTTCTTTTTCAAATTGTTTATTTAGCCTTTGAATAAACACAGTATCATCTACCGTGAAATCTAATTCGTAGTTTACCCGAAAACTGCGCAGGTCGCAGTTGCTGGAACCCATGTACGCCCAGGTATTGTCAACCAGCATCGCTTTAGCATGGCAAAACTCCTCCTGCCGCATAAATATCTTTACTCCGCCATTAAGCAGCTGACGATAAAAACTTTGAGCAGCCCAACCCGCTATTTTATGGTTATTGTTTTCCGGAACAATGATTTTTACGTCAACACCCCGGGCAACCGCCATACAGAGTGATTCTAAATATGAACGAGATGGAACAAAATACGGAGTCATTATCCATAACGATTGTCTGGCAGTTGCCGCCGCAATAAAATACGCTTTCTGTGTGGCATTGGGAACCTGTCCCGGACCGCCAGCGACAATACCAATATTCGCATCTCCGCATTTAGTTAATTCAGGAAATTCTAACGGCAGAATTTCATCACGGAAATCTTTTGTTCCACTGCAGGCAAATAACCAGTCACGAAAAAATTTTAGATGAAATTGCGAAACTGCCGGCCCGCAAATCCGGCAATGCAGGTCATGAATGTGTTTGCGTCTTGGTCTATTTTTGATGTATTTGTTCGCGGCCGCGATGTTTATGCCGCCGACAAAGGCTATTTTTCCGTCAATTACCAACAACTTACGGTGATTGCGCTGTTGAATCAACCATGGAGAAAATAGCTTAAATTTGTCAAAAGAACGAATACTTAAATTTTTGTTTTTACGTTCGCAGTAACGCTGAAAGAAGTGGTAGAATGAAGCCCAGAAACTGCCAAAACCATCGTAAATAACCTTGACATTAACTCCCTCGTCAGCCTTTTTCTCAAGAGCATCAAAGAATTCCTTGCCAATCGGATCATTGGTGATAATAAACGACTGCATGCGGATGCTGACCTTTGCGTTATAGATTGCCTCAAGCATTGCAGGGTAGGCCGCGGTGCCGTCTTCAAGCAGCTCAATTTGATTGCCGGAAAGTAAACAATACTCCTTGCAGGCTGTATCATAAATTTCTCTGTCACTCAAAATATTTTCAAACATTTTGGAGTATTCAAGACTTTTAATGCCAGCATAATAATTATTGGAATTGTTTAATAAATTGGTAAATTGTTGTTGCGGATTGATCAGCAGTATATCATTTATTCCACGTTTGAACATCGCCAGTCTGGCGTTCATCTTGCCAAATCGGTTGATGCCAAAAATAAGATAAAGAGCTATACCGGCAATGGGGACGATAATGATAATGAATAGCCACAGCAACGCACTTGCCTGTTCTTCATGTTTCTTTAGTAAAATATGCATTCCAACAAGAACTTCTGCCAATACAAAACTGCCGTATATTGTCAAATAAAAAAAGTCATCGAACATATACTTAACATTGCTCCGTTATTGTCTGAAACAAAACTATATAAATACAGAATGGCAACTTTATGATTATCAATATAAACGATTTATCTATTAATGCAAGATGGTATCGGTTCACTCTTATGCCGTCTCTATTCAATGAATGAATTGCACTAGCTACTTATCCGACAGGACAAGTGCCCTAATCGTAAATAG
>CAZITV010000013.1:0-31871 GCA_964542255.1 uncultured Victivallaceae bacterium
GCATAACACAATAAATCAAGCTGATTTTTTTTATATCCATTGAATAATTACGTTTTATAGATAAAGCGCTAACTTGAAAAATTGTCTTATAATGTATATCTTTTAGGATGAATTAAATATTAAAATTCTGGAGACTGCCAGTGAGTTATATATCAGTGTCGCTTATTGTCACCGTCATTGCTTTAACCGCGGCAGTGCTGACACGCCGTTTTAACCCAAAAATTACACCGTCAACGGCAATTCATATTCTCACCGTAGTAATCACTCTTACTGCAGTAGTCTATTGCGGCTGGGGAATCTTTAAATATTATGCATTGTATTTTGGGTTATGGGATTTTGGTATTTATGATTCTATGCTGCATAATGCTGTGTCGGGTAAAGGTTTCATGCAAGATTTTCGCGGACCATTTGACCATTTTTCCCCAGCGGTATTGCTGCTTGTGCCTTGGTATTGGTTATTTGACAGCCCGTATGTTTTAATATTTTTTCAGGCAATAGTACTTAGTGCCGCGGCTTTACCTCTGTACTTTGTCGCCAAACAATATTTTCGAGACGCACCGATACCGTTATTGCTATCGTTAATGTACTTGTTAAACCCTTATTATTCGCGGATTGCTTTATATGATTTCCATATTGAATCGCTCTTCCCATTAGTTTTTTTCTGCGGCTGGCTGGCGTTATGCAAACGAAAAATGTTGTTGTTCTGTATTTTAATGCTGAGCATTCCGATGATTAAAGAAGAGCTTATTATCCCATTGGCTGCAGCAGGAACATTTCTCCTGCTGCAAAAAAGGACAAGAATGTTCGGGATTATATTGATCGTGGCGGGACTTTGCTGGGGAATTTTTGTGTTGAAGGTATGGTTCCCGTTGACAATGACTGCAAATTATCAGCACTACAGCCGTTTTCCTGAAATTTGGAATGGCTCTTTAAGCGGAGCCGTTAATAATATATTCTATACAACAGTTAGTTGTTTTACACCACGCAGTTTGATGGTATGGTGCAGTGTTGTTTTGCCATTTGCATTTCTACCGTTATTGAATTGGCGTGCGGCGCTTTTCTTGTTGTG
This sequence comes from uncultured Victivallaceae bacterium, assembly GCA_964542255.1. GTDB lineage: Bacteria > Verrucomicrobiota > Lentisphaeria > Victivallales > Victivallaceae > CAYMSF01. The sequence continues at coordinate 1,070 of CAZITV010000013.1, forward strand.
TCCGGTAGTGCTAATTCAGTTTTGTACAACATTCCCCCACCAGCAATTATTAATGAGTCATTATAGTTCAGCGGTAATCGCGGTTGCGCCTGTTGCCGCTATATATGGATTAAGGACACTGAGAATCTGGTGCAGGTCCGGATGCCCCAAATTATATCATTTCTGGATTCGTACATCGCTTTGGATTATGATTGGGGCGCATATAACTTTTTGTGAATTACCTTTTGTAACCTACCATAATTATATACATAAATATGTTCCAGAGTATCAACTGGGTTTACTATCTTTGCCGTTGCATAACTTTAAATTTTTAAATTTAGAACATCCAATGCTATTCCACGAACTGCGCAAACAAATTCCACCACAATGCTCTATAGCAGCACAAAATAACCTCGGTAACCATTTTCTGCGCACCAATCGTGTTTACCGTTTGCCTGGGCAGGGGAAGTGTGATTTATATATATTTGATGCCAAGACATTTGTTGGGCTGGACAGTGAGATTACCCAAACGTTATTTAATCAGTTAAGTAATTCACCGGAATATTCTTGTGTATTTAAATCTGACGGGATCTATCTATTCTGCCGCAATAAAACATCATCAAAATAACCGTCACCTACAAATAACCCCATCTACCTGAGTATTAAAAGATTTAAGTTTATCTGCCCAAAACTGCTGCAGGTGCGCAGACAAATCATCTTGAGACCAGCTTTTTATGGTATCAATGGTTACCGCGTCTAAAAGTTGGAACATTCCGCTTTGAGTGCGGCGCAGGGAATGCAGTGCGGCCCCATAGCCTACGTCCTTGCCGATATCAGAACAGAGCGCGCGTATATATGTACCTTTTGAGCACTTTACCGTTATTTGGGTATGTGGAGGTTTTATTTCAGTAATGTCAATACGTTCAATGGTTATTGTGCGCGGTTGGCGTTCTACTTCGATGCCTTGCCGTGCTAAACTATATAGCCTGGTGCCATTCTGTTTTATAGCAGAGACCATCGGTGGAATCTGCTGAATAGTGCCGACATAACTGCTTATGGTATTTTTTACTTTTTCATTATCGAAGTGTTCAATTTGGTGCTCTGAAAGGATTTTTCCGTCCATATCCATCGAGTCTGTTTCAATGCCAAACATGATATCAGCGTCATAGGTTTTATCTTCCCCGCTGAACTTTTCGCTAAGCTTTGTAAATTTGCCGATAACGATTACCAGCAATCCTGTCGCAGCAGGGTCAAGTGTGCCGCAATGACCAATTTTAGGAATATTAAAATTCGAACGTAAAAAACCTACTACATCGAAGCTAGTCCAAGTTGCCGGTTTGTCAACCAGCAATATCCCGTCTTCACTGAACAACGGCAACTGCCGTCTTTGCTTTTTATGATCCATTGAGGGTCCTTTTTATGTGAGTGAGGAGGATTTTGCCAGCATTTTCGAGAGAGCAGCTTTTGATTATGCAGCCTGCTGCTAATTCGTGTCCGCCGCCATCAAGTTTTCTGGCAATTGCGCCAACAGAGTAACGCGGATTTTTGGAGCGGAGTGAGACCTTGAAGCCGTCATCACGGCTTTGCATTACTGCAACGATTTCAGTTCCGCGGATAGAACGCAGTGATTCAATCATGCCTTCTGTATTGCGCATATCAATATTATAACGGGAAATTAATTCGTTAGGAACAAAAAACCAGGCAAATCTACCAGAAAATTCAATTTGTAAATGTTCGTTGATAAGTTCAGCTTCAAATTTATGCTGGGGCAGTGGTTTTGAAAAAAACATTTGATTAATGATTTCATGGTGGTCAGCCTTTAAGTCAATTAATTCGCCGGCATGTTTTAATACTCTGGAAACAGTATTATCAAACCTAAATCCACCGGTATCCATAATGATGCCGAGCAGTAGAAGTGTTGCCGTTTTGCCGGAAATTTTCCAATTGGGAATATTCTTTGCTAAAATAAATAAAATTTCCGCTGCTGCGGCCATTTCAGGTAAAACTAAATTATGTTTGCCATATAGTTTATTATCAGGATGATGGTCAATGTTAAAAATTGGAATATTAATGTCTTTTAGAGATAATTTATCTCCTAAACCAAGCCGCGCCGGATTAGGATTGTCAAGCACAATCACGCAATTATAGTTGGTCAGTTCGTAAGCAGTGATTCCAGTGCGGTAGTTGCACGGGATGAAGTCACAATATTTTTCAGGTAATATCTCCGGGAGCAGCGCTTCAGCGGTTTTGCCGTTGTCATGGAGCAGACTTAATAGCGCAAATGTAGAACCAATAGCATCGCCATCAGGATTTTCATGGGTGATAATCAAAAAGTTATCATAATCAGCAATCATCCGCGCAAACGTTATATGCAGCGGTTCATTTTTCTGCTTTGGCATTCTCTAATTCCTCAAGCAGTGAAATAACCTTATCGCCATATTCAATTTTGCGGTCTAGTCTAAATTCCAGCACCGGGGTATATTTTAATACAACAACGCTTGATACTGCGCGCTGAATATCGTGCCGCATATGATTCAATTTTTCAATTACGTCACGCATTTGGTAATCTTTGCCGCCGAATACACTGATATAAACTTGTGCGTTGCGTAAATCAGGTGCTGCTTTAACGGCAGTCACTGACACCAAAGTATTTGGAGCAGGGCACACGTTGATTCGTTCTAAAATATCAGCTATTTCACGCTTTAGTATTTCGTTAACCCGGGTAATTCTGTCAACTTTTGCCATTATTATACCACACTATAGTGTCGCTTTTTGTAATTCAATATCATATATTTCAATAATATCTTTTTCTACAAAGTCAACAAAGTTATCTAAACGGATGCCGCACTCCAAACCAACTTTTACTTCCTTGACATCGTCTTGGAAGCGTCTTAACGAAATTACTTCTCCGTTGTAAATTAGTTCTTTATTTCTAAACACACGTGCTTTAGCACCAACCCTAACACTACCTTTCTCAACTCGGCAACCGCAAATCTTTGGACCTTTGGTCAATTCGAAAATTTGCAGGATGACCGCCGTGCCAACCTCTTTTTCGCGTTTATCCGGTGCAAGACGTCCAGTCAATGCATCAGTGATATCCTCAAGCAATTCATAAATGATGCTATATAGTCTAATTTCCACATTATGCTTTTTAGCAAGTTCATTTACTCCAGCATTGACTCTGACGTGAAATCCAATGACAATGGCTTTAGAAGCCGCGGCAAGCATGATATCATTCTCAGTGATTCCGCCAACACCCGATAGCACAACGTCAACTTTAATTTTATCAGACGGCAGTTTGCGAAGTGAATCTATAATGGCTTCACCCGAACCTCTAACATCGGACTTAATAATCAGTTTTAAGTTATTTTGTACATTTTCGCCAATTTTAGTCAAAAGTTCTTCTAGATTTTGTATTGCCGGTGACAACAGGTTAGTATTACGGCTATGTCCGGCACGCCGTTCTGCTTCCAGACGCGCCTCTTTTTCGTTGTCGCAGACAACAAATTGAGAACCAGCATTGGGGGCTCCGGACAGCCCAACGAGTTTGACTGGAGTACTTGGTCCGGCATCTTTCAAACGCTCGCCATTAGCGGACAATAGCGATTTTACCTTGCCGTGGTATTCGCCGCACAGCACTATGTCACCGACTTTCAAAGAACCTTTTTGTACTAAAACGCTGGCAGTTGGTCCAAAGCCTTGTTCTAATTGTGATTCCAGTACAATGCCGCGCGCTTTGCATTTGTAGTTAGCCTTCAATTCTAATAATTCCGCTTCCATAAGAATGCGTTCGAGTAACTCGTCAATTCCTTTGCCGGTTTTCGCCGAGACGCGCACCACACCGACATCACCGCCCCAGTCCTCGCTCATAAGACTATTTTGCTGCATTTGCAGGATAATTTTATCCGGGTTCGCGTCAGGTAAATCAATTTTATTAATAGCCACAATTAGCGGCACTTTGGCGGCACGTGCGTGGTTTAACGCTTCGATGGTCTGTGTCATAAAGCCATCGTTGGCAGCGACGACCAGAACTACCAAGTCGGTTGCATTTGCTCCCCTCGCTCTCATTTGTGTAAATGCTTCGTGGCCTGGAGTATCAATAAAAGTGATGCTCTTGCCTTTAAATTTAACTGAAGACGCACCAATGTGTTGAGTGATTTTGCCGGCTTCGCCATCGGCTACATTAGTATTCCTGATTTTATCCTGCAGCGAGGTTTTGCCATGGTCAACATGCCCCATGAACGTTACGACCGGCGACCGTTCTAATAATTCAGATTCATCATCAGGTTCATCCTGGTCGAACTTTGATAATCCTTCGTGATCCTGGTGTCCGTGAATTGAATGTTCATCTTTTTCCCGGTGGTCAACTAAAAGCTTGAATCCAAATTTATGACATAATTTTGTGGCTGTTTCGACTGAAACAGTTTGGTTCATACTTACCAACTCGCCCAAATGCATCAACTCACTGATTACTTCATTGGGTTTTTTGCCAATGCTTTCTGCGAGGTTTTTTACAATTATTGGAGTCTTAACATGCAGTTCTTTTGGGGTGTCATCGTCAGTCAAATGTTTAACTATTACAGCTTTTTTTCGCTCTTTTTTTCCGGAAATACCAAGACCCTCAACTTCATCTTCAAGCGGTTCGTAGCCGAATACCACATCGAGATGATCTTCAATTAAAGTACCCATATCTGCAGGTATAACGCTGGCAGCTCCGGTAAGTTCAATTCCTTCTTTCGCCAGCTCTTCCAAAATGATTTTTGGAGAAACCGCATATTTTTCAGCAAGATTCTTTACTTTTAATTTTTTCACGCAGCAATCCTTCCGCTGTTATTTCTTATTCTTAATTATAGCAATTTGCTGATAATGCGCTCAATTTCGGTTTGTTCGATTCCTTGGATACTTGTTAACTGCCCCTTGTCGGCAGTCTTTACATCATCTGGAGAAACAAAGCCATTTTCAACCAATTTATGCGCAGAGCTTTCTGAAATTTCGAAAACTTCCGCCAAGTGTTTTGATGCTTTATTTATTTTTTCTTCCATTGACTCAACCTTCTTCGGAGTCTCAATCTCAAGCACTATTTTGTGCTTTAGTAATTTTGATGCCAAGTTGATATTCTGTAATCTTTTACCGCAAGCCAGATTTGACTGCTCCTGCGTTACTGTTACTTCCAGCATATTACGGTCTTTGATGGTTACTGATTGGACTTTTGCCGGTTGCAGCGCGTTCATCGCATACTGTTTTATGTCTTCATCAAAAGGAATAATATCTATGCGTTCGCCGTTTAATTCGGACATGATGTTTTTCACGCGAATGCCGCGCAATCCAACACATGCGCCTACCGGGTCAACGCGTGTTTCATTGCTTTTTACGGAAATTTTAGTGCGGTTGCCGGGGTCGCGTGCAACATTGATTATCACAACAATACCGTCGTGAATTTCGCTAACTTCGCGTTCGAATAAACGCTTTACAAAGTCGGGATGGCTGCGTGAAACAATCAGGCTTGGCCCTGAACTGTGTGAATCAACGTCAACCAGTAATACATTGATACGTTCACCAACAATGTATGTCTCCCCTGGAATTTTGTCCAGGTGTGACAATATTCCTTCTGCTTTCTGAAAATCTATGATAATGTTGTTATGTTCCAAACGTCTTACTGTTCCATTAATGATTTGTCCCATTTGGCTTGCAAATTCCTTGCGGACAGTCTCTTTTTCTGCTTGGCGTAAATATTGCATTATTGCCTGCTTCGCACTTAATGCCGCAATTCTGCCAAAATTACTCGGGGTAACTTCCCAGTCAATAAAATCACCTAATTTTGCTTCCGGCATTTTAGCGGTCGCCACTTTAAGTAGTATTTGGTCATTATTGGGTGTATTCTCAACAACTTCCAGCTTTGCCCATGCGCGAATAGTGCCTGTTTCCGGATCAACCTTAACTGTTAGATTGCTGGCCGGATGAATACTTTTTCTGGCTGCTTGTAAAACGCCATTTTCAACCGCACTCACCAGTGCTTCGCGACTAATACCGCGTTCCTGTTCAATATATTCTAAAATCGTAAGTAATTCATTGCTCATGCTTTATCCCTTTCTACATTCTAAATTTTTATAAAACAACAACTGGCCATCGAGTTATATTAAGTAACCTTGACCACAAATAAAAAGCGGTGTGACCCGCTCATTGTTAAAACGACAAACTTTTCAATAACTAAATATAATCTTGTTTGCTTAACTATCAAGACGATTCTTTAAGTTTAGGGCTAATTTCAAAATTATTTCGAGAAATTTGTCGTTACTATTAAAAAATTGACGAGTATTGTATGACATATTATTCAGACAGTATAATAATGTTCGGCGAAATGATGCTTGGTATTCACATCTAAAATTTTACAGTAATGTCTGGTCAAAATAAATTTGATAATATTACATTGATACGACAAATTACGCAATGTGATATGAAGGCAATGGCTTATTCTAGCCGCGATAGTGCCTACAATATGTTTGCAGCAATAAAACTTTGTGGAAATCTATGCTTTGTAATGACATATGGGGATGAATAATATAAAAGTTATGCTATATTAAATCTTTTGCAACTCCTTAAAACAATATTACCAAGTAAAGATTATAATAATTATGCAGGAAATTAGAAATATCGCGATTATCGCACATGTTGACCACGGCAAGACTACTTTGGTTGACGAGATTATTAAGCAGGCCAAACTTTTTCGCGCTAACCAAGAGTTTCATGAGTGCTTTTTGGACAGCAATGACTTAGAGCGCGAACGCGGCATTACAATTCTTGCAAAAAATATCAGTGTGCGTTATCACGATGTCAAGATTAATATTATTGACACTCCAGGACACAGTGATTTCGGTGGTCAGGTTGAACGTGTTTTAAAGCTTGCAGATGGTGTTTTATTGCTGGTTGATGCCGCAGAGGGACCAATGCCGCAAACACGCTTCGTGCTAGATAAAGCGTTACAGCTAAAATTAAAGCCGATTGTTGTTATTAATAAGATTGATAAGCCCGATGCACGTCCTAAAGAGGTTCATGACAAGGTTTTTGATTTATTCTGTGAACTTGATGCTTCAGAAGACCAGTTAGACTTCCCACTGCTATACGCCAGTGGTCGTTCCGGCTGGGCTGTCAATGATTTAAAAGACGAACGCACCTCAATTTTTCCATTAATGGATGCAATTTTAAAATATATCCCGGCACCTGATGTTCGTCAGGGCCCAATACAGATGCAAGTGGCCACGCTTGATTATTCAGATTATGTCGGCAGAATCGGTATCGGGCGCGTCTATCGGGGTGATTTAACACTTGGTCGTCAGCTCGTAATTATTAAACGTGACGGCACGGTAAAACCGGCGCAAATTAAACAGCTATTTGTCTTTGATGGATTGGACCGCAAGGATGTTTCAGAAGTTGCCTGTGGAGACCTTTGTGGTATAGTCGGGATTACTGATATTGACATCAGCGACACTATTACAGACGCAGATACGCCAGAAGCGTTGCCGCAGATCAGCATTGATGAACCTACTGTATCTATGGCTTTCAAAGTCAACGATTCACCGTTTTATGGCAAGGAAGGTAAGTTCGTCAGTAGCCGGCATCTCCGTGAACGATTATTTAAAGAAGTCGAACGTGATGTGGCTTTGCGTGTTGAGGATACCGGAACTGACTCATTTAAGGTCAGCGGTCGCGGTGTGTTGCACTTGTCTATATTGATTGAGACAATGCGGCGTGAGGGCTACGAAATGTCAGTTTCCCGGCCACATGTTATTTGTAAGGTAATTGATGGCGTCAAGCATGAGCCGTTGGAAATTCTTTCGGTTGATGTGCCGGATGAATATGCCGGCAGAATAATTGAATTGGTGGGACAACGCAAGGGTGAAATGATTCATATGGAGTCGCGCGGAGTTCGTCAGCTGGTTGAATTTCATATCCCGACGCGTGGATTAATCGGTTTGCGCAGCCGTGCGCTGACTTCCAGCGCCGGGGAGGCCATAGTTTCACATCGTTTTATCTCTTATACTCCCCATAAAGGCGATATTCCTCATCGTAATAACGGTACACTAGTTAGTATGGCACAAGGCCGTGCAGTACCATTTGCGATTGACGGACTTCAATTGCGCGGGACTTTTATCATTGAACCTGGTGATGACTGCTACGAAGGCATGATTGTTGGTGAACATTGCAAGGAAGGTGATTTGGTGGTAAATGTTCAACGTGCCAAACAATTGACTAATATGCGTGCAGCTGGTTCTGACCGTAATATGAAAATTGCTCCTGCCAAAAAAATTAGCTTAGAGCAGGCACTGGAATATATCGAGGATGATGAACTTGTTGAAGTCACTCCGGCGAATATCCGATTACGAAAATTATATTTGAGTGAACTCGAGCGCAAACGCACTCGTAGTAAAAAGCTTCAGGATAATAGCGAAGATTGATGGACCACGCGCTAACCGTGCTACCATAAGGCGTCAATTATTTGATTGGCCTGGTACTCTTCCAGACGTCTCAGCGTTGCCGGCGATGTGTCAGCGGGCAGGGCATCAACAGGAAAGAACTGGCAATATTTGATTTCCCATCCAGGGACACAGGATTTTCCGGTAACTTCGGCTGTAAATAGAATTATAGTATCATTTTTGTATTCAGTGAAGTTTGAGTATACTCCCATAAACCTGCATTTAGATATGGACACCCCCGTTTCTTCTGCCAATTCCCGGATGGCTGCAGCTCTTGGAGTTTCCATTTTATTTACTTTTCCTCCGGGCAGACTCCAGCGTGAACTATAACGTGTTTTGACCAATAGTACTTGCTGACTATCAAATAACAGCATTTTAACACCAATTGTTGTAGGGCGAAGAATTTTCCATAATTGTTTTCTGGAAAAATGGGCAACTGGCAGCAAAATATCAAGTATCATATCTTTAATTAAGTGCATAGCGCTATCCTGTTGCGGTATTATTGCCAGCCAGCTTGTTTAAGTTTGTCAATCGTTAAATTAGATACTACGGCTGTGCCTGAAACTAGATATTTCTGTACATATTTACCTAAAAGATCTGTTTCCAAATTTACCACATCGTTTTTACTGCGGGATATCAGCGCGGTTTCACGGAGGGTCACTGGAATAATGCAAACAGTAAAATTACTATTAGTTAGTTTAGCGATGGTAAGAGATATGCCATCAATGGCAATACTGCCTTTCTCCACCAGCAGACCGTCAATTCCTTCAGGAATCGTTACGGTAAATTGGAAGTCATTTTCAGTTTGCAATGAGTTTAAAATTACAGCAGTTGCGTCAATATGACCAGTTACTAAATGTCCGCCTAATCTGTCACCTAAGCGTAACGCACGTTCTAGATTTACTACTCCACCAATTGGAATTTTGCCTAAATTGGTGCGCTGAAAAGTTTCTGCTAAACAATGAAACTCTAAATCACCATTTGACAATACTTGTTCAAGAGTTAGGCAGGCGCCATTGACTGCGATGCTTTCACCGTAAGCCAGGTCAGTAAATTTTTTTTTGCTTGAAATAACCAGTTTTCCGGTTTTTCCACCGGTTCTTGCCTTGATAACTCCAATGCTTTCGATTAGTCCTGTGAACATAAGCGATTCTATTAATTAAGGGATAATATAAAAAAGAGTTGCAATTACCTCGCTGCCGATTTATATATACTGTTTGCAGAGGGTCGTCTCAAAATAATCTTTACAGCTTCTTAGACTTGCTCTGAGTCATCAAAATCATCATTATCAGGTGCAATTGAATGCTTGATAATTACCATTGTTTGGTCATCAACAAATGTATCGGGATCGGCAGAAAACTTGTCAACAGCATCAAGAATGTTGTCTATAGTTGCTTCCGGCTCATCGCCGTTTAGCAATGACTTCTTAAATTCTTCCTGCAGACGGGCAACGCCAAACTCCTCACCTTTACTGTTAATTACTTCGGTTATGCCGTCAGTAAACAACAGCAATCCCATGCCTTCAGCAAAGCATAAACAGATTGAATCATACTTTGACATTTCGCATGGAAAAATTCCCAAAGCGGTACCATCAGGATAAATTTTCCTGATATGCCCGTGAACAAAAGTTATTAATTCTGTGTGTCCGGCTCGGGCATATTCGATTAAAGAATTTCGCCGGTCGAGCAAACAGCACGCCAAAGTTACAAAACGCTCCTCATCTGTGTCACGGTAAAGGTTTTTATTCAATTCCATCATCAACGCCTCTACCGTGGTGAAATGTTCCACCAGAGAACGGATAAAACTACGAGTCATTGCCATTAGCATACACGCCGGGATACCTTTGCCGCAGGCGTCAGCAATAACAACCAGCAGGCGATTCTCATCAATCATAATAAAATCATAGAAGTCACCGCTGACCTCTTTTGAGGAGCGGGTGTGCGCATGTATATGGAAAGGGTATGTATCAGGAAATTCTTCCGGCAACAAAGATGCCTGTAATTGCCTGGCGAATTCCACTTCTTGGGAAAGTCGCTGCTGCTCTTTGCTGTCTTTATATGAACGATACATTTTGTACGAAATTACTACTTGTGGGCAAATAGAACGCAGACGACTGAATTGCTCCGGCGCAAAAACACCAAGGTGACGGTTGTTGACAACGCATACAATTCCAATTAATACTGCATCTTCAATCATCGGCACAAGCATCATTGACGTGACCTTGTTACCCTTGAATTGTCCCATGCCGGAAGTGTGTTCAGTATCAGTTATCAACATTGGTTCTCTAGCTGCCGCCGCCTCGCCTATAATACCTTCTCCCAATCTAAATTTTTCTTTGTGCAGCAATTCGAGAATATATTTTGGTTTTGTCGTTGAGTACTGGCTGATATTATGAACAAGGGGGAATGCGCCTGATACTCCTTCTGCCCGTAAATAGTCGTCATGTAATTCAAAGATACAAACTGATTCAGCTTCAACCATATCTGCAATATAGCGGGCTGTTGCATTCATCGGGTTATCATTCTCGTCTATAACTTCCAAGCTTTTGCAGAATAGACCGAAAAAATTGGTGGATTCAGCTTTTTGATGGGCAAGCTCTTTGCAGCGGCATTCAATACGTTTATTTTTTTCCTGTAAATAAAAACAGAGGAAAATTACAAAAACTGCGCAGAGTACAAATACCAAAATTGTAGTTAGTGAAATAAACATAGTTAAAATATATAAATCTATTGTTCCATCAATATAATAGCTTTAAAATTGTTTCATACGATATTATAATCTGTAAAATACGGAATAGTATAAATCTGTCTTGTTTTTTATATTTTGCAAATCAAGTAGTTGGCAAATAAAGAAATCTTTAATATTAATTTCGAATGCCGCTCCACACTTAAGCAAATCTTCCCGTAACTACCCAACTCTTTCATGTTAAGAAGACACTTATTTCTTTATGTTTTTCATAAATAATGCTATTTTTTCAAGCGCCCGTAAAATGTTCTCGGTAGATGATGCATAACAGCACCGCACAAACCCTTCGCCTGATTCGCCAAATGCTGTACCAGGTACAACTGCAACTTTTTGTTCTAACAGTAACCTTGAGGCAAATTCTTTTGAAGTTAGACCGGTTCCACTGATTTTGGGAAAAACATAGAACGCACCATGGGGCAGGAGGCAAGGCAGTCCCAATTCATTTAGACCGCGTACTATCAAATTGCGGCGTTCGCAGTATTCTTGTCTCATCGCCTCCATTGCAGGGATTCCATTCCGTAACGCTTCAATTGCAGCTTCTTGCGCAGTAATCGAGGCGCATAACATGCTGTACTGATGAATTTTCATCATCGCGTCAATAATATCAGATGGTCCGCAGGCATAGCCAATTCTATACCCGGTCATAGCAAATGCTTTAGAGAAACCATGAAGAAAAAGCGTTCGGTCACGCATTCCCGGCAGCGAAGCGATGGAAGGTAATCTCTTTTCATAACTAAGTTCAGAGTAGATTTCATCGCTTATAACCAGCAAATTATGTTTAACCGCGATTTTGGCTATTTCCTGCATTTGTTTTGCATTGAGTGTTGCTCCGGTAGGGTTACACGGGAAATTTAGCAATAATAGTTTTGTTTTTGGTGTAATTTTGCTCAAAATTGCCTTTGGGTCAACCGCGAACTCATTTTTTTCAGTTGTCTCCACAGGCACCGGGATACCAAATGCCATTTTGATTTCTGACGCATAAGAGACATAGCATGGTTCATGGTATATGACTTCATCTCCGGGGTTAACAATAGCGCGGATAGCCAAATCTAACGCTTCGCTGACCCCTACTGTAATAATACATTCGTTTTGCGGCCGATATTCCACTCCATAATTTTTCGTCACATATTTGCAAACTTCACTTCGTAAAGACATTAAGCCCAGGTTAGATGTATAACTAGTATGTCCTTTTTCCAAGGAATAAATGGTTGCCTCGCGGATATTCCACGGGGTGACGAAATCAGGTTCACCAATGCCTAATGAAATGACATTACTCATTGAATTAACTAATTCAAAAAAGTCACGAATGCCGCTTTTGGGTAATGCTGCGATGTGATTTGCTACCCTGCTGTCAGGGCGAGATTTTGAGCTTTTCATATTCTTCCTCGTTATCCATAATCCTGCCGGATTCTTTATATTTTTTTAATAAAAAAGTTGTTGATGTCGAAATTACGCCTTCGATAGTCGCCAGTCTGCCTGAAACAAACGATGCGATATTATTAAGAGAATTGCCTTTTACCTCTATACTTAAATCGTATCTCCCGGAGACTAAATAGAGATTAGTTACCTCCGGGAATCGGGCAATACGCTTGGCAATTCTATCAAATCCACCTTCACGTTCTGGGGTAATTTTCACTTCAATCAAGGCGCGAACGACTGTTGTTCCATACAATTCTTCGTCATCAATAATTGCTCGATAACCTTTGATTACTTTGTTGTTTTCGAGTAATTGTATAGTTTTTGCTACTTTTACTTCATCGCTTCCAACTCTGGCCGCTATTTCTGCCGTGGTCATTCTGCCGTTTTCGGCGAGTAGCGCAATAATTTTCTTTTTCATGCTTGCCACCTTTTAAATATTATAAATGAATTTGATATAGACATAAACAAAAAATAACGGAGCATTTAATATCAGGCTGTCGAGAAAATCAAATACGCCGCCCATGCCGGGAATTAAGTTTCCCGAATCCTTTACATTACAAGTTCTTTTTAATACCGACTCTGTTAAGTCTCCGCAGAATCCGCCCCAAAACAGGACTATGCCGATAATCACGGCATGGGGAATAGTTAGTGGAAACTCTTCAAAAACGATAAATACTGGAAGTAGGCTTACCGCAATCGAAAATATCATGCCGCCAACCGTGCCTTCCCAAGATTTCTTCGGACTAATATTCGGAACTATTTTATGATTGTTACCTTTCAGTATAATATTAGATAGTGTGCCGACAATATACGCGCCAGTGTCGCCAGATTTAGTGACTAAAATCATATACAGCAGTGCCAGTGGACTGAGTAATTGATATATCCCAACCATAAAACTTAATGGCAATGCTACTAAGCACAAAACGCCCATAGAGACTATGACTTTGCCAATATGCTGTTGCCGTTGTTGGACAAATAAAACACTCAGCCATAAACTTAACAAGTAACATACCAGAACCGGTAATAATCCAGGCGGATAGACCAGCATTAATAAAATACAAATTGCCGCAACAGTTGCCGTATAATATTTAAATCCGTTGTAGTTGATTTTCTCAAGCATATTAAATGTTTCTAAAATTACAAGAAATGCAGCACTTACGGCAAAAGCACCGAAAATAAATATGGCACTCCAATGTTCAGAAAGCAGAGAATAGCCAACAATACTGGTCAAAATTATAAAACTTATGAGTCGTAAATAAAACATTAAATCACCCGTAAACTATTCGAGGAGCATGGTATTTTTATTTTAATAATGTTATCTTTTGCCAAACCGACGGTTGCGTTTGTAATAGGCATCAACCGCCTGCATAAAAACTTCCCGGTCAAAGTCCGGCCATAATTTGTCTGTAACAAATAATTCTGAATATGACAACTGCCAAAGCAAAAAATTGCTGATGCGCAGTTCGCCACTGGTTCTAATCATTAAATCAGGATCCGGAATATCCGGTGCATAAAGATAGCGTCTAAACATCGTCTCATCAATCTGATTAACACTTATTTTTTGTTCATTTACATCATTTATTATTTTTTTTGCAGCATCGACGATTTCTGCTCTGCCGCCATAACTTAATGCCATAATAAGATTGCCGCGTTGATTCCCGGCTGTCAACTTAATTGCTGCTGCTAAATTCTTCTTGACATTTTCTGGCAATTGTTCAGTTCTGCCGATTGTGCGTAATCTCACTCCGTTCTGCATTAACTCATCAATACGTTCTGTAAGGAAACTGTTGAGCAAATTCATTAAACCTGATACTTCAAAATTTGGTCGTTTCCAGTTTTCGGTGCTAAAGGCGTATAACGTCAGATATTCCAAATTTATTTCACCTGCTGCTTTAACGATATCGATGACAACATCTGCACCACGGCGGTGTCCGTCAATACGAGCAACTCCGTGTTGTTCTGCCCAGCGGCCGTTGCCATCCATAATGATAGCAATATGCCGCAATTTTTCTTTATTCGTTTGAGCCATAAAAATGTTCCTCGAGCATCAAGCATAATGCATGATAAACCGGGAGATGAAGTTCCTGAATTTTGTAAGTTTCGTTTTCGGGCATTTTAAGTGCCAGATTAACCATTTTAACGCAGCGTCCGTTACGATTTCCGGTCATCAATATGGTTTTGATGCCCATGGCCGCAGCGACCATCACACAGTTGTAGATATTAGCTGAATTACCGCTCGTTGACATAAGTATTACTACGTCACCAGGTTTTCCTAGAACAAATAATTGTTGCGCAAAAATCAAATCCGCGTCAACATCGTTGGCAAACGCTGTGATAAAGGCCGGATGGGAAGTTAATGAAATCGCACGCAGTCCGCGCTGCAGTTTACCTGCCAAATTTGCCCCGTCGCTGCCAAACTTATTTGAAAAAACTGCATGTAAATCTGAATTAATCGGACGTTTTAGCACAAAACCTTTCAGTAATTCTCCGGCGATATGTTCACAATCTGACGCGCTGCCACCATTGCCGCAAGCGAATAATGTGCCGCCATTAGTAAAGCTGTCCCGTAATAAGTTAAATGCCTGCTCAATCTCAGTTCTTATAACCTCTAGTGCAGGATAGCGTAAGAACAAGTTTTCAAAATGTGATGTCATAATCTTAACTTTGTGTTGATTTGGTTATTTCCAGGAGCATTGGAATGTGGCGCTCCATCGGCTTAAAGCCTAGCTCCGCATAAAATGTTTCTGTTCTGGGACAGGCAATTAAGCCTATCCAGTCAATTCCTTTTTGTTTTAAATCGCTGATGACAAAATTTACGATCTGTTTGCCGATGCCTTGTCCGCGGTATTCACCTAGTACGGTAACATCTTGAATAAATGCGTCACTAGCACCGTCTGAAACGGCCCGACCCATACCAATCATTTTTCCATTGTCAAACGCTCCGGCGAAACAACACGAACCGCTTGCCATTTTTTGAATAAATTTTTCAGCAACATAGTCATCGTGCCACCAGCCTGCGTCACGGTACAGCTGCTCAACTTCTTCAATTTTTACCACGTCAATTTTTTTGATTTCTATCATTAATTGTATGCTTAATTCATATTGTCAACAACGGTTTGAGCGAACTTTGAACAAGATACTTCTGTTGCGTTTTCCATCAACCTGGCAAAATCGTAGGTGACAATTTTATTGCTGATTGCACGTTCGATTCCCTTAACCAGCAGGTCTGCTGCCTCTTCCCAACCCAAATAGCGGAACATCATTTCTCCTGAAAGTGCCAAAGAACATGGATTAACTTTGTCCTGTCCGGCATATTTTGGTGCGGTGCCGTGGGTCGCTTCAAATAATGCGTGACCGCTGACATAATTAATATTTGCTCCTGGCGCAATGCCTATTCCACCTACACAAGCAGCCAGCGCATCGGAAACATAATCACCATTTAAATTCATGGTCGCAATAACATCATAATCTTCAGGACGAGTTAGTATTTGCTGCAGAAATGCGTCACAAATGCAGTCTTTAATTAAAATTTTACCAGCAGGTGCTTTCCCGTCACACTCAGACCAGCATATCGCTTTGTCAGAAAATTCACTTTTAACCAATTCATAGCCCCAATTCTTAAAGCCACCCTCGGTGAATTTCATAATATTGCCTTTGTGTACCAGTGTGACGTTTCGGCGGTTATGGGCAATCGCGTATTTAATAGCAGCACGTACCAGGCGTTCGGTGCCTTCCTTGGAAATTGGTTTTATGCCAATACTTGAGCTTTCCGGGAAGCGGATCTTTTTAACACCCATTTCATTTTGTAAGAAATCTATTATTTTTTTTGCTTCAGCGGTTCCAGCGTTCCACTCTATCCCGGCATAAATATCTTCGGAATTTTCTCGAAAAATAACCATATCGGTCTTTTCTGGATGTTTTACTGGCGATGGAACACCAGTAAAATACTGCACAGGTCTGAGACAAACATACAGGTCAAGTAATTGGCGCAGTGCCACATTCAGCGATCTGATGCCTCCTCCTACCGGGGTAGTTAACGGGCCTTTAATCGCAATTTTATATTCATCTATCGCGCTGACAGTCTCATCAGGCAACCAGATTTCTTTGCCATATACCGTATTTGCTTTTTCCCCCGCATAAATTTCCATCCATGATACTTTTCGTTTGCCGCCGTATGCTTTGTCAATTGCGCTGTTCCACATCAACATACTGGCACTGGTGATATCAGCACCAATCCCGTCACCTTCAATAAATCCGATAATTGGATTATCAGGTACAATAAGTTTACCATTTGACCCTAAAACAATTTTTTCGCCAGCTGGAACTTTTATTTTATCAAATCCTGCCATTGCTTATAACCTTTTGCATTTTTTAAGATTTTACTAGATATCCACTTGAGGAAGTGGTTCGTATTAATACCAAAACTACAGCGGTAAATATATCGTATAAACTGCTTATTTACAATAACCGCAGGCTTAAAACAATCACAAATATCCTAAAAACAGTTAATCCCGAACCGCTATAATTAATGCAGCTGAAGATTGTGTATACCATCTTTATTCTGACAGGCCAGATAGTACTGATGTAATTTACCACATTTATAGGCGTTTCACGGTTCACTGCCTTGGTGGTGCAGCCGGATTAAGTGCGGCGATTACTTGTTCCACAACAGGTGCTTCCGCCAGTACGAGGAGACAATCTCCTGATTCAATTAAACTGTTGCCTTTAGGAACAACAAATTGCTGATTGCGGCGAATAAGAACCACCAGTGAATCTGCTGGAAGGGAAAGTTCAGAAATTTTTTTCCCATTGGCAGGAGACTCCTGGACAATGTCTACCTCAATCATGTCGCTATTGATTGCATCAGTTCGTTCAAATTCCAGCGGTGAGCGTGGTTTGGGGACGACGGTTTTATTTAATTTCAATTTTCGTGCGGCGAACATCAACGTTTTGCCTTGAATCAAAATTGAAGAGATAACAATAAAAAACACGAGATTAAAAATGCGCTCTGAACCTTTATATCCAGCCAGCATCGGGAAAGTTGCTAGGACAATTGGTGCAGCACCGCGCAATCCTACCCATGAAATAAATATTCTTTCACGGTAATCAAATTCACTGCCAAGCAGGGAGATAAAAACAGCAAGTGGACGGGCAACCAGCATCAGAAATAGCGCCAAGGTTAAACCTGGCAGTATGACTTCAAGTGTAGGCAGTTTTGAAGGATATACCATCAGACCTAAGATGATAAACATGCTGATTTGCATTAACCAACTGATTCCATCATGAAATTTTGTTAAACTGTGCTTATAGAAGAAATTGCTATTGCCAATCATAATACCGCACACATATACAGCCAGAAAGCCGTTGCCTCCAATCATTTCGCTGGCACCGTAAGTGAACATAACGGTTGCTATTCCCAATACATGATATAGTCCGTCAAAATTTAATTTAATACGGTTAAAGAGCCAAGGTAAAGCTTTGCCCAACAATATGCCAATAATAGCTCCGATCGGCATTTTTAGAAAAAAAACCGGCAAAATTCCCAAATATGATCCTTGAGGCGTGCTGAGCATCCCGATTATAAAAATAGTTAAAAACACCGCCATTGGATCATTGCTGCCTGACTCCAATTCCAGCATTGGCTGAAGCTTACGTTTTAACCCTACACTCTTAGAACGAAGTATTGAAAAAACTGCTGCAGCATCAGTTGACGAAACAATTGCACCGAGAAGTAATCCTTCGATTAATGAAAAATTTAACACATAATGGGCAAATGTTCCTACAAGCGTTGCAGTGATTAATACACCCAAAGTGGCAAGCGAGATGCCATAGCCAACTATTGGGCGGATAGCTTTCCAGTTAGTGTCAAGTCCACCAGAAAAGAGGATAAACGCCAATGCAACGATACCTGTAATGTTTGGGATATAAGGATTTTCTAAATCAATTTTCCCGATTCCGTCATGTCCTGCCAGCATGCCTATAGCCAAGAATAATAAAAGACCCGGAACGTTAAAACGTTCCGATAGCTTGCTGGAAAAAACACTTAGCACCAGCAATATTGCAATAATGCTAAAAATTAAATTAGTATTTATTTCACCTGAGTGCATAATTACCTATTGGCGGTTGCGTTAGTAGATGCATGGTAATAATAATCCGCATATATAACAACTTGGACAGATACAAAATTGTCTAATTTGATTCTTTGAACATATTCACACGTTCTGAAAACTTTGGGTAGTGCAAGGTCACTCATCGTATAAACCAGTCTATTAATGTTGTATTTCTGCATTTTTTGTCTCAATTGAACAAATTGACGATATCCACTAATTGCGAAAATCCATCCCTTATAAATACACTGCTTGAACATTACTGTGATTTAAGTTTGTTGAATTTTATGATACTTTCTAGAATTTGCACCGCACGTTGTAATTCAATATCAGTGATTGTGCCTGGCTTGTCAGGTTTGATTTCACCGGGCGCGCTTGCCAACTGCTGTGCGACTATAAGTGTATCATTGTAAGGTACAGGAACATCAATGTCCGGATTGATACCCTTGCCGTCTATCAATTTTTCGCTTGGAGTGTAGTAGTGTGCTATGGTAAAACGCACCGCACCACCATTGGGTAGCGGATGAATACGTTGAACCGAGCCTTTGCCGTATGTTTTGGAGCCAACCAGTAGCGCGCGGTTGTGATCCTTGAGGCAACCCGCAACAATTTCTGAACCACTGGCGCTAAAACCATTGACTAAAATAATTAGCGGTATTTCGTAATTCTTACGGCATTTTACTGCATAAATATTATTGCGGCTGGTTTTATCACGACCTTCTGTATAAATGACAAGTTCGCCATCTTTAATAAAACGGCTGCAAACATCAACGGCCGCTCCAAGCAAACCACCTGGATTATAGCGTAAATCAATGATTAGTCCCAGCGCTTTTTGATGCTCTAGCGTATCAAGTGCCCGGTCAATTGAAGTTCCAGTTTCAGCAGAAAATAGTGACAACCGCAGATAACCAATATTGTTATTGATCATTTTAACGCCGTTATAAGGCACCGGGCTAGTGCGGACTTCGTTGCGTACCACTTCGATATTTGATACTTTACCTGTTGATTTACGAAAAATAGTCAAGGTTGTTTTTGTGTTTGCTTTACCTTGAAGCAGGCTGATGCACTCCTCAATCCCCATCGTCGTGGTTTTTTTCCCGTCAATCGTTGTGATAAAATCGCCGGGCATGATTCCAGCCGTAATACCTGGTGAATTGTCTCCAGCCGGGGCAACTACCTTCAGGTTGCCATCTTGAGCCTTCATTATAATCAAACCAACTCCAGTTAATCTGTCACTAAAGGCGCGTGTCGTAAGCGTATGTGCTTCGGGATTTTCATAGGTACAAAATGGGTCAAGTTCCTGCAGCATACCTTTGAGAGCTCCGGAAATCAATTTATCATATTTAACTTTATCTTGCTCAACATAGGATTTGCGAAGTAGTTCAATTACCGCCATAAACAGAGTAATAGAGTTATAACCTTCATCATTAGCATCAAAACTTTTATTGGTTATACGGTCATTTGATACCGCTGGTAGTGATGAATCTGCTGTCGGCTCACGGTGTGTGTCATCGTTATTCTCGCTATGCGACGGTACTGGCGTGGATAACAAAATTATTAACAACAATGAATTAAAGAGTGATTTTATGCGCATAGAGAACCTTTAAGTTATTTTCTAGTGGGGCGAAATAAAATGTCATCAAAATTACCATCGTAACCAGCGTCCCGTAATAATTTTATATGTGGATAAAATTCGCCAATCATTGCAAGATTGTGTGAGTCACTGCCAAAACTTAGTTTAACTCCATTCCTGAGACAGACCTTAACAAACTCAAGACTGGGTGTATCGCGATGAAAATTAATTTCAGCCGCAACATTATTTTCTTTTAACATCCATGCCAAAGGTTCGAACAGTCGTTCTGGCGTTGCCAACCCATGTTGTCTGAAGATTTGAAATGGATGTGCTAAAATGTTGATGCCTGCCCTTAATAATCCATGTGTCAGCGCGATAAACTCGCTTTCACGTTTGTTTTGATCTGCTATTTCTCCTAAATAGTGTACAGCGCCAAGTTTTACTTCAAGCTGATTTAAAACATCTCCCTGAATTATAGGCATCCCAAGCCAGTCAACATCAATTTCCATACCTAAAAAACAAAAATCATTCCGGTACATTTCGCACAGCGAAAAATAATCTCCAGTGCGGTCATTGATACGTGAAGAACTAATGCCTTCCAAATAGTCTTTTCGCGCATCTTTATCGTGTCGGCTAAAATAAAGATGCGAGGAGTGTTCTGAAAATACTATTGAATGAAGTCCGATTTGCTGACCGATTTGCACAGCTCGGGGAATTTTCATGTTTTCATTGCAATAAGCTAGGCGCGTGTGTAAATGACAGTCGGAAATATTCGTACCTTCCTGCATACATAGTTGCTGTTTATCAAAGGTTATCGTTCCGTCATCATCAATCTCAATAATGGAGAACGTAAAGGGTTTTTCACATAAGGCCGGCACCGCAGCAAAAGTGATACCATTTTTTATTACAGGCGCAAATCCTTCATGAAAATGACCAGAGATAGAGATTGCAACTCCAGTTTCCTCCATTACCTTGATGATTTGGTCGGCATTGGTATAATTGTAAGGACTTAATTGATATTCCGGTGGAAATAATGGAACATGCTGAACTGCAATAATTGTTCCAGAAAATCCAGACCTTGCATTACGGAATGTTTCTAGAATTGCCGGATCACGATACGCGTTATAACCAGGCATCTCACGGTCAACAAACGGGAGAATTTTTATTCCTTCAAGTTCTACAATTTTACCGGGACGCCTGAGTGTCTGATAAAATGCGTCCGGCGGGATATCGTGATTGCCTGGAATAACGATTACGGCAGAGACCAATTTTTTGATACTGTTATTGAGGGTATCAAGCATGTCATCAGTATTGGGCAAGTCTGTACTATCGAGTAAATCACCAACAATGAGAGTGATGTCTGGTCTGATAAAGTGGTTCAAACGGAATACCACTTTTTCCAGCAGCACATCGGCTAAATCACCGCAGCGTTTCGGATCGCACTCGTTAAGCGTATTTCGAAAATGTAAATCAGATATAATCGCGATTTTCTTCGCCATATTTCTCCCACACCGCACTTGGTTAGTAAGACTCAATCGAAAATAATAAATGCCGCGCGCTGCCGTGTAACTTCAGTTCAATGTTAACTTTTTCATTTATACTTATGAAAAAGGGTTGAATTTATCGTCAGAATATATATCTTAATTATGTACAATGCTAATTTACACAATAGTGAAAAATAAAAAATCACACTATTTTTTTAAATTAACCAGGAGAATTTGTTATGCAGCGGGAACGATTGGATTATTCAGGCGTCAATGCGGATGTGGTGTCCGGCGAGTTGACTTTAAATGCGGTTCGGGCGCAAACCAGTTTTATTAATCAAGTTTATGGTTGGATGTGTGGCGGATTAATTCTTACCGCGCTGATTTCCTATGGAATCGCCTCGCATACTCCGTTAATTGACTACTTGATTTCGAATACAATAGTTTTCTTTGGTTTAATTATAGCGGAATTAGTAGTGGTAGGATTTTTTGCTGCGAGGTTGACGAAAATGTCTGCCGCTACAGCAGCAATCTCATTTGTGCTATATTCGGTACTGAATGGCGTGGTTTTATCGCTGATATGTTATAATTTTACAGCACAATCGTTGGCTACCACATTTTTTGCTACAGCCGGAACGTTTGGGGTGATGAGTCTGTACGGATACGTCACTAAGCGTGATTTAACCTCACTAGGTAATCTTTGTTTTATGTTGTTGATAGGCGTGATTCTGGCCACAGTTGTGAATATTTTTGTAGATAACAACATGCTGCATTGGATTATTACTTACATCGGCATTGCGGTATTTGTAGGTCTAACCGCCTATGATACCCAGAAAATTAAAGCAATGAGTATTTCTATTAGCGGTACCGAGGATGTGGATAATACCAAAAAATATGCGGTGAGTGGCGCTTTTACATTGTATCTTGATTTTATCAACCTTTTTTTATTATTGCTGCGCATATTTGGCGGCGGTAGGGACTGAACAAGCAGCATGGTAGAAATAACTACTGAAATTGTTGGAATGTTGGACACCAATTGTTATTTGGTGCCAACGATGAAGCGACTGTACGTCATTGATCCTGGCGCTGAAGCAGATTCAATTTTTACTTCTGCAAAAAAATATGGTAGTCTTGAACCGATTATTTTGCTCACTCATGCTCATGTTGATCACATCGGAGGTATTGGCGAACTAGCAATGAATCTTGGTGTAACGCAGGTTTACCTGCATCGCGCTGATTTGAGACTGTATAACAGCCCGGATAATCATTTACAGCCATTCGTGCCTTTAGCAAAAGACTTACTAGTGCCCGCTCATACGATAGTGCAGGATGATTTTGTTGTAATTGAAACTCCTGGCCATACACCGGGTGGTGTTTGTTTTCTCTTTCATCACCTGCCGGCTTTATTTACCGGTGATACTCTTTTTGCCGGTTCTATCGGCAGGACTGATTTACCCGGCGGTGACTATGACATGTTGATGGCTTCTATTACTGAAAAAATTCTATCGCTGCCTGATGAGCTTAGAGTTTATCCTGGTCACGGCAATGCTACCAGTATCGCTAAAGAGCGCCATAATAATCCATATTTGCAATAGATATATCCATTTTTATCGATATATTATACCGTGATTGCTGCCAAGTGTTGATTAATGCCTCCCCATTTGAAGGAATTATATTGTGAAGCTAGAAAAAATAACCAGCATCATAGTTGTATATTTGTGGTGCTGCATATTATCTAGCCATGCTGCAGTTTCTGCTGGAAAATGGTATGGAGAGCAAAATTCTAATCCAAGAATTGCACTTGCCGCATCTGCCGACGGTTTTTATTCAATAGCCGCAACATTTCCGGGCGCAGTACTAATTTATCAAGAGTTCAACCGCAAAAACTTTCGTCCTTCCCGCAATGATTTCTTGCATACCACACTTTCTTTGGAAATTGCGATTTGTGACGGAGACGGACAACCGGTCAAAGGCACAATATTCATTAAGGACAAGGATGGTTTGTGGTTTCAAAACAGAAAGGAATTTTGCATTACAGATGATAAATGGCACAATCTAGAAGTAGATTTAACTGCAAATGGCGGTCTAATCCCGATTGGGCACGGCGCCATGTGGAATAGTCAATATCTTGCATCAATTCTTGACGTTGGGGTCTCACTTTACAGTAGCAGTAAACAAAATGCAACAATCAAATGCCGCAATATAAAGTTTACAGGACAGCGCAATTTATCTCCGTTGAATATTGTCAATTGGCAGATGGCTGAGACGGTTGAACAATTTCAAATGTTAAAAAGTGATTTTAATCTATCACGAGAATATTTCAATCCATACGATCCCGAAGAGGTAGAAGTAAACGTTGAAGTTTGCCGTGCTGATGGTTCTAAGGAAGAATTTCCTGCTTTTTTTACTCAGGATTTTTTACGTCGTCGCCATTTTACCCATGAAATAAACACCCCGGCAGGAGGACATTATTGGGCATTTCGCTTCACCCCGCAAGAGTGCGGCACATATAAAATACGGTTATCGGTTAGCGACGGGTACGGCAAACAAAAGATATTTAGCGAATGGCGGGTTTTGACAGTTTTACCATCAGCACATCGCGGTTTTATCAGAGTCTGCAAGACAGACCAGCGTTATTTTGAATTTTCAAATGGAGATTTTTTCTTTCCTATCGGCATTAATATTCATACAAATATTGATTTACGCAGCGAAAAACAATTTAAATTTGGTCATTTACCTGACCGCGGGACGTATGATTATGACGCATATTGGAAATCTCTTTCGGAAAATGGGGTCAATGCCGCGGAAATTTGGATGGCATCTTGGTCATTTGCTTTGGAATGGAGCAGTTCGCACCCCTATTATTACGGCATTGGACGTTACAATCTGGCAAATGCCTGGCGTTTGGACTATGTTCTTGACGAAGCTGCTGCTAAAGGCATCTATATACACTTAACTCTTGACAATCATGGTAAGCTTTCTAGCGTCTCAGACCAAGAGTGGGATGATAACCCGTTTAATATTAATAATGCTTTCAGCGTCGCCAATGCCGGCTTTATTGTTGATGCTGAAGATTTTTTTTCTAGTGCCAGAGCTGTTAAGTATAACCGGCAGCGAAATCGTTATATTGCCGGTCGCTGGGGGGCTTATACCAATATTTTTGGCATTGAGTTTTGGAGTGAAGTTAATTTAGTCAGCAATTTTGATAAGATTTATGCCAGTGGCGATATCGAAACATGGCATCGGAATGCTGCATCTGAGTTCCGTCAATTTGACCAGGGAAAGCATTTATTGACAACACATTTTTGCGGAGATTATTTAAATTTACTTAAATATTCACGTCTTGTTGCACTCAATGAATTTGATTATGTCGCCGGTGACGCTTACCGCAATAACAAAATTCATTTTGTTGACCAGATGCGTTGGCATTGTAACTCCTTGCAGTGTTTTGGCAAACCTATGCTAAGTACTGAATTTGGTGGTACCGCTATGGCCGGCAATCCAGAACAAGTAGTCGGCGATATTCATTCGGGAATATGGAGCTCATTTTTTAAATCTCAGGCAGGTACCCCATTTTTGTGGTGGCACGACTTTATTCATTTGAACAATCATTATCGTCACTATCGTGGTTTCGCACTATTTATCAAAGGAATTGATTGGCGCGGTAATAACACATTTAAAGAATTGACGGTGATTAATGATGGCTCACGACTCGGATATATTGGCGGCATGGTACCGCAGGCTCAATTGTTGTTCCCAGTGCCGCCACACTGGAATTTGCATGATTATTGGTTAGCTGCAGCTAACAGTTTGCGGTTACAATATAACGAAATTTTGCCAGGAAAATTGTTTGGTCGTGAGAGCGACTATTTTATTGAATGCCTGTCCGGGGGCGGTTCAAGTCGTATTTATGGCTGGGTATTTTGCCGTTTGCCAATTTTTAGTTATAGTGACAATAATACCTCGTTACCATGGTGGCGTAAAATTAAAATTAATGTTGATTATCCATTAATGGCGGGCATTTATCGTTTGCGCTGCTATGATACGATTAGTAATCGAGAGCTGAGCGATGAATATTTATGGTTGGACAGCAACTGTAAAATCATTTCTATCCCGCCTTTTCAAATTGATGTTGCATTTAAACTTGAGCGCCAATTTATGGTTGATAATAATCGCGTCAAGCAGGCAATCTTAGGTGATAATAATGCGCATAGATAGTACTAAAATATTTCGATGTCTGATGACGGTCACGGTATTTATATGCTGTACTCACTCAATTCTTACCGCAGATACCTGGCATTTTAAAGACGCTGATTACAGATTAGAGGTAAAAAAAGAACAAACCGCCGCAAATGGATTTATCGAATTGAATAAGTATGCATTACCATGTGATCTGGAGAATGGCGTAAATGTGGTAAATAACTTTGGTAAAGAAATACCGTATAATTTATATAAGAACGGCGGGTTGATAATAGGAAAAAATTTTACCACAGGATATGTATATTTTGGATTCCAGCATCCAAATCCAAACCAGCGCTGGTTGCAAAGCGATGGCGAACTACCAGCAGAAAATCTTTTGAATTTGAAAATATTCCATGCGAGATGGCAGTATATTACTCCATCACAGTGGCTTGAACGCCAACGCGAAAATGCCACTAGGCAAACGCAGCGACAATCAGCATGGATTCTTGACTACATACAGCTTCAATTTGCCTGTGACCTCTTTGCACGGTATCGCTATCCGTGGCGATTGCCTCCTAAAATGTTCATTCGGCAGTCATATTACAGTAACGATTGGTATCGCGCATATGATGCCGATGAATATATGGCGTGGCGCTATAAATGGTCTTATCCGCGTAATGCGGCGAATATCGAAAACCTTTGGAGAAAATCAATAGCTAATATCAATATTTACGAGCCAATTCGTTTGGAGTGGGGTATTAAAAGGCTGCAGCGGATTTTGTTGCAACAGGAAAAAAACATAGAAAAAGTTGCTGCAACTGCCTCAACCGGCCCAGAGCGGGATTTTGTCACCATGTTTGAACGGGGGCGCGCACGTGAAGGTGACGTGCCGTTCTTTGATAAAACCAGGATAGAAAAGGGTATGGTGGAAATCAGGAATAATTATGCCGCGGCATTTGCCGGCAACCTGGTTATTCGTCAAAGTGGAGAATATGAATTTGCGGTAAATGTTTCCGGTGGCGCACTGCTGTTACTCGATGATAAGATTATTATTAACTGCTACGGTGAAAATGAACGTAACTCAAGTTGGCAGCGGCATACTACCGTAAAACTGACTGGCGGGTTGCATAAATTTAAATTTTATTACCAAAAAAATATGCTGCCGTCTTATGCTGTTGCTGCATGGAAAAAGAAAGGAGAAACAGAATTTCAGCCAATAAACATTGCAAATTTCTGTCCGGGCTGGCCGCTTAAACTTGTTCAATGTCAGGAACAGTCTGGGAGGAAATATCCAATCATTGAACAAACTGCCGGATATTTGCTCTATACGGGAAAACGTGATAAAATGTGGTGGAATAATTATAAAGTTATTATTGGCGGACCAGCTGACTGGAGTTTTAACGAAAAGAGAATAGCCAACTCTGAGGCTATATCAATTATATTTCCGTTTACAGAAAAAAGCGAAATCAAGGTGTCGCCTGTTGATAACCATTTAACTCCAATGCGTTTTATTCCTAAGCATAACAGCAACGGATGTAAATATGGCAGACCGGATATTATGATAAAATTATGGATGCCTGACTTCATTTTTGATGATGAATATTTAGAAACCGCAGTTGAGGTTGTTTCTAAAATGCAGTGGGATGTAACATGCTATTTGAATATTGTTCCTGAACGTGACAATGAGGTATTTGGCAGTTCAAAAAAAGCAGTAGTATTGCAGGGTAGGAATAAGGACGATGATGATGATCGTTTTATTCCTGATAGTTATTATAAAGAAAAAATTATGGTTAGCGGAGCTGCTGTAAAAAATTTAAAAGTTAATTTTTCTTTAGATTTGCCAGGAATTAACTTCGATAACCAAAGCGTAAAGTTCATTCCTGTGAATGAACTTTCTAATCTTAAGGTTGTTGATGGAAAGCTCAAGGATAACGATAATAATCAAATTGTTCCTGTTTTGCATCGCCCAAGCTTGGCGGAGCTTAGAAATTGGCAGTTGCCCACAATGATTTATAATAAGTTGAACGGTATCACTCAGATGCTTGTTATCGCCGATGATTATGGCAGTAATGATTTAACATTTTGTTCAACTTTTAGACAGCGGTCATCGCAACACGGTGTGAAAGCTTTGTTTTGGAATTGGAGTAAAACGACAAAATCCGGCGAGCGGTATTTGTTGAATTTAGCGGCAGTCTTACCGAATATTGATAATACTTCAGCCGATTCACTGTTGATCGTTCCGCCAGCATTAGAGTTGCTCGACGGACTCCAGGCACGTTCAATATCAAGATTGCTCGCTACTATCATTGAGCGTGCACGCAATAATCCAAAAATTAAACATATTTTTATCACAACTGCTGTGCCAATGTTAAACTTAGCCATCCATGAAAACGAATTGAATGATGAAATAAAACATCTTGCCCGTGATTATGATGTACGTGTGTTGGATTTGAATAGTCATGTCCGCAAGCTACCTGTTGTACCATCAGACTATCAGAACTATGATGGCTCAGTGGCGGTACTGCCTGTTGCACTTATCCAGGCTATTTGCGATTATATTACCGGCAGTATCGTTGAATGACATGCTTGAAATTGGTTAAAACGTAATAATCTGGGCAGTTATGATGAATTCCTCAAATATCACATGCTGTGCTTGGGCGCTGAAAAAGATAATTACGGCAATTATTAATTGATGGAGGCTTGTTACTCTTCGAGATTATTATTAACTTGCGCGTGGATGATTATCAGAAGGTGGCGCGCGCGTGACATGGCGGTGTATTTTGCGCTTTTTTTTTGCCAGCGAGGGTCATCATCGCAAACATCCAGTAGTATTACCACAGGCGATTCGCACCCCTTGAATTTCATATATGAGTGGTACGCGATTTGGTTTTCTCCTGAAGGGCAGTGTCCTGTGATAACATGTATGTTCCCCAGCATTGGGCTATCACCTATACAGGTGTTATCCAATGCGTGCCCGCCGATAATTACAATGTCAGATAAATTAACCATTTCATCTTTTACGAGACTATGGAGTATGTTTGTGAGCAACTCCCGTCTAACTGCGGCGTCTTTCACATAGTAGTGTTTTACCGGTGTTCCCTCAGGTGCTGCATCCATTGGTGCTATATTCATGTCTGACGAGTAAGATTTTATGGCATCAAAAATTTTTCTCGTATTTCGACAGTTACGGTTGAGGATGATTGGCGGGTAGGGGAGTGCTGGTAACGTTAACTCGGGTTGAAAAAGATTTTGATCAGGGTCATAAAAAATGTAAAAATGACCGTCAGTTATAACCATATTTTGCATTGTTTTCCAGCAGGAGTACGAAAAATCCTGTCCCTCGTCAACAATTACTGCGTCAAAACGGAAACTGTTATTGATAAAATACTGGCATAATCGTTCCGGAAGTTCCTCTTGATAGAAATTATTGTCTTGCTGTTTTGTGCTTAGTTCTTCTGGCAGTAACTGCAGTTTTTCAAAGCAATAATCATAAAAGGCAGAAACTGTTATCTGCGGGTAAGCACTAACCGTTTTTTTAATATGTTCTGCCAGCAATTGATT
This sequence comes from uncultured Victivallaceae bacterium, assembly GCA_964542255.1. Taxonomy (GTDB): domain Bacteria; phylum Verrucomicrobiota; class Lentisphaeria; order Victivallales; family Victivallaceae; genus CAYMSF01. The sequence goes on from CAZITV010000013.1 coordinate 30,591, forward strand.
ATAGCATATGAGCAGAACATTTTTATTTTTTGACGCTAGTTGAATTGCGCGTTTAATTGCCATTATTGTTTTGCCGGAACCGGCGCAACCGCGTACCAGCAAGGTTTTAAAATTATCTAATGCTGATAGAATAGCACATTGCGACTCAGTGCACGTCATTAAAATGTGTTCGTCTATTCCAGCACGTTCAAATAGCCTGTAGCCATAGTCAAAATACGGCATTAATATCTGTCTTACAGTATTACTGATGTCATTCTCTATTTTTGCTTTTATCGGCCTTGTCTCGGCAAGAACGCTTATGATGAAATCTTTTAGGTAAGGTAATTCATTGCCGGTTGCGACTAGTCCGCTAGCCTCTGGCGGCCAGATATAGCAGTTCCCGCAAGTAGGAAAGCAAACTGCATGCGCTAGTTTTACCGGGACTATTTTGTTCTTTAAACCGAGCGATTGTCCGAGCAACTGTAATACCGCATACTTATTTCTCTTTGCCTGTTCAAATGGACAGGCAATTTTTCGGTCGTTTTGATACCATTGCCCATCACGGTGGCTTATTTGTCCGCCCTTAACTTCTAAAACTAGAATACCATGACTAGGATGGTAAAGTAAAAAGTCAATTTCCCCGTCCCAGCGAAACTTATGCATATCTCTGGAAATATAGTCAAACGCATGGTAAACAGTCCATTCATCATTGAACTGCTGATTGATGGCGTTGAATACTTGAATTTCAGACTGCGGTCGGCGACTAAGATCGCACTCGACAGGAACCATTTTGGCCATGAATAAACCCCAATTTATCTAATGCCACAAACAAACATCATAATTAAAAATAACGTTTTAATCTAACGACTTTGAGTAGTCGGCACAGACTTATTATGTGCTGTTTGGCACAAATATGTAGCCAAAAGAACCCAGCCAAACTTCTTCAAAGCATCCCATGTTTACTATAATTATCTCTGAGAAAATATCAAGGCGGATAATCAAACTGGTTGAAATGAGCTGCAACAGCAAGTTGGCGAAAATGAGTTTATGTCATTTGGGTTCGAATTGATACTTAAATTTAAAAGCCTGATTAAAAGAAAACTTGCTGGCGTGAAAAAATGGCTACCCCGCAAGGATTCGAACCTCGACTAAATGGACCAAAACCACTTGTGCTACCGTTACACCACGGGGTAAATTAACTTCGAACAAAATAAAATTTTGTTCGCGGTTATAAAAATAGCCCAAAATTGGAAAAAATCCACACAAAATTCATATTTATCCGCGAAAAAATAGCGGCGAATA
>CAZITV010000014.1:0-1489 GCA_964542255.1 uncultured Victivallaceae bacterium
AGAGAATAGGCTGCTTGTTTTAGCGCCTGCGGCCTGAACACCCCCTGCGGTGAATGATATTGCCACCGGCAATAGATCTTGATAAAAATAATAGATGCCAGTTATTCCTTGCGCAGTTTATTAACATTAAAGCTTTGCGGAATAAAATGACCGGCGAATTCAGGGGTGATTTGAGCGGAAAGGGCAATTTTATTGTTTTTAAAATTTAGGTTAATTTGTGACATCGGGCTGTTAGGCTGGTGTCTCAAGACAATTTCCACCGGGTTATTGCCGGCTGACTGCTGCAGGCGTTCGGGATTTTCCGCTTCATTGAATAACTGCAGCGCCTGAGCTGAATTGATTTTACCGGAAATTATCACGATGGAGTCAGACAAAATCCTGCAATACAGCGCGGTATCACGGTTCGAACTAATTCTGATTAAATAGGTGTCGGCAGCGAACGATTTCACGCCATAAGCAGAAAACGCCTTGCGTAATGCCGGACGCTTTTCCGGTTGACAATAAGATTTCAAAAAGAATACCGGACTGCCATTGACAACATGCGTGTAATAACTTAAGCGTCCGTTAATCGCACTAACCAGTGTTTCGATAAACTGCTGTTCAGTCCCGGCGTGATTCTGCAACTCATTGAACAGTCCCGGCAAATGATAAAAGAGGGTGTCTGGAGTTTTAATTTCGGCGCACAACGTGATGTCCTTGTCTTTAACTGCCGGGGGCAAATTAATTTGCTTAACGCTCTCCTGCATCGCCGCAAACTTCGCCAAGGCCGAATCAGTAAGTGGAACAATTTCAAAATCCAGAAACAATAAATCTTGCTTAAAGTAGATGCACAAAGATATTTCCTGAATTTGACAGATAATATTTTCAAGCTCAATAACTGCCGCCGCCATTCTCTGATTGGCATCATCACCATGCTTTTTCTGCAGGCTTTTCAACAATGCTGAATCAATATATTTCTGCCGGAATTCGGCGTAACTGGCTTGACACAAGGCAATGTAGCGCGCCACCTTTAAATTAAAACTGATCGTGTTGTCGCCGGTATCATTGGCCGGCGGCGGTAATTTAGAAATTTGATTGAGCAGAGTTTTGGAATGACTCAGCAGCAGCCGGTTATCAATTTTTTTGATGTATGCCGCTTCGCCCAAAAACTTAATTTCCCGCGGAATTTTATCGGCATTGCCACAGCCCGCCACGGTGCACCATTGCGATTGCGGCGGCACCGCATACATATACATCGAAATCTGCCCGGATAAATCCAGCGCCGCATACTGCGGATTCATCGTTAACGCAATAACCGCCAAAAACGGCAGCGCCTCCAATGACGGCGAAATCTTCTTGGTAAACGCCCCCGCATCTCCGGCAAAATCCGTCAATGACGAAATCTCAGCATTCCCAATCCGCTCAAAATTAGCCGTTTCCCCGCACAACGATGCCGGCATCAAGCTAATCAACATCACCACAGCAATGACCAACACCGCACAATTTGACC
>CAZITV010000014.1:1589-31195 GCA_964542255.1 uncultured Victivallaceae bacterium
ATCGATAGAATATAACACCTATTGCTCAAATATGCAATTTTTTGAGCAATAGACCATGCGATCTGTCCAAAAACACGATTTTTTGAGCAATAGCAATCATATTTTTGCTATCCGAGGCAATTATTTCCATTAGGAAACAACAAGACTATTGTGCCAGAAGAATAATTGTGCAACCGTCTGCGGCACAAATTGAAATCTAACGTAATATAACAGATTCCATCGCCAGTAACTAAACGTCAATTCAAAATCGTTCCAAAATTACCTCATCATCAAGATTAATATAGTGCCTGACAGGCACCACTGTAATTTTTTTATGGATTGATAATTTTAAATCTTGAAAAAGTCTTAATTTGGAGTTAGTTTAATAGCTTAACAAAGTTTTCGAATAAATTTAGTAACTGGTGAAACGTCAGAATTAAGGAGCTGAAGTTATGGATTATATCGCGCAGATGCAGAACTTAAAAAAAGAGCATGAATTTTTTATTGGTTTTGACAGTGATGGTTGTATTTTTGACACGATGGAGATTAAACAGAAAGAGTGTTTCTGTCCGAATTTTGTAAATTTTTTTGGGATGCAGGCGGCGAGCAAATATGCGCGTGAGGTATGGGAGTTTGTGAATTTGTACAGCAAGACACGCGGCTGCAACCGTTTTCCGGCGGTACAGCGGGCGCTGCAGTTATTGCGTGAACGTCAGGAAATCAAGGCGCGCGGCATTGCGGTACCGTTGATGAACGAACTTGATCAGTGGCTGGTGGAAGAGACCAAACTGGGCAATCCGGCATTAAAGGCGAAAGTCGCTGCAAATCCGACCGAACAAATGAAGACCCTGCTGGCATGGAGTTTGGCGGTGAATGATGCCATTACTGATATGGTGCACGGTATTCCGCCATTCCCCGGTGTAAAAGAAGTGCTGGCGTCTGCGGCGCCGGTCGCGGATATGATTGTGGTATCACAAACACCGTTAGAAGCCTTGACCCGCGAATGGGAAGAGAACAAAATTGATCACTACTTGAAATTGATTTGCGGACAGGAACACGGTACCAAGACCGAACACCTGCGCTATGTTACCAAAGATAAATACGCGCCGGATAAAGTATTGATGGTCGGTGATGCTCCCGGCGACCAAAAAGCTGCACAAAGCAACGGCGTCTTATTCTTCCCGATTATTCCCGGACGCGAAGAACAATGCTGGGCTGAATTGAACCGTGAAGGTTTGCAGCGGTTTTTCAAGGGTACTTTTGGCGGCGTTTATCAGGAGGCACTGCTGCGCGAGTTTGATTTGGCGCTGCCGGAAAAACCGAGCTGGAAGTAATGATAGTCTTGTGCGCGTGGCGAGTAAACGGCATCGCGATAACGTCTAAAAAAACTATTTTTTTTGTGATTGAATCTTGCATTGTTAATAATTGGATTTAGATTTTACAATCGTTTTCATTGTAACCGCTGGAAAAGTTCCGGCAAAAAAATTAGGGAAAAAGGTATTATGAAAAAGCTGTTAGCATTAGCGCTCGCACTCGCCGTCGTATCCATCGCATCCGTTGTTACCGCTGAAGACGCCGCCGCACCGGCAGCAGATAAAGCAGTAAAAAAAGCTGCAAAAAAAGCTGAAAAATCCGACAAGAAGGCAGTGACGCCCGAGGATATTGAAGCCAAGATCAAAAAATTGGAAGCAAAGAAAGCCACTATTACCGACCAAAAAGAAATTGCCAAAATTGACAAGCACATTGCCGATATGAAAGGCAAACTGGAAAAGATGGCTTGCAAAGATAAATGTCCCGGCGATGCAGCAAAAGCCGCAGTTCCTGCAACTCCTGCAACTCCGGCTGCTCCTGCTGCCAAAGAATAAGTTTTCTTCAGGCATACAGTTTTAAGGAGCCGTTTTTATAACTCCTGAGCGTCTCAGACAAAATTTTGCCTGAGGCGCTTTTTCACTATTTGGAGAATTAATTGGCGGAAAAAGTTCAAATATTAACGTTGTTAATGCTGCTGATATTGCCCTGGGCGGTAATTTTGCCATGGTGGTTGAAGCGGTTTAATTTGGTCAGCGTTTTTATTGGAGCTGCCTCTGGTCTGTCAGTTAATATCACAATTGCATACTGCTTGACGCAGTGGCATTGTGCTGAATGGCTTGCGGTTGTATCTATTGTCCCGGCAGTGGCGGCTGGGGCAATTCTCGGTGCAAACCGACGGAAGATTTCTCTTTACTGCCGCTATCTCTCACTGCACGAAACCATCCTGCGGCACGGCGGCATAATTGCGTTGACGCTAATTGCCGGCGTCATCTACAGTATTCCGGTTTTCTGTTCTGAATTTCCGCCCGGCTGGGATTCTACATTTCATTGTCTGCTGGCAAAAAAGATTTTTTTGACTGGTCAATTAGCATTGAACTGGCAACCGTTTGAATCAATTCCGGTCAATTATACGCAAGGACTGCATGTATTAATCAGCGGTATTGCGCTGCAAAGCGGTACTGCGGTTCATGTTGTATTTCAAACGCTGCATCTGCCAATAATGCTGCTCAACACTGTAGCAATTTACTTGATTTCGCGGCAAATTTTTGCGGCGCCGCGGCCGGCATTTTTAAGCGGGTTGTCATACTGCTGTCTATGCGGTTGGGGCGGATTTTTTAGTTATTACAGTTGGGGCGGATTGCCAACTGAACTGGCGCTCATCTTCGGATTATCAATTATACTGCAAAGTTTTAATAAATATTCATTGCGGCTGGTGCTGTCAATGGCGGTGTGTGCCGGCGGAATATTGCTGGTGCACCATTTAACCGCGGTTATCTTTGCTTTCGCGTTAGGATTTTATCTTATTGCTGATTTAATCTGGCAGCGCAAATTTAATAATATCCACCGGCTGCTAATCTACAGTGCGGCAGCGGCGCTACTGATATTCAGTTGGTTCATTATTCCATATTCGCTAAAAAGTCATTCACTGGGCGGAACATCAGTGCTGAAATTTTACGAAGAGGTGATGATTCCTCCCTGGCAGGCGGTAATTTATCTGGGCATTACGTTGTGCAGTTGTGCCGTGGTTGGCATAATCAGCACTGCGGCAAACGCGAAAATATCATCAGGATACCGGTTACTGCTGTTGTGGTGTATCGGACTGCTAATCAGTTTTGCGGGACTGGATTATCTTTACCGCGGCGCCGCGGTGTGGTTCTATCAGGAAAATTTTACCGCGTTTACACCATCGCGTTTCTTAACGCTGATGAGTTGCCCTCTGGCAATTTTTGCCGGCGCGGGCGTTAACCGGCTGCTGGAGAAAACCGGCAAGTTGACGCGCCGCGGTGAAATATATTTATTCGCAGCAGTGGTGCTGATAATGCCGGTGTTCGTGCTGCCGGAGCTAAAACAGTCGCTAACCCGCGAGGTAATCAAACCGCAAACCATTGCTGCAGCGGATTTAATTTCCTGCGGCACTCCGCCAAACGCGCTGGTGCTGCTTGGAATGCCGCAGTTGGACACCAATAATCTTTGCTGGATACCTTATCTCGCCTGGCGGCAAACCTTGATGACACCGATACCGGCATCAGAAAACCGCCAAACCGTGTTTGAACACAAAATCCGCTTTTTTCAGGAGAACGGCAAAGACCCCAAACTGGTAAAACAGTGGCTGGAACAGAACCGTCTGGATGGATATGTGCTGTTCGCGGATAAAAGTGGCAAATTACATCTGCGCCAACTATTCAATTCAACACGGCAGGAGTGAGTATGGCCATTTCACCGCAGTTAATAAAAATCTCCCTGGTAACCGTAATGGCGCTGCTGTTTATCGCTGACCTGCCGTCAGTATGGCTGTTTATCGCCGCCGCCGCAATCGGCGATGCGGCAATCCGGCTTATTGCAACCATCGCCGGACAAAAAAAATTGCGGCTGCATTTTGCCAATTTTATCCCCGCATTTATTCCGCTGTTCACCGCCGGAATAATTACAACAGTTTTAGCCGCGGGATTCGCAGCGCAGCTGCGGCGTGAAATTATAGTACTGCTGGCAATAGCAATCAATTTGACGATACGTTACTGCTGCGGTAATTATAAATTAACGGTTGTATGGCCGCGCATTGAATTCAAGTGGTTATGGTGGTGGCTGCCGCCGGCGCTATTACTGTTTGGCGGGGTTGCCGTGCTGATGTTCTATGCTCCGGCACAGTGGGATGTCATGACCTATCACCTCTATATTCCCGCACGCTGGCTGCAGCAGCAGCAAATCATTCATGTGCCAACCTTCTTCGGCGACGAGGCTGCCGCATTCGCCCCCGGCAACGCCATTGCGGTTTACGCATGGGCATTGGCGCTGTTTAACGGCGATATGCTCATCAATCTGCTTGCCATGCCATTTTTTATTATGCTGGCATTGTTGGTTTTTCTGTTGGTGCGGCGGTTCAACCGGGAAGCGCTGCCGGCATACATTTTTGCGGCAGTAGTAATTGCGGCGCCGTGTCTGTTTTTTAAAGCTTTATCTGGTTACACTGATATATTGGCGCAGGGACTGTTAACCGCCGGAGTATGGTGGCTGTTAGAATATGCCCGGGCACGCCGGAACACGCGCGCCGCGCTAATTTATTCAGCGCTGTGCCTGGGGTTGGCGCTAGGCACCAAAACCGTGATGCTGCCATTGACCGCGCCGGTAATCGCGGCGTTGGCTGGGCTGTGCATCTATCGCCGGCAATGGAAAAATTTGTTAATTGCGGCGGGTATTGTTATTATTGCCGGCGGCTGGTGGTATTGCCGCAACTGGTATCTCTATGGCAACCCGCTATTTCCTGCGCACATTAAAATATTCGGCGTAACTCTTTTTGCCGGAATGTATGATTTATCCAGCTTTGCCGCCGGGTCTTCAGGCTCGTGGCGCGGGATTATCAGCGGCTTTACTGCTGATTACGGTATTATCCCGGCGCTGCTGCTGCCGTTAGGCTGGTTAGGCTGGATATTACGGATTTGGCAAAGTTCGGTGGAGCGCAAAGCCGCAGTTTTTATGTTAAGCTTATCGTTATTGTGGACACTGATTTTTTGTCTGGTGATTCCCTACAATGACCAATACCGTTTTCTGATTGGCGCCTGGATAATAGCGCTGCCCGGTGCGGCAATGCTTTTCAACGCCATCCAGCCGGTACGGCTCAAAATTATAACCGCCGCGGCACTATTGCTCATGCTGCTGCTGTCGAGCGGTGGCGGACTGGTAAAATTGACCGAAGATATTCCACTGCCGGCGCTGCTGCCGGTTGCCGCCGCACTGGCGGCAGCCGCGGTTATGCTGTGGCTGGCGATTCTTAAAAAATCGCCGGCATGGCGGTTGAGTGGGATAATTATTTTGATGTCCGGACTGATATGGGCTGAAATTGAATCCGGCAAATTGCGTATTGTCACCATGGGCAAAAGTAATATTGGCGCATACCAGCCGCTCTTCGCGCCGTTCAATTCTCCGCAGGCGGCGCCGCAGGTGATAGCATACAGCGGAGTAAATATTCCCGGAATTTATCTAGGTGGAAATTTTCAGAATCAGGTAATTTACTGTAATCTTTCCGGTGCCAATACGGATAACAGCTATGATTACTGGGTGCGTAACGGCAAGATGCGTTTTTCGTTTAACGCCACCAAATTTTATCAACTGAATCCATCGCTGCCGGAGTGGTTAAAGAATATCTATGATTCCAAGGCGGAAATTTTGGTAACAATGCGGCTGCATCCGCTGGAATACAATTATCATTACCATACTGAAGACGGCCTACCAGTAGAGTCGGCATGGGCAGAAAAACTGCCTAATGTTTTTGTGCAGCTCATCAGCAGCCAAACCGGTAAAGTTTACCGGATTGACCGTAATGAACTACTGCAAGCCATCACCAAAATTAATGCTCAAAAACCGGTTACGCCACTGCGGCGCGAGAAGTGAATAGTGATAAATAGGGAAATCTCCAATGGGGAAATGGAAGAAGAACGTGGGTGAATATCCAATATCCAAGGAAAAGCAGGAAGAAAGATACCCAAGTACTGGAGAAAGTCCAATAACCCGTCTTGCTAATCAGGTTACCGATTAGCGATGAGAAAGAGCCATTACTTACTGACCTGAAATAGACGAACCTCGCCAGGCAGCAGCAAATCGTCAAATTCCGCATAATTCGCGGTAATCTCGCGATGCTCGAATAAGACTTTTACTTTAGCGGTAAACAGTTTTGACTGTGCAGTCATTTTTACCGGCGCGGTTGACTGATTGAGCGCCAGCAGATAGAGCCGCCCTTTGCTTCTGCCCGCGACCCATAACAATTTATCGGAGCCGGTGGTGATAGTTATTTCCGGTTCCGGTTGAAGATGCGCGATAATTGGAAATGCTTCGCTTAACTCAGACGCCAAACCACGGTAAAGGCGCCACTGCGGTGAAAATTCATCCGGGGTGATTTGGATTCCAGGATTTAGAACAATCCCGGCGGCGCCGCGCAGCATCGCGATAAAAGCCACTTGACGAATTAATTCAGGAGGCACGCCGTTAACGTTCAAACAAACAATAACCGGCTTGACCCCGGCTGTTTTTTTTATCTCCTGCAGTTCCAAATTGATTTTGCCGATATGACCCGGCGATGGATATGATACCGGTACTTCAAAAATATCCGCCGCAGCCAGAAATTGCGGCAAGTATTCTGCTGCCGCCAAATGCAAACCGACTGGAGTGTGGGGATCAATTTTTTTAAGATAATCATAAATCGTGCGGTAATAGTTCTCCGGCATAATTTTTTGACCATTCTGCTCCGGAGAAAATAAGTCCGCGCCAGCATTAAAACCGATATTACGAAAAATCAGCCGCGCCGCACCTGAACCAGCAACATCAACAATATTTTTTGACAATACCGCCGGCTCCAGCGCAACACTGCCATTCAGCGAAAACGCGGTCGTGACGATGCCGTGCCGCTCCAGGCAGTTAGGCAGCAATGAATCCAACTGACGCTGCGACTGCTTGTACATCACATTAAACGTCGAAGTGCTAATTTCCGGCACCGGCGCCAACGGCGGAATCAGGTAAAACAGAAATACCGGTTCTCCCGCAATCGTCAAATACCCCTGCGGCTGCCACTGGATTTTGCCTTCCGGCAGTATTGGCGGATATTTCTCTGCCTTAACTATAAAAGGGCGGAACACTGTGAAAAACGGATTATCTTTAGCATTATATGCAGAAACCGCCGCGACGTACCTTCCTGGTTCCAGCGCTTCAATATTAAACTTTCCCTGTACCGACGAACTGCCGTCGGCCGTAATCACTGAATTATCAAAGGTTTTGACTGCCCCGTCCGTTTCCTGTCTGATTTCAGTCGCGAATTTACCATTGTCTTTCTCAAAATTGGAATCAACATGAAACCGCAATATCCGTTCGCCGGGATAGACGAAAAAACTGTCTAATTCAGCTTCTGCCGGGGGGAGAAACCCGGTACGGGAATCAAACAAATTATTAAAGATCCCATCACGGCAGGAGACAAACATTCGTTCGCCACGTCTAGAATTAAGCATCTCTTCCTGCTGATAAATTTTAACTGATACCGGCATTTTAGCCTCCTCGCCCGGATTCAGCGTGTATTCTCTGGCAACCATCGAAGAAACTCCGGCACAAACCAGCACCTTGCGGAACGTTAGTGCCTGATTACGAACCGTCAATTCAAAATCACAACGGTCCAACTGTTTTGATATCGGTGATATGGCAAAAGAGACGCCGCCGCGCAGCGATAATTCCGCCGGCATCAGCTGCGTGGTGCTGTTGTAACTGCCGGTGCCGCTCCATCCGGTAATGACGCCGCCGGTACCGCCGCGGTTGCGGCGGAAGTTGACCATCCACTTGCCCGGATAGGCTTTGACGCAGTCTGGCGGCAGTGCGGCAAGTGGAATTTTCACTTCTGCATGCCAGGCGTTGGCGGTTTTGGTGGTTTTAATTTCCGGAATAACCTGCCAATCGGCAATCGAGCCGTCCTGCAGGCGCTGAGACGAATAATAATACCCCAGCGAGTTAACAATTAGGTGATGGTAAGATTTTTTTTTGCCGAACGGGTCTAAAAATATTTCGAAGGATTCATCCTCGCGAATATTATTATCGTTGGCGGCGCGCAGTCCTGCAAACGCCGTAGTTCCGGCAGGCAGCGGACAAGACCAGGCAAAATATAAATTGCTGCGGTCATATACGGCATATACTCTGGGAGAAAACAAATCCCATTGTCCGTCCTGCGTCATAAACGCTGATGCCATCGCCGCCTTTTTCCAGGCAATTTCATCAATCGCGCCATCAAGATACGGCGGGACCATGACCTCAACAATGCGGAACGGCGCCCGTGTCAATTCATTTGGGTCGGCTTCGTCATTGGAATTGCATCCGGTGAAATAGAGCAGTGATCCTGCCGCAGCGAAACAGAGCAGTGCCTTAGACAGGAAAGGTTTTGCCATGCTGTGACCTCCATTAAAAACGGCCGCAAATTCAAATATTCCTCATACTGCCGGCGGCGCTGTCAAAATATCCGGTTAATATCCGGGTTGTAAAATTCATAATTTTTCTGCGCATATTTGACAATGCCCTTGGCGGATACCGGGTCGAACGGTCCGGGAATAATTATCCATTCAACATCTTCATTGCTGATGACTTCAGGGGTGAATTGGCTATGATATACACCATCGAGCAATATGGCGATTTCGCTATGCCGGCTGTGCGCGGTGAGTTGGATCCACTTCATTTTGCCGCGTTTATCCAGCTGCAGCGCTAAATCGTAAAAATCTTTTTCGCCCTTGCGTTCAACCAGTTTGACCTGTTTGATATCGCGGGTATGTGCCAGAAAATTAGTATTAATCCACACCTTTTTGCCGTCAAAGGTGGTAATCATTTTTTCAATTTCTTCAGCGCGCGGATACTCGACGATCAGATGAAAAGTCAACACATACTTTGGTTCAAACTTGCCATCTTTTTTTTCGCTTTCGCCGGATGCGCTTTTTCCGAGCACATCGTCCCAGGATAAATCCAGGCTTTCACAACCGCACAACGCCAACGCGGTGATAATCATTAGTCCACTTAAATATTTTACCATAACTACCCAGCTCCTATATTATAAATTGCCGCCTTTAAAAAACCCAAGCTGCAGAGGTAATTGCAAAACTGCTTTAAATTGATGTTTTGCCATATTTTTTGACGATTTTAAGCGAGATCAACGTAGCAGCGTTGCGCAAAATGAGCTTAAGTCGCCAAAAACCCGAAAAAGACGCAAAAGTTTCAAAAAAGTTTTGAAATTAGCTCCACATTAAAATCATTCAGTTAAACAAAATTGCGCTTGCGGTTAACTTTATTTTAGAACCATATCTAACATACCCCGCAGCTGCAGTTTTTCAACCAAAAACCTTAGAATATCCGCCGATAAACATAAAATTGCATCCGCAAAAATTGATACCGCCGCAAAAAACGGCAAAATAAGAGAAAAACGCTATTTTTTTTAAAATAGTTTTAATTTTAAATCTTTACGATGTTTAAAAATCGCCATTTTAATGCCATATTATAACGTATCGCAATTATTTTTTGGATTGATATTACTTTTGGGATGTGGCGCTATGGCTGGTGATGGATTTCAGTTAGAGATGAATTTTGATAACAGCATGAACCGTTTTCGGCACTGCATGGACAATGGTGTCTTTCTACTATTATTTGAAATGAACACTCCGGCACGCGATATCGCCTTGAGCGCTGCCGGTGACCGGCTGAAAGAATTTGAATATACCGTTTCCAGCATCAACGAATTCCCCGCCGGAATCGCCATTACCGATAAATTTGCCCACGAAAACAGCTGGAATGTGGCTGATTATGCGTCGTGTCTATCCAAAGACCGCCGCGACCGGCATGTAGTTTATATCAGCGGACGCAATGCCACTCTGGACGACCAAATTAAAAGTTTGAAAATTTGCGCCGCAAACGGTTTGGTCAACATCGTGCCGGTATCCGGCAACGGTATCTTCGGAGAAAACGCCCGAGCAACCAGAAAACGCGAATTTACCGAAAGTATGCACCTGCTGCATTATATGAATGGTCTGGTTGACGCGCCGTTTTTTCCCGGCGGCGCCGTCAATCCGTTTAAATACACTGCCAATGATTCATTTTCACAATATTTTAAAATGGTGAAAAAACTGAATTTTGGCGCGCAGTTTATGGTTACTAATTTTGGCTGGGATATGATGAAACTGCAGGAACTGCGCTGGTATTTGTCTAACCGAAATCTGCATTATCCTTCTATTGCCCGGCTATTGGTGCTAAATCCAGAAAGAGTCGAACGCATTATTAAAGGCAATTACCCCGGCGTCCATATCTCGCCAGATTTCAAAACAATTCTCGAAAATGAATTAAAATATTCGCACAATCAATTTGAATCGGCACAGTGGCGCCGGCTGCAGCTTCAGGCCGCCGGATGTAAATTACTCGGCTACAGCGGAATTCAAATCGCCGGACTGGACAGCAGCGACAAAATCAAGATCGCCGCCAAACGCATCGCCGAAGGTCTGGCTGAATTTCAAAATTTCACCGATTGGACAAACGAATATTTTGAGCTCCTGGCACGGGCGGAAATGGCGCCATATCCGCACCGGTTTTATATGTTTGGCCGCGGTTTTACCAAACCTTATGCCGAAGGAGCGCCGCAAATGGTCAAAATCAATGAACCAGACAGCTCCACTTCAGAGAGATTTAACTATAAACTACGCAAATTTATGTTTCCTCAGGCGGATAAACAAAACTCCCGCGAGCACTTCATTACCAAAAAGTTGCTTGCCGGCTGCCGCGAGTGCTCTTTTTGCCGCCTGCCGCTGACACAATTTGTCTGCCCGGAACTCTGTCCCAAGGGATTAGCTAACGGTCCCTGCGGCGGCACCCTTGCCAATGGCTATTGTGAATTGGGCGAAATTGAGTGCATCCATTCACAAATTATGCGTCTGGCGGTTTGGCAGAACGAAGCCGATAAACTCGAAGAATCATATATACCTACCGCAATCCGTAAAATCAAGTAAGCAGATTCGCCTGAAAAAATGCAAACGCTGATTTACTTTTGAAGTTTATGCGGTATATTATGGTTCGTGAAAATTATAATTACTGAGCTGGTTCCCGGCGATTTTTGCAACTGCGGCAGTCAGCGCTGTTAGTGTCACAATACCGGTGTATGGAGGCGATAGATGAATAAGTTCATTGATGACTTTATGGCGGCGTTTAAGTATGAAGGCTTAACTTTTGACGATATTTCGCTAATCACTCAATATGCGGATTTCGCACCGGAACAGGCTGACATCACCTCATATTTTTCCCGAAATATCAAGCTCAATATTCCCTTTGTCAGCGCAGCCATGGATACCGTTACTGAGAGCGAAATGGCCATCGCCGTGGCCCGTCTCGGCGGCATCGGGGTAATTCACAAAAATTTAACCATCGAACAGCAGGCCCACGAGGTAAAAAAAGTTAAATTGTATTTAAACGGCATGATTAAATTGCCGGTGGTTTTCCGCCCCGACCAAACTGTAGCGGAAATGCTCAAAGAAAAGAAAGTCAAAAAATACTCATTTTCCGGTTTCCCCATCATTGATGATAATAATAAACTGGTCGGCATTATCACCGCACGCGATATCAAATTCCTCACCAGCTACAACCTGAAAATCGGCGATGTAATGACCAAACTAGTCATCACCGCCAAAGATGGTCTCTCCATCCGCAATGCCTACAAAACTATGCTGGATAAAAAAGTCGGCAAACTGCCAACCGTTGACGCTGAAGGCAGACTCACCGGACTGTTCAGCTTTCAGGATGTCAAAACTCTCATTGACAAAGAAGAACCAGATTATAACCGCGATTTGCAGCATCAACTCCGGGTAGCTGCCGCCATCGGACCTTATGACGAAGACCGCGCCGCCGCGTTAATCAGCGCCGGCGCCGACGCACTCGTAATTGATACAGCTCACGGACACAGCAAAAATGTGATTGAAACTATCAAATTATTAAAACACACTTACGGCTCTAAAATCGATTTAGTCGCCGGCAATGTCGCCACCGGCGAAGCCGCGATAGCTCTGGCTGAAGCCGGCGCCGACGGCATCAAAGTCGGTATCGGACCTGGTTCAATTTGCACCACCCGGGTCGTCGCAGGCGTGGGTATCCCCCAGGTATCTGCGGTTTATCAGGTCAAAAAAGCCGTAGGCTCATCTATTCCAGTCATCGCTGACGGCGGTATCAAACAGTCTGGCGACGTCGCCAAGGCTATCGCAGTCGGCGCCTCCTGTGTTATGATGGGATCCGCCCTGGCCGGCACCTCCGAAAGCACCGGGGAAATCACCCTGCATCACGGTCGGCGTTATGTCGTTTACCGCGGCATGGGCAGCCTGGAAGCAATGAAAACCGGAAAAGCCAGCCGTGAACGCTATGGACAATCCGATGTTTCTGATGAGAAGAAACTGGTACCGCAGGGAATTGAAGGGCTGGTACCGTTCCGCGGCGCAGTTGGCGATGTCATTCATCAATTCGTTGGCGGACTCAGATATGCCTGCGGTTACTGCGGCGCGAAAACCATTGACGAATTACATAAAAAAGCCAAACTCGTCCGGGTCACCTCCGCTGGATTGAGAGAAGCGCATCCCCACGATGTCATTATGTCCAAGGATGCCCCAAACTATACCGCTGAACACTAAACTATAGAGCTCTGCCGGTGCCGTCTTGTTATGGCTTCTCCGGCAGCATATAAGTAACCTTTTTTTCGGTAATTGTGATATAATGTTTCTCCGCCATCCTGTCGATAAGTGCGGTAATTTCTTCTGCTTGTAGTTCTTTATGGAATAATGCCGCGATAGTGCTCTGCAATGTTTTAACGGTGCCTGGTCTCGAAACCTTTTGACGTGTCAACTTCTCAACAATGTGTTTAATGCGCTCGTCCGGTGATTTACAGTTCAGAGCTTTTAAAAATTGTATGTCGTTTATGCATTCTATTCTGAAGACTGATATACCCCTTGTTTGTAAGTGTTCAATAAGCGGCCCAAAGCCTTTGTCTTTAGAGATGATGTGGAAGAAAGTGGTTGGTTCTAATGCCGCAATTTCCCCAATATAGTAGGCAATGTGCAAATCAAGGGCGTGTGGACCATTGCCGGCAATCTGTATATATTTGCCTTTGCATCCTATCCGCTGCAAAGCTAATACTATTTCTGTTGGTATTTTTTGCTGATTCGCACCAACAAATATGGTTACCTTGATGTTCTCATGTTCGAGCGCTGCGATGTCCGCAGGCTGAACATTTTCAAAATCTACTAGTATATGGTTTGTACTCATTTCCCCCTCCTCAAAAAGTAGATAGAGCAATTATACATTGGGTTATTTATCCAGATTGGCGATACATTGGACGATGTCGGCGGCGACGATTGGGACGACCGGTTCACGGAGGATGTCGTGATGGTCGCCGTCATAGGTAAAAATTTCGATTTCTCTGCTGAGATTTTTCCAGCCGAATTTTTGTAGCGGGATTTTGCCGAATAGCTGCTCTTTTACCATGAACAGAGAAATTTTTCCATCGTAATAGTCCATATAATAGCTATCAGTCGAGTCCATATTGTAACCGTAAACCAATTTCATATTATTGATTTCCTGCCGGTTATTAGCATTGGCGAAGCGTTCTGAGACGAAATCCAATTGTTGAATATTGCCATCCCGGCAGAGCCGGCGTTTGAGTTTGAATATAAAATAATTCAAATAATTGCCAATACCCCATTCGCCAGCGGCGGCGAGGCGCTGCCAGTAA
Organism: uncultured Victivallaceae bacterium; assembly: GCA_964542255.1. Classification (GTDB taxonomy): domain Bacteria; phylum Verrucomicrobiota; class Lentisphaeria; order Victivallales; family Victivallaceae; genus CAYMSF01. The sequence continues at coordinate 15,358 of CAZITV010000014.1, forward strand.
TTGTAGAGCGATGGCCGCAAGTGCGGATAAGTTTCAATCAGTCCCAGAAACGCAACTTTTTTGCCGCATTTTGTTAGCTGTTGAGCGATTTCATAGGCGACATATCCGCCATAGCACCAACCGCAGAGATAATAGGGGCCGTGCGGATCAATGAGGGTTATTTTTTCGATATATTGAGCCGCCATCGCCGGGATGTCGCGATGAGCCTTTTCAGGGCGGTTCAACCCGAGCGACTGGATACCGTAAACCGGGCGGTTATCCAGGCGCGGTACCAGATTGATATAGCCGAGAATATCGCCAGGAGTGGTATGAATTAAGAACAACGGCGGTTTGTTGCCGCCACTGGCTAATTTAACTACCTGACTCCAAGTTTGTTCGTGACCGTGGCAGGATTGAATGTATTCGCAGATGGCATTGATGGATTTTGATTCATACAACTTTTCAACCGGCATTTTTGCGCCGGTTTGCGTTTGAATTTCCAGCATAAGTTTTATCGCGGAAAGTGAATCTATTCCAATGGAGAATAAATTTAAATTACCGTCAATATTGTTTTTGTTTAAAATTTTAGAAAGTGCGAGCCGGATTTGCATTTCCAGCGGGCTTTGCGGTTCAATGACAGTCTCGAGGTCATTATCGGCGCCGGCAGCGCCGGACGGCGCCGGCAGCGCTTTGCGGTTAATTTTGCCATTTGGCGTCATCGGCATGGAGTCGAGCGCCACATAATATGCCGGCACCATATAATCGGGTAATTGTTCTTGAGCGAATTTACGAATACTGCTGATATTGTAGTTTGGATTTGCCGGGACAAAGTAAGCGGCGAGAGATTTCAGTCCGGTTTTCTCGTTCATCCACGGTTTTACCACGATGGTGCGGATGTCCGTATGACCTGCTAGCGCGGTCTCAATTTCGCCCGGCTCGACTCTGAAGCCGCGGATTTTAAACTGGTCATCCACTCTGCCGGCGAAAATCAATTCACCATCGCTGTTGAACTTAACCTTATCGCCGGTTTTGTACATTCGGTCGCCGGCATTAAACGGGTCATCCATAAATGCTGCGGCGGTTTCTGCCGGTTTATTGAGATAACCGGTGGCGACGCTGGCGCCGGCGATGTAGAGTTCTGCTTCAATTCCGACAGGCACCGGCTGCTGCAATTCGTCAAGCACATAGACTCTGGTATTCGCCAGTGGTTTGCCAATGGTTTCTGGGTTATAACCCAGTGTGGCGATGACGGTGGTTTCAGTCGGACCGTAAGTATTAATTACGCTGGTATTCGGAACAACTTTTTTCCAGCGGGCGAATCGTTCCGGCGAGGCTTTTTCTCCTCCGATGGCAATTAAGCGGACGCATTCAGGGAAGTCCCCGCCGTTAACCATCGCGGCAATTTCGTGCCAGTAGGAGGTGGGTAAATCTAAAAATGAGATTTTTTCTCTGCGGATAAAATCAAAGAGTTTTAATGGCGCTTCCAGCAGTCCTTCCTGCATAAATACCAGTGTCGCGCCGACCAGCCAGCAGGGAAATATTTCCTCAATGGAAATATCAAAGCCGAGCGTGCTGAACTGCAGCACGTGGTCATTGGCGGTAAGCGAATATGCGTCAATCACGGAGAAATTATGATTTAGCAGATTGGTCTGGCTAATCATAACTCCCTTTGGGGCACCGGTTGAACCGGAAGTGTACATAATATACGCGGTGTCTGACGGCGAAATATTAATTCCCGGCGCTGTTGCACCGGACGATGAGCTGTGGCTCAAACTGCAGATATCAATAATTTTGACGTATTCAGGAATTACCGCGGGTTTCGGTGTCGCCGGCCGCAGCGCGGAGAGAATTATCTCAGCACCGGAATCGTAAATCATTGCTTCAATACGCTCCGGAGATTGCCGCTGTACATCCAACGGCACATAGGTAAATCCGCATTTAAAAACCGCAATAATCGCGATGGCCATTTCCAAGGTTTTGTCGGTAAGCACGCCAATCATTTTGCCGCTGCCGGGGTTTTGGCTGAGCAACTGCTGCGCCAAAGAATTAGCGCGGTCGTTCAATGCCGCGTAAGTCAATGTGCCAACGGCGCTTTTTGCCGCGATTTTATCCGGACAAAGCACAGCTTGGCGCTCAAACTGCCGAATAAACGGCGTCGCCAAATCAAAATCACGCCCGGTACGGTTCCACTCCGTAACTACTTGATTTTGTTCCGCCGCCGACAGGATAGAAATTTTGCCGAGGGGTTGTTCCGGCGCTGCACTTAAGTTGCCGCAAAAGTTTTGATATAACGCGGCAAGCTGGGCAGCATCCTGCTGGTAAAATTCAATTTCATATGTTCCAGATGGAGTTATTTTTGCTTTAAAAGGAACTGTATTCAAGCGCCGGATATGGGTATATCTGCTAAAAAGATCGCAGCAAAAAGTTTTTTTGCTGAGCATTGCCTGGAGACTTGTATCCAGTGCCTGGCTCTGCTTCAGTGCGGATTTGGCAAAATCCAGAGTCACCGGCAGTGGCACTGTGCCGCTAAAGATTTCTGGAAAGTTTGCCGCCGCCTCGGATAACGGTTTAACGGCAAGGTCAAACTCGGGGGTGCAGGAAATTCTGCCGACAAACATCGCGAACAACACCAACGGATTAATGTCTAAATTTTGCAGAGGTGCTAATTTTATGACGCTGACCGGCGCCGCGCTGATAACGGCATCGCTATCCAGGATGGCGATATCCGGCAGCTGCAGTGAACGAAGCCGTTTTACCCAATAGCGTTCAGAAACAGCACATTCATTATAATACCGGTCTAATAAATTACGGTCAATATTATCAGCAATTATTTGCCCCGACTGGAATCCGGCAGCAGTGAGCGAAACATCTGCTTCAGTCAGGCTGTGCAGTCCCTGCAGTTTGACAATACCGTTTTTTGCATTGACACAAAGATAATTTTGACTGTCGTTGACTTCAACGACCATGCCCGGTATCCCGCCGGCTTTTCGCGCGACAATGTTCAGTTCGGCAACACCATAAAATTTGCCGTCAACTGCAATTTTCAGTAAGCCCAGCGGATTATCGTAGCCACCGAAAAACAACGCCCGTGCCAACGCGGAAATTTCTTCAATAGTTTTAGAAAAATCGATCACGCAGGCATCTGCCGGACGTTTATTTTGCGCGTTATACGTCCTTTGGCTTAAATCCTGCTTGGCTGGAGCAAGGCTGCTGGACTTTAGTGCTTCAACCATGGATTCAAAAGCGCTAAGTGCGGCTTGTGAACATTTTATATTCATCGTCAGCGAAGTGTCGTGAGGCGAAACCGCAACCTCCTGCTGTTTAAAAATATCGCCGGCATCAATCTCGGTGGTAATTTGGTGCCAAGTTATGCCGTGCAGCTGCTCCTGATTTATTACCGCCCAGGCGGTGGCATATAATCCGGCATATTTTGGCAGCAGCGCGTCATGGTAGTTAATGGCGTATAACCGAACATTGCCGAGAATATTCTGGTCAAAAATACAACTGCTGATGATGCTGAATAAATAATCCGGCGGTACCGAGGCAGTAATCTCGGTAATAATTCGTTTTTGCGGCAAATGCGCTGGGATGTCATGGGATTTTGCCCAATCTAAAGATTTAGCTTCTTCAGTAAAGATGCCGTTAATCACAAAACCGTTTTTCAGCAGAATGTTACCGGCATCAATATTGAGAGTGGTTTCACCAACAATACAGCAGGTTGGCCGGACACTCATCGCCGGGCGCGGCAGCTGAATTGTTGAAATTACCGTCGAGGGATTCTGCGTCAACATTTCCGCCAAATGCAAATAGTGGTCGAAAAAAGCGCTAATCCCGCTTTCATCAAACAGTGCGGTATCATATTCAATAAATCCACAGATTTTACCGGCGGTTTCCTCGAAAACAATGAACATATCCATTTTTGCGGTATCATTGCCCAGCTCGGCATACCGTATTTTCAGTGAAGATAAGTCGGTATTATAATAAGGGAAATTTTGCAGCAGCATAGATATGTTAAAGAGCGTTTTATGGTCAGTTTCAGTAGCGTTACTGAAACTTCTGGCTAAAGTGCTGAATGGAACATCCTGATTGTCGTAAGCTTCCAGCAGCGTATTTTTCACTTGCTCCAGAAATTCATTAAAAGTATCAGCGCAGCGAATATTGTTCCTTAAAGCTAACGCATTAATAAACATCCCCATAATTTCTTTGGTTTGAATGATATTGCGGTTGGCGATAGAGGTGCCGGTGGTGATATCAGTTGCGCCAGTGTATTTGTGGATGAGCAGCTGCAGCAGTGCGGTTAAAGCCATACACAAGCTGGCGTTGTTATTAACCGCCAGTTTTTTAACTTTATCGGCAAGTTCTTTCGGGATGGCAACCTGATAGCGTTTTGCTCTGCCAACACTTGGCGCATTTTTTTGAATTAACAGCGGCGGGGTTAAAACGTGATTCTGAAGTTTTTTTTGCCAATACTTCAACTGAGCCTGAGGCGCATAAGTTTTAAAGAAATTATTTTGCCAGGCGCAATAATCAATATAACGCCAGTTTTCAGGCAATGTTTCTGGTGCGCCACCTTGAAGGAGTTGTTGATAGTAATGCGAAAATTGTTTAAAAAATAAAAATGTACTCCAGCCATCATGGATCAAGTGATGCACCGTAAAAATCAGCCGGTAATCTTTGGCGGACATTTTGAGCAAAGTACAGTCAAATAACGGCGGCTGATGCAGCTCAAAAACCTGAAAACGGTGGAAGTTTATTTGCTGGGTATGACGCTGAAGCCTTTCGCCTTCCGGCAACTCCGCAAGATCAAAATAGGGAATATCCATCTGCTTGAAGGGATGGATGCGCAGAAATAACTTCTCATTGATAAACTCAAACGATGTACGCAGCGCTTCATTGTTTTTGACAATCAGGTTAAACGCACTGATCAATATTTCCGTATTCACTTCACCATCAAGAAAAATTTCAATTGGGATATTGAAGAGATTATTAACCCCGGAAGCCTTTTCCAGCATCCACACCGATGTCTGCGTGACTGAAGCCGGATACAAATTGTCCTGATTAGATTTCACTCTGGCAAATTTGACGGAAGCGCGGCCGCTGCCGGAACTATGTTTAACCGCCTGAGTCAACTGCCGCAGTGTGGGGTGAGAAAAAACTTGTGAAATCGGCAGATGCACCAGCATTAATTTCTCAATCTCCAACACCAATGATGTCGCCAGCAGCGAATGTCCGCCCAGCATAAAAAAATTATCCTCAGGACTGACATAATCAACTTTCAGCAGCCGACACCAAATTAACGCCATTTTTTGCAGCAGCGGTTCACTGGCGTCGTCACTGTTCCAGTCCGGTGTTTCGTGAGTCATTGCCGGCTCAGGCAGTGCGCCCCGGTCAACTTTGCCGTTAAGTGTCAACGGCAGTTCCGTCAGCACCGTGTAGGTCAGCGGAATCATATATTGCGGCAGCGATTTTACTAGCATCTCACGCAAATCAGATACCAGCTGTTTATGTTCCTGCGGCTGTTTTAAGATGAAGTAAGCCGCCAGATATTTGATGCCGGCCGTCTTTTCTCTGGCAATGACTACGCACTTGGAAATATTTTCATAACGCGACAGCACCGCCTCTATCTCGCCTAATTCAATTCTGTATCCGCGAATTTTTACTTGAAAGTCGCGGCGGCCTAAACACTCAATGTTGCCATCCTCATTAATGCAGCCCAAATCGCCGCTGCGGTAAATGCGCTGTCCCGGCAAGAACGGGTCGGCAACAAAAGACTTGGCGGTCAGTTCCGGCAGATGGCGGTATCCGCGCGCCAGTCCCATACCGCCAATACAGATTTCTCCCTGACCTCCGCGCGGCACCGCATTGAGGTTTTCATCGAGAATATAAATTCTGAAATTACTGACTGGCTTGCCGATGTGCGGCTGCCTGCCGTCATCCTCGCCGGACTTGAAGAGCGCCCACGCGGTGTTAACAGTACATTCGGTCGGTCCATAAAGATTAGCAAGTATTGCCGGAAATGCGGCGCCGGGTTTACGGTTGAGTTTTTCGCCGCCGCACGACAAGTATTTGAGTGAGGTATTTTTACTCCAATCCGCGCTTAAGGCAAGTTCTGCCACCGGAGTGGACAGAAAACACTGACTGATTCTTTGTTCCGTCACCCAGTCCGCTAGTTTTTGTGGTTGCAGCAGCAGGGCATCAGGAATTAAATAGATGGTGGCGCCATTGGTCAGGTGTACCCAAAATTCCTGCACGCTGGCATCGAAACCCGGTGCGGCGCTTTCGGTCGCGCGGTAATATTCCGGCTCAGGGAAAGCCTGATGATACCAATGCACCATATTAATCAGGCTGGCATGTTCAATTTCCACGCCTTTGGGTTTACCGGTTGAACCGGAGGTATAAATAATATACGCCAGCGAATGCGGTAAAATTACTGGCGGTGTCAGCGGTTTCAATGTTGATAAGTCAATCTGGTCAAGAAATTTCGTCAGCGCTAAATGACCTGAAAGCTCATTAATATAACGCGCTTCACTTAAAATTCTTTTGCAGCAGATATCCTGGATGATAAACTCAAGGCGTTCGCCGGGAACATCCGGGTCAATCGGAACATAACAGCCGCCGCTTTTTAGCACAGCCAAAATAGCAATCACATAGTTAATTGACCTGTCTATATACACTCCGACGGTATCATCAGCGCCGATTCCGTCTGCGATCAACTCTGCAGCAAGAGAATTGGTAATGCGGTCAAGGTCACCGTAACTCAACTCGCGGTCGCCCTCAACCAATGCAACACGGGATGGGAAATTAACGGCATGTTCGGAAAATAACTCATGGACAAATTTATCGGTTGGAAAAGATACGGTTGTTTCAAGAAAACTTTTCGTCAAGTCATTCGCCATTTTTTCCTCAAAATATTGTTTTATTCAGTGCCTGCCCTACTTGTCACGCCAGACATACTGCAAAATAAAAAGTGAAACCTGCATAGTATTATCGCATATAATAATGTAAAAATCACTATATTTCAAATTGTGAATTAACAGAATCGTAAATATATTAAAATTGAGGTAAAACTGCGACAGCGCTACCGGTTACTTTTGCACCTGTACCGGCATTATGAATTTACCCTGTTTGCTTTTATTTCATTAATGATTAAATTAATATAAATCGTCTTAAAAAATATTCAGAGCCGCAATTTGGTAATTAAATTTATTTAGGAAAAACAGCAATGATTACAACATGGCTAATGCCGGTACTGCTAGTCGCGGTTTCATTATTATGTCAATATAGTGTTAACGCAGCAGATTTTGCCACAACAACCAAAGCAGCAGAAGGCGGCGATGCCAAGGCGCAGTATGAATTGGCAGTCTGTTACGCAAACGGCAGCGGCGTGGTCAAAGATGTCGCTAAAGGTATGGAATGGTGCCGCAAATCTGCCGAAAAAGGTTTTGCTGAGGCGCAGTTTAATTACGGTTTGGCCTTAATGCAGGGCTACATCGTGCCGGTGGATAAAGAGAAGGCTTTTGAATGGTTCGGCAAAGCGGCTCAACAGGGTAACACAGAAGCGGAATTTTTTCTAGCCAGATGTTACTACTGGGGTATCGGCACCGATAAGAATGAGGAAAAAGCTTTTCAGTGGTGCAGCAAGGCGGCGGAAAAGGGTTTTTCCGAGGCGCAGCACCGACTCGGAATGTATCTCTCCAAAGGCATTGGCACCGAACTTGATAATGTTAAGGCGTTTAACTGGTACCGCACAGCGGCCGAACAAGGGCACATTGCCGCACAACGTTCCCTGGGTATCTGCTACAACGATGGTCTGGGTGTCCGCAAAGACCCGTACGAAGCAGCAAAATGGTTCAGAAAAGCAGCCGAACAAGGCGACGCGGAAGCACAATTTAGGCTCGGCGTGTGCTACAAATACGGCGTTGGAATGGAACAATCTTTGACCAAGGCGGTTGAACTTTTTCATAAAGCCGCTGAAAAGAACAACGTAACTGCGCAACTGACGCTTGGCTGGACTTATACTTACGGCAAGGGTGTCGAAAAAAATTTAGTAACAGCATTCGCCTGGTATCTCAAAGCCGCGGAACAAGGCAATGCCGAAGCACAGTGCAAAATTGCCGCCTGCTATTATAGCGGTAAAGGTACCGCAAAGGACATGCCCAAGGCGATAGAGTGGTTTAAGAAAGCTGCGGCTCAGGGTGACGAGGAAGCAATTGAGTTGTTAAAAGATCTTGGCAAACGGTAATATTAATCGCCATCTGGGCACACAATGATTCAGCCGGTTATTTTCTGCCAAATCGTTTTTCCAATTCATTAACTGAAATGTTGATGATTGTCGGCCGTCCGTGCGGACAGGAAAACGGCAATTCGCATTTTGCCATTTGCCGGATTAATTGTTCTGCTTCAGTGATATTCAACCGGTCATTAGCTTTAACCGCGGCTTTACATGCGGCGCCGGCGAGGATTTCCAGTTTGTTTTTTTTGGTAGTGCCATTATCTTCAGTCATTTCCGATATAATTTCCGCGAGCATGCCTTCGAGATTTTCCTGACGCAGCGCTGCCGGAATTGAGCATACCATAACACTGTTGCCACTGATTGCTTCAATTTCGAATCCGGCAGTCTTAAATAATTCATAATTTTTGGCTATGAACGCGGCATCTGATTTGGATAGCTCAATCGTAACCGGCAGTAAAAGTTTTTGTGCGGGATTGGCCTCAGAAACACCCTTTAACAGCAATTCAAACATCACCCGTTCATGCGCCGCGTGCTGATCAATAATCATCAACCCGGTATTGTCCGCGGCAAGAATATAGGTGTCATTTAAAAAACCAATAATACGAATCAACCCGCTGCCGGGCAGTTCCAGACGTTCACTGCGGAAACCTGTATCCGGTGCCGCCGCAGGTTTAACCAGCGCAGCCGGTATGGCTGTATTAACCCTCGGCCGAACCACATTGGAGGGAAAACCTTTGCTAACACTATCCGGTTCCTGCTCAAACGCCGGTTCAGGTGCAGCATTGTACGCAATGCCTAAATCGGGCGTTATTTGACTGTTTATCGGGTAGCTGACATTGATGCTGTCCAGCATTCCCTGCAGCGAATTTTCAGGTTTAATCGTCAGCGATGGACGTATTGATTGCCGCAATGCAGTACGAATTGATTCGGCAACTGCCGCGCTAAGCGTGCGTTCCTGACTAAATCTTACTTCACGCTTTGCCGGATGCACATTGACATCAACTGATTCCGGCGCTACAGAGAGAAACAATACCACCGGCGGAAACCTGCCCCGCTCAACCATACTGCTGTAACCATCACGGATGCCGTTGTAAACCGCTAATGATTCTACGCCGCGGCCATTGACAAACGTACGCTGCTCCCGGCGGGAGGTGCGGGTAAAGCCATGTGTTGCCGCGAAACCATGAATTTTGCATTCATTGGCGGCGAATGCGACTGGCAGTAATGCCGCCGCATAGCTTTTGCCGAAGAAACAATTTAAGCGCGGCAGGGGTGTTTCTGAAGCGGGAGAAAAAAATATTTCTTTGCCATCCATCTGTAAACTGAATGCGATGCCCGGATATGGCAAAGCAAGCATATAGAGCATTTCTTGAATGTGTTTTTCTTCAGTGGCTTCAGATTTTAAAAATTTTTTTCTTGCCGGGGTATTATAAAACAGGTCTCTTACTGTAATTTCTGTACCCGGGGCGCATCCGGTTGGCGCGGCGCTGATAAAGCGGCCGCCGTCAACGATAACTTCGCTGCCTTCAAACGCGTCACGGGTTCTGGTTTTTAAACGAAACCGTGAAACTGCGGCGATACTTGGGAGTGCTTCGCCGCGGAAACCGAGCGAGGTAATTTGTTCGATATCTTTTTCTTTGCTGATTTTACTGGTGGCGTGCTGTTCCAGACATAATAACGCATCGTCACTATCCATACCGCTGCCGTCATCAGCAACCCGGATTAATTTGATACCGCAGCGTTCAATCTCAACTTTGATTACGGTGGCGCCGGCATCAATGGCATTTTCCACCAATTCTTTGACAACGGACGCTGGACGTTCGATAACTTCGCCCGCAGCAATCCGGTTGCTGATATTTTCCGGCAAAACTCTAATCTTGCTCATACTGAACTGTCCTACCGGCCGGGTTGTTCCAGCGCGCTCTTCTTGCGGTTGGTGACGTCTTCGATAATCCGCTTGAATTCAGGTTCTTCACGAATATTATTTAAGGTTGGGTCGTAGGAAATTGGGACAATTTGTTCGCCCAGCCGCTGAAAAGCTTTTTTAAAGTATTTAATGGATTTTTCCTTATCTCCGGTAACGGAATACATTCCGGAGAGATTAAGCGCGATAAAGGGTGATTCCGGGTCGAGTCCTGCGGCGATATTCATACTTTTTATGGCCTCGTCAAATTTGTTCTGTTTAGCCATAGTTTGACCTAGGTTGTTGTAAACATGGGCATCTTTGCCGTTCAGTTCACTTTGACGGCGGAATACTGCCTCGGCCTGGGAATATTTTTTATCGTTATAAAGAATCCGTCCCAATAGTGCCAGCGCGGCATAATTGTCGGGTTCAAAAATTAAAACTGTTTTAATATAATTTTCTGCCGCGTTGACGTTGCCGGCGGCCATCTCAGCGTATGCTTTATTCAGCAATATCTGCATTTCTGATTGTTCGTTGACTTTCAGTTTAACCTGATGCGGAACTGTTTTTTTCTCAACTTTACTATGACTATATGGGTCAGACATCGGCTGTTCCGCAATAGCGAGTCCACTGGCTTCACCGCGTTCAGTCTGCTTGATAATTCTGGAGTTGATGACGACGATGGTCAACAGTACGACTATGGTCAGCGCGATTAACAGTAATATTAAATTTTTATTCATTAATTATGCCTGTTCATAGTGATTTTTAAATACTCAGCGGGAAATTGCTGCCAACTCAATAAATTTTGCCACTGACCCGATTAACTAATATCTTCCAAATTTGCATCTAATACCAATTTGCTTTCATTGATAGACAAACGATTGACCTTTGGCACCGATTTTTGCCATAAATCCTCGTACGATATTTATATCGCCCTGCGGTTTATAACCAAAATCCATCGCCAAATTCCTAATCGTTATTGTCTATGACTGATCGCTCATTGGTATAACAAGATACTTCACTTTTGCGTTATATGCCAACAACGATAAAAATGTTTTTCATTGATTTTTTGCCATTCCGGCACTTTTTCTGCACAAAGCTGCTGTTCTGCCGGCCCCAGCGTGCTGCAGTGCTGACAACGGCCGTAAAACCGGCAGCCGGGCGGATAATTTGCCGGAGACGGCACCGTTCCGGGAATCGTATTAAGCGTCTTTTCGTGATGATGAATTCTCGGCACGGCATTCAATAACGCGCGGGTATAATGATGCACCGGGTTATTAATAAGCTCTGCGGTTGGCGCGGATTCCACCATATGACCGGCATACATGACCGCAACTCGCTGCGCGGTTTCGGCGACTATGCCGAGATTGTGCGTAACCAGAATAATTGCCATGTTGCGCTGGCGGCGGATTTCATTGAGCAGTTCCAGAATTTGCGCTTGTACCGTAACATCCAGCGCTGTCGTCGGTTCATCCGCAACCAGCAGCACCGGATTGCCGGCCAAAGCCATCGCAATCATGATGCGCTGCTGCATCCCGCCGCTCATTTCATGGGGATAGCATTTAATGCGCTGTTCCGGGGCAGGAATACCCACCCGGCGCAATAGTTCGATAACTTGTTCCTCCAAATTTTCCGGATTTTTTTGATGAAGAGCTACCGCTTCGGCGATTTGGTCGCCGACGCGAAAAACCGGATTTAGAGAAACTGAGGGTTCCTGGAAAATATATCCGATACCGCCACCGCGGATGTCGCGCAGTTGCCGCGGTGATGCCAGCAATGGTTCATAGACCTCGTTACGATGGCGGAAGATGATTTTGCCTGAAGTAAATCTGGTTTGATGCGCTGGCAACAGTTTTGCCAGCGACATACAGGTTACGCTTTTGCCGCAGCCGCTTTCACCGACCAGCGCCAGCACTTCGCCGGGCTCGACTGAAAAAGAGACATCGCTAACGACCGGCACCCAGCTGCCGCCGGTACGGAATTCTACCGTCAAATTACTAACTTCCAGTAGTGGCATCTTACCGCTCCGTTGCTGAGCAAACCATTCAATCCATCGATACCAAAGCTTTAACTGCCTTGTAATTGCAAATTCAGCACAAAAGTCCGCCCCCTGTTTAATAAGGGGCGGTCAATCCTGCTGAAAACTTATTTGGCAGCGTTAGCGATTAATTCTGCGAAACTATCCGCTTTCAAGCTGGCTCCGCCAATCAAACCGCCGTCAATATTGGGTTTGGCAACCAAATCCGCGGCATTAGCAGCGTTCATGCTGCCGCCATATTGAATTCTAACTTTTTCCGCAGTTTCTTTGCCGAACATATCGGTGAGCTGCTCTCTGATATAGGCGTGTGTTAATTCCGCCATCTCCGGTGTCGCGGTCTTGCCGGTGCCAATCGCCCAAACCGGTTCGTAAGCGATGACAATGCCGTTCATTTGTTCCGGAGTAATACCGCTAAGTCCGCCTTCGAGCTGAGTAAATAAAACTTTCTCTGTTTTGCCGCTTTCACGATCTTCAAGCAGTTCGCCAACACATACCATCGGTTTAAGTCCGGCGGCCAATGCGGCCTTTAGGCGCTTGTTGACGGTTTCGTCGGTTTCACCAAAATATTGCCGTCTTTCGCTATGTCCGATAATAACGTATTCAACACCGAGTTCTTTCAGCATTGCCGCGGAAATTTCTCCAGTGAAAGCGCCGTTTTCTGCCCAGTGAATGTTCTGTGCGCCAACTTTGACATTGGATCCGGCGGCGGCTTTGACCGCAGCGCAGATTGAGGTGAACGGCGGACAGACCACGACTTCCACGGTGGAACAGCAGACCTTGGCTTTCAGTTCTTCGACCAAGCTGGCCGCTTCGGCAGCGGTTTTGTTCATCTTCCAATTGCCGGCGATAATAGTTTTTCTTGCCATAGTATTTAATACTCCGTAATGATTAATAGATTGAATTAATTTGCATCCGCGAGGACTGCGACGCCGGGCAGGGTTTTGCCTTCGAGAAACTCGAGTGAAGCGCCGCCGCCGGTGGAAATATGCGACATTTTGTCTGCCAAACCAGACTGATTAACCGCCGAAACTGAATCACCGCCGCCGATAATGCTCACGCTGCCGCTCTCCGCGACCGCTTTACAAATTGACATAGTGCCGGCAGCAAATGAGGGCATTTCAAAACAACCCATCGGGCCGTTCCAGACAACAGTTTTGGCTCCGGCAATCTCTTTGCTGTAGATGGCGATGGTTTGCGGTCCGATGTCAAGCGCCATCCAGCCGGATTCAATGTCGTTGCCGACAATCCGGGTATTAGCGCCGTTATCGAATTTGTCGGCGATAACGTTATCCACCGGTAACAAAAATTTCACCTTTTTCTCTTCAGCTTTCTTCAACGTGGCTTTGGCCGTTTCCAGCAGTTCTTCTTCGCAGAGAGAATTGCCGATATTATGTCCAAGCGATTTCAGAAAAGTGTATGCCATGCCGCCGCCAATCAGAATAGTGTCAACTTTTTCCATCAGCGATGAGAGCACTTCCAGTTTGCCGGAAACTTTGGCGCCGCCAATAATGGCAACAAACGGACGTTCAGGATGCGCAACCGCTTTACCGAGATACTGCAGCTCTTTGTCCATCAGGAAACCGGCAACACAATTCTGTCTATCCATAAATTCGGTAATAACCGCTGTTGAAGCGTGAGCACGGTGCGCCGTACCAAAGGCATCGTTGACATAAACATTGCCCAGCTTTGCCAATTCCTTGGCAAAACCACGCATTTTTTGTTTATCTTCATCCGTCTTGGTTTTCATATCCTCTTCTTTGTGGAAACGGGTATTTTCACAAACCATGATTTCGCCCGGCTTCAACGCTGCTGCCTGCGCCACCACTGCATCACCGATGCAATCTGCCGCAAATTTAACTTCTTTGCCCAGCAGTTTGCTCAGATGTTCAGCCGTCGGTTTGAGCGAATACTCCAGCGCCACCTGACCGTCCGGACGGCCAAGATGAGAAAGCAGCACCAAAGCGGCGCCCTGCTCTAAAATGTATTTTATTGATGGTATTGCCGCGGTGATTCTGGTATCATCGCCAACAACTCCGTTTTTTACTGGAACGTTAAAATCTACGCGCATGACAACGCGTTTTCCGTTGAGACTGATGTCCTTGATGGTCTTCTTGTGGATATTCATCGGATTACCTCCCCTGTTTCTATTAGTTAAAAAACCCGAAGCAGCTCAAAAGCAGCTCCGGGTTATCATTTAAGGTCATAAAACCGCGACCGCGCATTTGCCGGCCGCGGAAATTTTATTACAATGTTGCCATGTAGCAAATCAGGTCAACAACCTTGTTAGAATAACCCCATTCATTGTCGTACCAGGAAACAACTTTGACGAAATTGTCATTCAAAGAGATACCGGCTTTCGCATCAAAAATGGAAGTTCTGGCATCATGAACGAAATCCTGTGAAACAACTTCTTCTTCGGTGTAACCGAGAACGCCCTTGAGTTCGCCTTCAGAAGCTTCTTTCATCGCTTCGCAAATCGCCTTGTAGCTGGCGCCTTTTTCCAGACGGCAGGTCAAGTCAACCGCGGAAACGTCAGCGGTCGGAACACGGAACGCCATACCGGTAAGTTTGCCTTTCAGCGCCGGAATAACTACACCAACCGCTTTGGCAGCGCCGGTAGAGGACGGGATAATATTGCAGAGCGCCGCACGGCCGCCGCGCCAATCTTTGTTGGACGGGCCGTCAACAGTCTTCTGGGTAGCGGTGGTGGCATGAACAGTCGTCATCAAGCCTTCAACGATACCAAATTTATCATTCAACACCTTGGCAATCGGCGCCAGGCAGTTGGTGGTGCAGGATGCGTTGGAAACAATATGCATATCTTTGGTCAATGACTTATGATTGACGCCCATTACGAACATCGGAGTATCATCTTTGGACGGGGCAGACAGGATAACTTTCTTCGCGCCAGCCTTCAAATGCATTTCGGCTTTATCCTTGGAGAGGAACAAACCGGTAGATTCAACCACATAATCAGCGCCAACTTCGCCCCATTTCAACTGGGTCGGATCTTTTTCAGCGGTAACACGGATTTTCTTGCCGTTAACGACAAGCTGTCCATCCTGTACTGCAATTTGACCTTCGAATTTGCCGTGTACTGAATCGTAGCGCAGCTGGTAGGCGATATAATCAACTTCCATCAAGTCGTTAATCGCAACAACTTCTACATCTTTCCGTTCCAGAGCGGCGCGGAAAACCAGACGACCGATTCGGCCGAACCCGTTAATACCAATTTTTACTGCCATGTTCCATTTCCTTTTGTTTTAGTTTTTGGAATTATTAGCTATTTAAAACAACAAAATTTCACAGGATAACCCTGATTAAATTAAGATTCTAATAACATCATCACAAGGAACTCAGGGAAACATTAATATAATACAAAATAATATTAAGTCAATCCGCAGATTTTTAAAATTTTTATTTATCAATTAACGCAAAACCCTATAATTTCTTTGCGTTGCAAATTTTAATATACAAAAGATATAATGCAATACATTTTAGTCACAGAATGCTCCGACCACACGGAAAATCAAGACATAATCAACTTGCATTCATCGTGAACACAAGGCATATTTTTCGATAAAAATGATTAATCATGTATGAATTTTCACGATGTTTGTAGTCACCCACCCCCCGCTGGTATGACGGCGGGCATGATGAAGCCAAAACTGCGATGGATGCGAAT
>CAZITV010000015.1:0-30895 GCA_964542255.1 uncultured Victivallaceae bacterium
ATTTTACTTTTATCAATAAGGTCAAACAACGTTGGCAAAAAGAGTTTATGCTTACTGCCAACAGATAATATTTATACCAATTCGCAATCATTGATTGACACCCGATTGTTATTTGACATCGATTATTGCCATAAATCCCCGCGCGATATTTATATCGCCCTGCGGTTTATAACCAAAATCTATCGCGAAATTCCTAATCGTCATTGTCAATGACTGATTGCAAATTGGTATTAATTTCATCTTGCGTAACGCTGTTGCGCTTGATTTCGCTTAAAATCGTCAAAATCTTCAAAAAATCCTGCAAAACATCAATTCAAAATAGTTTTGCAATTACCTCAATATTAAATTCTTTCCTTGGGATGATAATGAGTATGCAGTAACTGATGTGATTTTTCCCCGAGTGGTTTTTTAAAAAATTCTTTATAAATTTTAATTATATCAGGATTTTCGTGAGATTTACGTAATTTTTTACCTTCATCCTCGCGGTACAACGCCTGAATTCTTGCCTGTCTTACTTCGTCGGTTGTGAATCGCGGTTGGCCACCGCCGCCGATGCAGCCACCTGGACAACACATCACTTCGATAAAATGGTACGAAACTTCTTTGTTCTTTATCGCTTCGATTAATTTTTTAGCATTTGCAAGTCCATGTGCAACGGCAACTTTTAGTTCTACTCCTTTTAAAAATGACCATTGCGGCACAGTCTGAGTAATTTTAATGGAGGCCTCTTTAATGCCTTCAAGCCCTGCGATCGGGGTAACATGCAGTTTGTCAAATGGGAACGGTGTGCCGGTAACAAGTTCGTAAGCTGTGCGCAGCGCAGCCTCCATTACTCCGCCGGTATTGCCAAATATATCAGCAGCGCCTGAAGATAAACCTATCGGCGAATCCATCACGCTGTTCTCCAGTGAATCGAAATCTAAACCGGCCTGTTTAATCATTTTGCCCAATTCACGCGTAGTTAAAACTATATCGACATCTCTAATGCCATGATAGTGCATTTCAGGACGCTGTGCCTCATATTTTTTTGCGGTACAGGGCATTACTGAAACAACAACAATATCCTCAGGATTTTTACCGATTTTTTGCGCGTAATAGCTTTTTGCGATAGCGCCAAACATCTGTTGCGGCGATTTGCATGTAGAAATATTTGGAATAATTTCCGGGAAAAATGCTTCGGCGTAATTAATCCAGCCTGGCGAGCAGCTGGTAAACATTGGCAATGCAACATTTTTATCTTTTTTTACCAACGCTTGCTTTAAACGTTCTAAAAGTTCTGTGCTTTCTTCGATAATAGTTAAATCAGCGGCGAAATTTGTATCGAAAACTGCGTCAAAACCTAACTTTTTCAGTGCTGTAATCATTTTTCCGGTTACTAATGTGCCTGGAGGATAACCAAAATATTCACCGAGTGCTGCTCTGATTGCCGGTGCGGTTTCGACGATAACAAATTGTTTTTTTGATTCCAGCACCCGCCAAACATCATCAGTATTATCTTTTTCGCTAATCGCTCCAACAGGGCAAATTGCCGAACATTGCCCGCATTGAACACAGGTTACTGAGTCTAAACCAGCGCAAAATGCTGGCCCAATGTATGATTTAAAGCCTCTGCCTTGCGGGGAAATTGAGCCTACCCCTTGTATTTGACCACAAACAGTAACACAACGGCGGCATAAAATGCATTTTGATGAATCTCTGACTAGGCCTGGCGTGGTGCAGTCAACCATTTTTTTGGTTTTTTCTCCAGTAAAATGAATTTGTTTAACACCCAGTTCGTTTGCAATGCGCTGCAGTTCGCAATCACTGCCGCGGTCACATGTTTGGCATTCACCCTGGTGTTCTGAAAGCAATAATTCCACTACAGATCTTCTGGCATTCCTTGCCATAATAGAATTAGTAGTGATTTTCATCCCCTCAGAAATTGGCATAGTGCAGGAGGCGACTGGATCTTTATACCCTTCAACTTCAACAAGGCATACGCGGCACGAACCGGTCGGAAGCGTACCTTGCAGGTAACATAATGTTGGAATTTTGATATTTATACTTTGAGCCGCCTTAAGAATGGTTACACCATCGGCAACGTTTACCGGAATATTATTAATTGTAGCTTTGGGCATGATATTAAGTCCTATATTATTTATGTTCAGGTTGCTTGCCGTAATCACAACGCAGGCAGCGTTTGGCCTGACGTATGGCCGCCGCTTCACTCCAGGCTTGTTCAACTTCATCAAAATTGTTCCTGCGTCGGTCCACAGCAATTAACGGTTGCCTTTCGCGCGGATATGGTACCGGTGCCGCATCAGGGTCAAAATAGGTGTCTGGAGATTTATCTTGACGCCAGAAAGCTTCTTGTTTGCCGGATAACTGTGCCGCCATAGCTACTGCAGCCCTTTCTCCAGCAGCGACAGCTTCAATTACCGACCAAGGTCCCGTCGCCACATCGCCGCCGGCGAATAACCAATCAACCGAAGTTTTTCCAGTGAGGTGATCGATTTTGATATAATTATCCGGCGTTAGCATTATCTCTATATCTTTTGCGATACTTGTGACGCTGGATGCCTGACTGATCGCGGCGATTACCTGATCTGCAGCAAGTACAAAATCGCCATCCCCGGAGTCATCGGCGCGGCGTCTTCCGGTTCGGTCAAAATCACCTAGCCGCATTTTTCTGCATTTGACGCTGGTTACTTTGTTGTTTTTGCTGATAATTTCAATTGGTGCAGTAAGCATCATTAATTTTATGCCTTCGAATTCTGCCTCTTCAATTTCCTCCTCATATGCCGGCATCTGTTCACGGGTTCTCCGATAGATGAGTGTAACATCTTTTGCCCCAAGGCGCAGCGCAGTGCGCGCCGCATCAACCGCAGCATTGCCGCCACCAATAACGACTACATTACGGCCAACAGGAGCTGAGCCACGAATATTATATTGACGCAAAAAGTCAAGCGCCTGAGTCACACCACCACTATTTTCTCCAGGCAGATTTAATTTTAAACTGACCGGTGCACCAGTCGCAAAATAGACCGTTTCGACTCCATCGCTTCGCAGCTGTGATATGGTAAAATCGGTGCCGAGACTTTGTCCGGTGATAATTTCAACACCAAGCTGCTCGATCATGCGCACCTCACGGGCAAGAATTTCACGCGGCAGACGATATGCGGGAATGGCTTGAGTGAGCATTCCGCCGGGACGCTGTTCACGTTCGTAAATCACCGGTTTATAACCCATTCGCGCTAGAAAATAGGCGCAGGATAAGCCCGAGGGACCTGCACCGATAATCGCGATTTTGCGTTTAGCATTTTTATCATTTTCACGCACTTCAGGGATTTGAATAGTAATTTCCTGGTCAACCATAAAGCGCTTAATGCCGCGTATTGATAATGGTTCATCAAGCATTGCTCTGCGGCAACGGCTTTCGCATGTATGATAGCACACCCTGGCGCATGCTGCCGCAAATGGATTGCGTTCCCGGTGTAGTTTCAGCGCTTCAGCATAGCGTTTTTCTGCGACTAGTGAGACGAATCCGGGTACATCGACTTCTGCCGGACAGCCGCTTTGACATGGCGCACGTACCAGTGCCGCACAAACTCCTACAGTACATTTTTTTTCTTTTATATGAGTTTCATATTCGTCTCTAAAATAACGTATCGTTGCTAAAATCGGATTTGGCGCTGTTTTACATAATCCGCACAATGCTGTCTTCTTGACGATTTCACCCAATTCAATTAAATGTTCGATATCGCCTTCGCAGCCTTGACCTGAACAAATGCGTTCAAGTATTTCCAGCAGACGTTTGGTGCCAATTCTGCCTGGGGCACATTTGCCGCAAGCTTCATCCTGTGTGAACTCCAGGAAAAATCTGGCAACATCAACCATGCAGGCACTGTCATCCATAACTACCAAACCACCTGAACCCATAATGGCACCGAGTTCGGTGAGCGACTCATAGTCCACAGGGACGTTTAAATGCTGTTTGGGAATGCAGCCACCTGATGGTCCGCCAATTTGCGCTGCCTTATATTCTTTGCCGTTTGGAATACCACCACCAATATCATAGATAATCTCTCCCAGGCAGATACCAATAGGCACTTCAATTAATCCAATATTGTTCAAATTGCCGGTAAGTGCGAAAATTTTTGTCCCAGGCGATTTTTCAGTACCAAGCTCCCGGAATTTTTTTGCCCCATCACGCAGGATTAAAGCGATATTTCCAAAGGTCTCGACGTTATTAAGTACCGTTGGTTTATCCCAAAGTCCCTTGCGGGTAGGGAAGGGGGGGCGGGCAGTAGGTTCACCGCGTTTACCTTCGATGGAATGCAGCAGCGCAGTCTCTTCACCGCAAACAAACGCGCCGGAACCTTGAGCAATAATTATATCAAAATTGAACCCAGTGCTGAGGATGTTTTTGCCTAACAGTCCGTACTGGCGGCAAGCGTCAATGGCAACCTGCAAGCGGCGCAGCGCAAGCGGATATTCCGCACGGCAGTAAATGTATCCGGTGTCGGCTCCAATAGCGCGTGCTCCGATCATCATTCCTTCTAATACCGCATGCGGATCCGACTCTATTAAGCTGCGGTCCATAAACGCGCCAGGATCACCTTCATCAGCGTTGCATACAATATATTTTTGGTCACTTTTTTCCAGTTGGCACAATTCCCACTTTAGTCCGGTTGGAAAGCCCGCCCCGCCGCGTCCGCGTAAACCGGATGCCTTTATTTCAGAGATGATGCTTTCCGGTGTCATTACGGTTAACGCTTTGGCTATGGTCAAGTAACCTTCGCGGCCGATATACTCATCAATGCTTTCTGCCGCGATTTTGCCTTTATTGCGTAACACTTTCAATTTTTGCCGTGCAAAAAATGGAATATCCTGATAAAATGGGATAATTTTTTTAGATAAAGTATCAAAATAGAGCAGTCTTTCAACCGGTTTGCCGTTGATAATATGACTTTCAATAATTTCTGCGGCATCTGCCGGTGTAACTTTTTGATAAAAATATCCGCCGGGATAGATTACCATAATTGGTCCTGCGGCGCAGAAACCGTTGCAGCCTGATTCAATAACTGCCGCACGATCACGTTTGAATGAATGTTTGCCGCCAATGCACTTCTCAGTAATGGCTACTTGTTTGCAGAGTCCGTGTTTCTTGATTTCTGCATCAAGCGCTTCTTTTAATTTGTCTGCACCTGATGCAATGCAACTGGTGCCCATACACAGCATTATGTCGTAAATGTTGTTGGGATTGGTGATGGTGCCGCGTGGCTCACGCAATGACATCTTTGCTGCCATTAGTGATTTGATTGCGGCAATATCAGCTAGACAAGTAATTTTTTTGGCTGGTTTAGTTTTCATTGATTGGCTCTCCCTTGTAAGCTGAAAGTATTTCGGCTATTTTTGCTGTTTTTACCCTGCTGTGAACTTCATCATTGATTAAAATTACTGGAGCCAAACCGCATGAGCCAAAACAGCGGCCAACATCAAGGGAAAACAGCCGGTCCTCGGTAGTGCCGCCAACATCAATGTTTAATTCTTTTTTTACAGTATCAAGAATCTCCTTGCCACCTCTGACATAGCATGCTGTTCCTAGGCATACCCTGATCAAATATTTCCCTCTCGGCACTGTCGAAAAGAATGAATAAAAACTTACCACTCCCGCGACCTCACTATATGATTTATTGAATTTGGCGCTAATATGTTTCAAAACCTCCGGCGGCAAATAGCTGAACAATCCTTGGGCATACTGTAACGCGGGGATTAAACCGCCGGGTTTCGCACAATATTCCGGCAATGCCGCGTCAAGGCGCTTAAACAACTCCTCATTGGAAGTTTCACCACAACATTTACATTTTTTGTTACACTTTGTCATCTAAATCTCCTAGAACTAATTCTGCAGGTTGTATTTTAAAAACATTAATTAGCTGTACGTTATGGCGCATTTATTGCTGGTATAGCTTAGAGAACGGCTTAATTAGTCAAATGAGGAGCCATTCGCACATTGTTTTTCAGGCCATGCTTTTACCGCTTGCAGCCAGAGCAATAAAACTGTAAAATTATATTAGAGCAAAACTATAAAATTATATAAAAATGTAATATTGTACTAGGTTGATACTTGGTGGCAGTACGAAAATGACCATCAAACCTTTGCAACTCTGACGAATGACTTTATTCTTGCCGATTTATTGCATACTTTTTATGTATTTGCTATGCCGGCAATTCACAATATACTCAGTATGTCACAAAAATTGTTAAGTTTATTTTTTAACGACACTCAAGTTAATTTAAAGAATAGCAGAAGATACTTTAAAATGCAAAACAAAATAATATTTTTTTCTTGATATTTTTATATCAAAACAAATTCATGTTGATTTTTGCTGTTTGCTTTATAGCGGGACGCATCACGTTGTCTTGAGGTAGTATAAAATAATCTGTCATCGCTGACAACTAATAATTGATGGCAGATGCTGGAGATGGTAAAAAATGGCTCCGACAGCTGGATTCGAACCAGCGACCAAGTGGTTAACAGCCACCTACTCTACCGCTGAGCTATGTCGGAGCGTCATGAAAGTAAAAAAATATATCATTAAAGGTATAAAATACAATGATCATTTTGGTATTTTTTTGAGATTTTTACATAAAAATTCAGATATGATATCGAAGAATTGTAGAATTATGAAAATCTGCGCGGCAATGGCTAAAAAGGTAATATTTATTATTAATGAGCTAATTTCAAAACTCTCGGATTTTTGCGTCTTTTTAGAGTTTTGGGCGACTTAAGTTCATCTTGCGCAAGGCTGCTAAGCTTGATCCTGCTCAAAATCAGCAAGAAATCTTGCAAAATATCATTTCAAAATAGTTTTCGATTACCTCTAATTGCAACGTATATTAAAATTTGAAACATGATATTAAGAAAATTAGGAGTTTTTCCGATTATTTTTAGATAATTGATTTGAATGATTTTAAAATAGTGATTTATTCATATCGTAAATTTTCTCAAGTTATGTTTGGGGATTATCGTCTGAAATTAATATATGTTATAAATATCTGGAGAGCGAACGATGCTGGTTGAGTATCAAGATTATTACAGTGAATCTGACTGGGAATTATTTAAGTCTGACGCAGATAAGCACGAAACACCATTTTTGTTGGTGAATTTGGAAATAATTCGGAGAAAGTATTTAGAATTGCAGAAATATTTCCCGTATGCTAATATTTATTATGCCATAAAATCTAATCCTGCGATAGAGGTATTAGAATTACTGCGTGATTTGGGGTCGTGCTTTGACGTTGCTTCTGTGTATGAGCTTGACCGTGTGCTGCAGGCAGGGGTTTCTCCAGACCGGTTAAGTTATGGAAATACTATTAAAAAGCTTGCTGATATAAAATATTTTTATGACAAGGGTGTCCGGTTATTCGCAACCGACAGTGAGGCTGACGTTAAAAAGCTGGCACAAGCGGCCCCCGGATCAAAAATTTTTTGCCGGATACTTACCGAGGGTTCGGATACAGCAGACTGGCCTTTGTCAAGGAAGTTCGGCTGTCACCCTGATATGGCTATTGACTTAATTCTCCAAGCAAAAAAACTTGGATTAATACCGTACGGCATTTCATTTCATGTTGGTTCGCAACAGCGTGATATTGGTGCATGGGACTCTGCCATTGCAAAAGTTAGATATATTTTTGATTTTCTTGCCGAAGAAGGGGTGACGCTTAAATTGATTAATCTGGGCGGCGGTTTTCCTGCGAATTATGTGGTTAAAACAAACTCTATGGAGGCATACTCTGAGGAAATTACGCGTTATTTGCGCGAGGACTTCGGCAATGAGCTGCCTCAGATAATTCTTGAGCCAGGTCGTTCATTGGTTGGTGAGGCAGGTGTGATTGTAAGTGAGGTTATTTTGGTTTCACGCAAAGCACGGATAAATGTTGACCGTTGGGTTTATGTTGATGTCGGCAAGTTTAATGGATTGGTCGAAACTTGGGATGAGAGCATCAAATATCCGATATATTGTGAGCGGCGCAGCAGCAATCACGGCAATGTTATTCTTGCTGGTCCGACCTGCGACAGCCAGGACATTATGTATGAAAAATATGTATATAAGATGCCAATGAATTTGGCTGTCGGCGACAGGTTATACTGGTTGTCAACTGGCGCATATACCACCAGTTATTGTTCTGTTGAATTTAATGGTTTCCCACCACTTAAAACATATTTTGTCAAGTAGTCTGATTCCAAAAGTATGGTTAAGGTTTGTTTTTTAGTTAAAAATTAGGTGTCTGTTTATGAAATTGAGATTGCAGTTATTCTTGGTGGTAATTTTATTTGTAATATGCTTGCTGCCATCTGCAGTGCGAGGCGAAGACCCCGGATTGAGCAGTGTTTTTTATCACGGTTTTGACAATGATGGATATTTTTGCGTGATTCCGCAGGAATTTGGTAATTATACTGGTTTAATAATTGGCGCAGTACCATCAGCGCTAGTTGCAGGAACCTGCCATTTGTTTTACGCGCAAGATGATGTAAGTATTGCCGCGGCTAAAAAAACAATGTGGGGTTTTAGTTCAGGATGCGGTTTTTGCTTTGGTGTGCCATTCAAGGTTATAAAATTGATTTGCTGGGATTTTCCTGGTTATATTTGTGCTGATTTCCTTGGGGATACTAACCCGCCGCTTCCTGTCAAGGAGCCTTTGACCGTTACTGAGAAATAGATGTTTGCCAAGTGCATGCAGTATGAACACATGATGCTGTGCATCAAGTTTTACCGGCAGAATTAATTTTTTCCAGCTCATCCCAACGGTGATAAAGCGCATCCAGCCCTTGCCTGGCACTATTTAATTCATTCTGTAACTGATTGCTCTGATTGCCGAATTTTGTGAAAAAATCAGGTTCAGAAAAGATTTTTTCAATGCGCCTGATTTCGTTTTCCGCGGTAGCGATATAGTTTTCAATATTATCCAGTTCTTTTTTTTCGCTGAATTTTAATTTTCTTATTGTCGCGGCTGAACCTTTATTGGTGTTTTCAGGAGGTTTTGTTTTTTCGTTTTTGGGCTGCGATACCTGGACTCTGCGGCTTAAGTAATAATCATAATCGCCAACAGAAGTGATGACAGTGCCATCGTCTTCAATTGCAATAATATCAGTGCAGATGCGGTTAAGAAAATATCGGTCATGGCTGACTACCACCAGGCACCCTGAATAGGAAATTAGCGATTCTTCTAATAATCGCAATGTTGCCAAGTCCAAGTCATTGGTGGGCTCGTCAAGGATCAGAAAATTACCGCCTTTTTTTAAGATTTTTGCAAGCAGCAATCTGGCTCTTTCCCCTCCGGATAACCGATCAATCCTGGTATTTATACGCTCGTCAGTAAATAAAAAGCGGCGCAAATATGTCCATACACTGACTTTATCATTGCCAACCAGTGTTGTTGGGCTGCCATCACCAATTTCGTCAAAAACGGTGTTGTTGTGATTTAAGCTGATGCGGTTTTGGTCAATGTAATTAAAATCAACAGTATCAGCAATAGTAACCGTACCTGAATTAGGCGCGATAGCGCCTGTAATGAGTTTTAGCAGACTGGTTTTGCCGCAACCATTGCGCCCAACAATTCCAACGCGCATGCCGGCGTTGAATTCATAACTGAATTTGCGGAAAAGCGGCACATCTTCTTCATACGACAATGAAATGTTATCTAAATCAACAACCTTATTGCCTAAACGGCTTGCTACTGGAATGACCAAGTTTATGTCGCGTTCGCGTATCGGTGATGGCAGTGTTACTATTTCATCGTAGCGTTTCATGCGCCCCATGTTGCGTTTAAGACGTGCTTTAGGTGAACGTCTTACCCACTCTGCCTCAGCGCGTATAAATGCCTGTCGCTTCGACTCCTGCTCGTCTTGCGCATATTCACGTTCAGCTTTTATTTCGATGAAGTTAGCGTAACCGCTATCGTAAGAATAAAGTTTGCCATCACATAGTTCAATAATCCTAGTGGCGACACTGTCCAAAAAATAACGGTCATGTGTTACAAAAACACATGCACCACGGTATGAAGTCAGAAAGTTCTCTATCCAAATAATGGTGTCGGTATCAAGATGATTGGTTGGTTCATCCAGCAAGAGCAGGTCTGGCTCTCCTATAACTGATTGAGCAAACGCTACTCGGCGTTTTTCGCCGCCAGAAAGAGATGTGCAGATGCGGTTCTGATCCGGCAAGTTTAATTTTTCAATTACTGTGGCAATTTTGTGCTGTAGATTCCATGCGTTATAATGTTTAATGGCGGCTTCAATTTTGTCATGTTCGGCGGAGTGTGCCGGAAGCGTTTCATATTGATTGAGCAGATCCTGAAAATAATGTAAGCCAAGTTTGACGTTATCGTAAACGGATAAATTTTCATCAATAGAGAATTCTTGCGGCATAAATGCTACACGCAAGTTGCGGGCAAATGCGGTTTGTCCACTTTGCGGTTGTTCACGCCCGGCTAAGATTTTCAGCAGTGTCGATTTGCCAGAGCCATTGCGGCCGACCAGCCCGACGCGATCTTCATCATGAACAGAGATTGCAGCATCATTGAGCAGGCACTGATTCCCGATGCGGTAAGACAGGTTTTCTCCTGCAAATATTACTTTTGTTGTATCTGGCATTAGTTTGTCCTAAAATCGCATGATGAGTGCTGCAAACGATGAGCAGTGTTATAGAAATTTGGTTTAGTCTGATTCGGAAGTTTTTGATTGCGCTTCATTTAGTATTATATCGACCGGAGTTAAATATTTTTTGTTATTGTTGCAAACCTTGCAGCATGGCACAATGTTGCCGCGGGAACTTTTACCGCCACGTGCTACCGGAACAATGTGGTCCATCGTTAATTGTTCTGCCGAAAATTGTTGATGGCAGTAGTGGCAGCAACCTTTGGCTAGCTGATTTTTCCACCAGGAAGATTGCCGCAATTCTTTTGCCTTAAGCCTTTCCCGTGCGATATGCTTAGGGTCCTTTTCAATATTTATCCAGTCATTCATAAAGTTTAAACACTACAGATATTTTAATAATGAACGAGTACAAACAATACTGTTTTTATACACAAATTCAAGCTGTAGATATGATTATGTGTTGTAATACTTAGTGTCAAAATGTGCATGATGCTCCGTTAAACTGATAATATATCCCAGTTAGTTATAGCTTTTTACACCACAATCGAATTTTACTAATGGTTTTGCCATAAATATTTCACTTGTATTTTGGCTTGAAGTGAGTATCTTTGATATAGTTGTGTGACCGCCTAAGATTTTATCCATAATAAACGATATTGAGGTGATGAAATGAAAATGTTGATTTATTTGGTTTTAGCAGCAGTGGTTTTTTATTGTGGTTTTTTGCTTTATCAAAAAATATTTGAACAAGAGTCAGCGCCGACTCCTGCAACAGCAAGCTCGGAAACAGCACCAGTCGTTTCTCAGTCTACTTCAAGCGGACCGATCAGTCAAACAAAAATGATGCAGCGAGTTAAAAATATTAATGACCAGCACAATACTTCTATCAGTAAATAGATAATAATGGTGATTCGCTTTTAGTGTCCATCATTGGTTTCGTTACGCAGCCAGCGGTAAAGCCAATGTGTCGTTTTTTCTTTGATGATATTCAGTTGCGATTGCGGTTGATAACAGATGCAAGTTAAACTCAAAACATCCTTGTGTTCGGGAGCAACAATTGCGGCATTGGGCATGTTTAGCATCGTCGCTCAAGTGTTGATATTGAGAGATTTTCTGTTTGTTTTCGAGGGTAGTGAAATCGCTATTGGAGTCTTTTTATTTACTTGGCTGGGATGGATCGGAATTGGCGGAATTTTCTGGCGGGTTAGCAGGTTGCTGCGCTGGTCTGGCAATTGTTTTCTTGTACTGGTATTGTTATATCCACTGTCATATGTCCTAGAAAAATCGATGCTCATTAATGCATCCTCAATACTTGGTACTCATCCATTTGAATTATCCGGATTGTTAAATTTATTGTGCGGAGCAACGGTGTTTTCGTTTCCAGTTAGCTTCATGACCGGATTATTATTTATTGGTGCCGTTGAATGGTGCAGTAATCTGAAAACTGAAGTTGGACTTATATATATTCTGGAAACATTAGGGTCGGCTATAGGTGCATCTTTCGCTGTGATTTTAATTATTTGCGGTTGCTGCGATGAAACAATTTTTGGTATTAGTTCAATGATACTGTTCTGTTGCGCGGGGGTGAATATCGTTTGGCTTGACCGTAATCGAGGCGCTGTCTGTGTGCTGATATTGCTTGCAGGTGGAGTTTTGATATTGTTATTGCTCGATGGCTTCACACAACAATGGTCAAAATATAATGACATCAAGTATTGGCAAAAAACCGCTGGTGCCGAGAAATATTCTGGCTCGTTTCAGACGCCACAGGCGAAATATTTATATGGTGGCGATGCCAATAAATTAACTTTAACATGTTTTGGCTCTGCTTGTGATGCGCTAAATTTTCCAGAGTCAGTGGTGAGTGATGTGAGTTATTGTTTTTCGCAAAAGCCCACCGCAGAGAAGGTTTTAGTAATTGCTCAAGGCGGATTTGCATTGAGCAGTATATTTAGCGGTTTGCCTAAGGTAGCTGAAGTAATATGGCTGGAGACTGATCCAGGATATCCCCAAAAAATAATTTCAATATTGCCAAGCAATTTTTTCCCGATTTCGTCGAAGCTGAAAATGCCAGAACAAGATATTATTCAATGGTTGAAACGAAATCAAAATCACCGCTATGATTTAATAGTTATCCGCTTGCCGCAGCCTAATTTATTGGTCTTAAGCCGATATTTTGAAACTTTTTTTATGGAACTGCTGTACGGTGCATTACACGAAAAAGGAGTTGTAAGTTTTGCATTTACAGGTGGCGAAAATTATTTGAGCGAAACAAATGCCGGGATTGGCGGAATATTATTAAATGAACTTGGTAATAAATTTAAGTATGTAGTTTTACAACCAGGAGAAAAAAGTTATTTTTTTGCTTCAAACTATAACGAAATAACTACTGAGCCATCGGTATTGCGGGCCAGACTCAATTCTTTCTCAAATGATGTTATAAAATCGTTTCCAAGTAATTATTTGGATATTGTCTATGACCCGTTGCGGATTGAACAACAAATGGAAAAATATCGTAATGCATGGGGAAAAATAGCTAACGTTAGCTCCAACAATAGAGCGTTTGCGGTTGATTTTTTGTTTAGTACGGCGTTAACAATAAAAAAGACAACTGGAAAAACGATTTCACCACTGATGTTAATTGAAAATTGTTACCTTGTGCTGGCCGCAATAATGGTTTTGATAACTTTATTTTTTGGCATATCTGGAGTTATTACAATTCGAAGTCAACGGCACCAACAGTTAGCTGGCGCTTATTGCTCCGCGGATAAAATGTTGGGGAACATAATGATATGTGTTTATGTTTTTAACGGGGCCGCTATAATCATTGCTTTAAATGTTTTGCTGCTGATATCATTTCAAATTGAATATGGGTCATTATTTTTATATTTTGGCTTGTTGCTGACAATTTTTATGACGGGGATGCTGCTCGGTGGTATATCTGCAGAGTTTTGCCGCACAATTACACTTGTTACTGCTATATTTCTGATAATAGTTGTAGCTGTTATTTGGTGGTGTTTATTGACTTATCAATGGGGCAGCATCGTTTACATATTATTAAATGGAGTTTTGGGCTGGATTGGCGGAATTTTTCTGCCGCGGGCAGCTTCGATATTTCGTCAGCGCAACGGTAACGCTGGAGTTACTGCCGGATGGCTGATTATGGCCGATTATGCCGGAGGTGCCTGTGGCGGAATTATATCTGGAATAATATTAATTCCCTTGTTTGGAATTAATATGTCGCTGTTGGCAGTAATTTATATTGCTGTTCTTATGCTCTGCCTGCCGATTATTGTTAATTTTATGAAAATAAGGGAAAAAACTTGATGATGAGCTGATTGCCAAAGTGTTTTCTAAACAAATTCTTGCAGAAGTTGGCAGAAAATATTGCTGTTGTCTGCCAGTTAAAATTTGATGACGCTACATAATAGGCAGGAAGATGATGCATAAAACCTGCAGGAACTCAAAATAATTTTGAAATTAGCACTAATATAAAACATCGTGCATTGACGAATAATGCGAACGGAATTATATTCTCAGTGCTCATTTGTGAAATACTGGCAATAAAGTGATTAGCTTAAAAGTTTTTTTGTAGAATAAGTTGCTAAAATAATTTGGAGTTAGTTATGAGTGAGAAAAATAAAAAAAAGAATAAGCTGAGCGACAGCGGGTCTAAAGAATTATTAAGTCAGCCAAACAGCAAGACAGCCGGCAAGTCACATGGCATCGATAACCAAAAATACCTGCATGAACTTGAGAAATTACAGTTAGAATTAGTGAAATTTCAAGAATGGATTAAGGCACAAGGGCTCAAAGTAGTCGTGATTTTTGAGGGCCGTGACACCGCAGGAAAAGGCGGTGTCATAAAAACTATTACAGCACCACTCAATCCGCGTTTCTGCCGCATCGCAGCATTGGGCGTGCCAACTGAAAAAGAAAAAACTCAATGGTACTTTCAACGATATGTCTCCCACTTACCAGCAGCAGGCGAGATTGTGCTTTTTGATAGGAGCTGGTATAACCGCGCAGGTGTCGAAAAGGTAATGGGGTTTTGCACACAAGATGAATACGAAGAATTTATCCGCAGTTGTCCTGAATTTGAAAAAATGTTGATTCGGTCAGGGATAATTTTGATTAAATACTGGTTTTCTGTTAGTATGGATGAGCAAGAAAAACGTTTTCAGGCGCGTAATCTTGACCCGGCTAAACGCTGGAAGCTTAGCCCGATGGACTTGAATTCACGGGAAAAATGGGAGGAATATTCAAGAGCTAAAGATGAAATGTTCGCGTTTACCGACACCAAGGAGTCGCCGTGGTACGTTGTGAATGCAGATAATAAAAAATGTTCCAGATTAAACTGTATTTCGCATTTACTTGGAATGATTCATTACGAAGACCTTACCCCTCCAGAAATTAAAATTCCAAAAGTTAAAATTGTTCGGCGCTATATTCGTCCGCCGATTGCTGAACAAACTTTTGTGCCTGAAAAATATTAATTAAACTCATGGATTGAATGCTTTATGATTAATTTGGAAGTAATTCGCACATTAAAATTTCCGTCGACGATAGCTGTGATAGATATTGGTGCGCACTCAATTCGCATGGATATAATTGAACTTAAAGCAGATAAGAGTTATAAATTACTTGAACGTCTGGCGCAACCTGTTAATTTAGGTAAGGATGTTTTCGTGCGCGGCGCAATATCGGCAGAATCAACCGTAGCGGTCTGTAAGATTATGCGGGATTTTGCCAATAAAACAACTGAATACGCTATTCAGCTTATTCGTGCTTTCGCTACAAGTGCAGTGCGCGAAGCATTTAACCGTGAAATTTTTATAAATAATATAAAAATGTACAGCGGTATAGACCTGGAAATATTAGAAGGCGATAAAGAGGCAGCATTAATAACTTTGGCAGTCAAGAAGGCCTTGTGTCCCAAAATTAAGGTTGCCAACGCCGATTTTATTCTGCTGGCGATCGGAACCGGGTCAATTGAGGTTGCTATGGTTCAGGGCGGTAAACTGCAATTTGCTGAAACTTTTGCATTAGGTACGATTAGAATCTTTGAAGAGTATGGCTCGAAAGCCGCAGAGCCAGAGCAAATGTCAGAAATTATCGACTCGTTTACAGATTTGATTTTTGAACGGCTCAAACGTATGGCAGACATTCCTGCCGCGACTAAGCTGGTCGCAGTCGGAGAGTCGGTGAGAAATTTATTGACTATCGGAGTGGGGGATCGCGAGACTGACACGCTGCAAATTATAAATGCTGCAAAATTTGAAAAGATATTTCGCAAGGTCAATTTGGTTTCTCTTAGCGATATGGCCGAAAAATATAAAATCAGCGATGTTGCAGCAAAAGGGATTGTTCCTTGCGCCTGGATTTTAAAACGTTTCTTTGAATATCTAAATTCTGGTGAATTGATTGTCCCGGCAGTTACTACTCGCGATGCCGTATTAGCAGATGTAATTAGAAACATTTTTCATGAGAATGATCCGTTTATTCCAGATATGATTTCGGTGGTTAAGGCTCTGGCTAAAAAATACGATGTAAACTTGCCGCATGCTGAGGCTATTCGTAAAATAGCAGTCAAAGTTTTTGATAAAATGATTCAAATTCATGGTCTTGGCGAACGTGACCGGATTTTTTTGGAAATTGCAGCGATTGTTCACGATATCGGTAGGTTTATTGATTCGAGAAAACATCATAAACATTCCTGCTATTTAATTTCTAATTCACAAATACCTGGATTGTCTGAAGAAGAACGCCGTGTAGTCGCTGCTATCGCACGATATCACCGTAAGGCAAAACCGCAATCACTACACCCGGAATATATGTCATTGCCTGCCCAGTTAAGGGTTAAGGTCTGTAAGCTGGCAGCAATCTTGCGTGTTGCAGATGCTGCCGCTCATTCATTGGAACAACAGCCGCCTAATTGCAGCGTATCTATTAATAACCGGGCAGTAGTCATAAAATTGGGCAATGGCGTTGATATAGCTTTAGGGAAGGTTATCCTTAGCAGAAAATCTGATTTGTTTGAAGATGTTTATGGATATAAAATTATATTACAATAGTGGAACTTAAATATGGACCGTAAAAAATTTATTTGTCGAGAATTAAGCTGGCTCGAATTTAACTCAAGAGTGCTTGACGAGGCAGGAAATACGAGTCATCCGCTATTAGAACGGTTAAAGTTTATCGCTATTTTTAGCAATAATCTCGATGAGTTTTTTATGGTAAGAGTGGCCAGTTTGCGCCAATTGCATGAGGCTGGACTTAATCATCCTGATGTGTCAGGATTAACACCACAAGAGCAAATTTTAGCAATAAACAGCAAGGTGAATCTGCTGTTGCGGCGTCAACAACGCTATTTGAATGATGAATTATTGCCTGCATTAGCTAATGAAGGTATCCAGGTTGTGCATCCGCCAGAGCTTGATTTGAGAATACGTACTGTTATGCAAAGTATATTTTTAAAACAAATATTCCCTGTACTTACTCCTTGTGCGCTTGACAAATCTCATCCTTTGCCGATTTTTAATAGCGGCGCGATACAGATTGCGGTTAGTTTGGTGAAGGATGATGATAAGGAGCTAAAGCGTGCATTTGTTGAGGTTCCAGCGGTATTGCCGCGCTTTATTCAGGTTCATGGTAAATTTAGCAAATTTAAACAATTTGTATTACTGGAAGAATTAATCATTGCTAATATTCAATTTTTGTTTAAGGGATGCAAGATTATTGATACATTTGCATTTCGTATAACAAGAGATATGGATTTTGAAATTGATGAAGTTGGCGTTGCCGATTTAATGCAGCACATGAAACAAGCGTTGTTGCAGCGCAAAAAGCGTGAACCAATCCGTTTAGAACTGCTGCGCGGGCAAAGGTGCCGTCTGGAAAAATGGCTTAGCAGTCACTTAGATATAGCACCGGAATTAAAGTATACAGTTCCTTGGCCGTTGAATCCAGCGTCCTTCTTTGAATTATTGCCGCAAATTTCGCGGCCCGATTTAAAAAATGAATTATGGCAGCCTCTAGCGCTTCCAGAGAGCGTTTTGACGCCTGATAGTTCAATGTTTGACCTCATAGAACGCAATGATTGTATTCTTGATTTATTGCCATTCCAAAGCTTTGATCCGGTAATTAAATTGCTTGACGAAGCAGCCGATGATCCAAATGTGTTGGCTATTAAGCAAACATTATACAGGGTCAGTGGTGACTCTCCGGTAATTGGTGCACTGCAGCGTGCGGCTGAAAACGGCAAGCAGGTTACTGTAATTGTTGAGCTTAAAGCCAGATTTGATGAAAATAATAACATTAATTGGGCGAAAAAACTAGAAGAATCTGGCGCGCACGTTATTTATGGAATTGCCGGTTATAAAATCCATTGCAAATTATTGCTCGTGGTCAAACGTGCAGAAGATATGACAATTAAACGGTATTTACATCTTTCAACAGGAAATTACAATGACAAGACTGCCATGGTCTATACCGATATTGGCGTATTTTTGCGCGAACCTGGAATTTGTAATGATGTGAGCTCGCTGTTTAATGTTATGACTGGATATTCAGCTCCATTTGGTGAATGGAATAAAATTGCAGTCGCACCGTTCAATTTAAGAGGAAAATTGATTGAGCTTATTGAACGTGAAGCACGTCTCTCAACAGGTGCTGTCAAAGGCAGGATAATTGCCAAAATGAATTCATTGGTTGATCCGGAGATTATTAGAAGCTTATTTGCTGCGGCTAAGGCAGGAGTTAAAATTGATTTGATTGTTCGTGGTATTTGCTGTCTTAAGCCAATAACATCAAATATTCGTGTTATCAGCATTGTTGACCGTTTCCTTGAGCATAGTAGAGTTTTTTACTTTCATAATTGTGGTGATGAAGAGTTTTATTTGTCCAGTGCGGACTGGATGCCGCGTAATTTTGACCATCGTATAGAAATTTTATTTCCAATTGAAAATGATTCGGCAAAAAAAATGATACGCCAACTGCTTGATATACAACTTGACGATGCCAATGCTCATATTTTGCAGGAATCTGGTAAATATGTATCTAAACGCAAAAAAAATTGTGAACAAGGAAGCCAATATCGAACATATCAACTGTTATTAAAAAATCTTAATAAAAATCGCCAGGCCGGGCAAAATGAAAAGAAAATGAAGGTTTTTTCTGGTGACGTTTAACTGATTGGAACTTATTCATATTGTAATACCAAATCGTTTACATTGGCAGATGCCCGTTTGCAATTATAAGTTGCGGCAACTCATCAATTACTGATATATGTTATTTAGGAATTAATGCAATATTCTTTAAAACGGCAACTGTTACATTGACTTGAATTGACCGAGAGAAAATTAACTCCCTGCACTTGGTTCGTATCAGATATTTTGCTGTGCATCGCGATATTATCAGTGCGGATTTTTGAACAGATTTCATTAATGTCGCTTTGCGATGGAACGACAGTATCACTATTTCCAGTATGTAAATTATAGAAAATTGAAACGATTGACTCTGGTGGGCGGCGGAAGTAGTTTGCCGCAAACATTGTATCCAGGGCAGCGAAATGCTGAAGTTTTACAGAATTAGAACTGTTGGCAATGATGTGCAGCAGAACAATGTTGTCATTTTTGTCCCAGATTAAGTCAGGCGCCAACCAAATACTCTGACCGTCGTAATCAAACAATATTGGAATAGTTATTCGTTTCCATTGCAGCGCATTGATCTTGATTAATATCTCCGACAAGCCGCCGTTAAGAAATAATTGAGCAGCATTATGCGCATTCT
Source organism: uncultured Victivallaceae bacterium (assembly GCA_964542255.1). Taxonomy (GTDB): domain Bacteria; phylum Verrucomicrobiota; class Lentisphaeria; order Victivallales; family Victivallaceae; genus CAYMSF01. The sequence goes on from CAZITV010000015.1 coordinate 19,433, forward strand.
GGCGCAGCCCTGCAAAATATGACTCAGGCTGCTTAATGCCATAATAAATTTCCAATAAATTGAGCTTATTATGGTCAAACTGCCATTGCTGCAATTCACAGTCATGTTTTTGCCGGTTAAATTCGCTCATAATGCGGTGCAGCAGTTCTCTAGCAAATGACGCTCCAGGTTTATGCCCGCTGCTATTGAGTAATTGCTGTACCAAAGCATCAGTGAACAGTGATCTTACCCAAAAATCACCATTAATAATTTTTTTTAACAGGTGTAGTTGACGCGAATCGGCGTCACTGGATTCTTCTGCTCCGCCATTAGCCCCGTAGTAATGATAGAAATATGCTTTTTCACAAAAGTGGAATAAATCACTTCTGAAGATAGACCAACTAAAATTATTTGCCGCTATTTTTTTGTAATCGAACATTTGGCGCCGCTCAAAGTTCAATTTCCAGAGCGTTATAGGCGGTTCTTACTTTTTCCAGTGCGGCTTCAACGCTAGTGTCACGGGCCAGAATTACCGCCATGCGGCGATGACCGTTGACCTCGAGTTTGCCAAAAATCCGCATTGTCGTGTCTGGTTGTTCGAGCACCTTTTCCAAGTTTTTAAATTTAACCTGGCAGGATTTTCCTTCAACAACAACTGCTTTTGAAGCGGAAGGCCCGAGCAGTCTGATATTGGGAATTGGCAAATCAAGTATGGCGCGCGCGTGCAGTGCAAATTCTGATAAGTCCTGAGAAATCATTGTAACCATGCCAGTATCGTGCGGGCGCGGTGATACTTCGCTGAAAATAACTTCATCACCTTTAATAAATAACTCAACTCCAAAAATCCCTTTGCCGCCTAACGCCGCTGTAACTTTTTCCGCAATCTCATGTGCTTGTTGCAACGCGTTGTCACCCATCGGATGCGGCTGCCATGATTCGCGGTAATCACCATCAATTTGTATATGTCCAATCGGCGGCAGAAACGTAGTTTTGCCGGAATGCCGCACTGTGAGCAGGGTGATTTCGTAATCAAAATCTACAAATCCTTCGACAATAACTTTTCCGGCGCCGGCACGTCCTCCCTGCTGCGCGTACTCCCAGGATTTCATAATATCAGCTTCGCATTTAATTACGCTTTGACCATGTCCAGATGAACTCATTATTGGTTTAACAACGCAAGGCATTCCCAGAAATTTTACAGCCGCGCAGAATTCATCAAAATTTGCAGCGAAGCGGTACTTTGAAGTCTTTAGCTTGAGTTCCTCGGCAGCTAACCGTCTAATACCTTCACGATTCATGGTAAGAAAGGCGGCAGTAGCGGTAGGAATTACGCAGTATCCGGATTTTTCTAGTTCAATCAAGGCCGGGGTGGCAATTGCTTCAACCTCAGGTACGATGTAATCAGGCTTTTCTTTTTCGATAATCGATTTCAATGCTTCTCCATCAAGCATTGAAACTGTATAAGAACGGTGTGCCACCTGCATCGCCGGTGCATTGTCGTAACGGTCGATGGCAATGACTTCGACTCCAAAACGTTGTAATTCGATAGCTACTTCTTTCCCAAGTTCACCGGCTCCGCATAGTACTACTTTGGTGGCATTGCCCGACAATGGAGTTCCAATTGCTGTCATATTAATTTCCTTTTCCGGTGCTGCCGGAGTTATTGATGTTACCGGTTAACGGGGAGAAAGTAAAACTTCCCCTGTTCTAATTTAATGTTAGCTGAATCTCCTGGCAATCTTACGTTAACATTGGCCCCGGCAGTATTGGTGCGGCTGGAAAATAATGTAGATAACGAAAATTTGCGCCGCAGTGAGATGACCTTATAGTCAGCGGCAATATTCGCCGATGAGGCTGCTACTTTTTCTGCATCTTCAAAATAACCGATTTGGTCAATCATCCCCAATTTTTTAGCTTCAGCTGCAAGAAATATTCTGCCATCGCCAATCTGAGAATTTTTTATTTTTTCAACTGAAAGTCCTGGTCTGCCTTCAGCGCATACTTTGACAAAATGTTCGTAAACCGAATTCACATGACGCTGAATCAGCTCTTTCTCTGCGGGTGAGGTCGGTCTAGTGCCACTGAGCAGATCCTTCATCGCTCCCGAAGTGTACGGCTCACTTTCTAAACCAATTTTTTGGAATAGATTATAATATTTATAGGTTTGCACAATGACGCCGATACTACCGGTGGTTGTCATTGGGTGTGCGATAATCTTATCACACCCTACCGCAACGTAGTAACCGCCGCTCGCCGCCAGTGAATTCATTTGTGCTATCACCGGCTTGCCGGCAGCCCGGACAGTTTTTATCGCATTATAGATTTGGTCAGAAGCAACTACTTCTCCGCCGGGAGAATCAATCTTAACGATTACTGCTTTGACATCTTTGTTTTTCGCAGCAATTTTTAACTGCCCACAAATCTTGCTGGCTGCCGCTCCTTCTTCACTAAGCATATTTTCGGCATCACCGGAATGGATTACGCCGCAAACCGGAACTACTAAAATAAGATTATCCGAGTCACGGTTGCCGGAAATATAATCGCGGTCAAATGATTTAATATCTTCTGGAAGAGATTCATTTTCATCCTCACTCCATAAAAAATGATTAATGTTAGTCAGAATGAGTATTCCGACAATACTTGCGCAAATGATGGATAACGACAACAGCACTGCTAATGCAATTCCGCAACCCCAAAGTTTTTTGTTCTTGTTGTGCACTACTTTTCCTCATAAATATAATTGTTTTTATTTGTTTTTATGCGCTGTCAGTTACCAGGAATATATCAAATATTATTCCCATGACCATAATGAACTAATACGAATACACCGATAAAATACTTCCGTCAAACTGATTGTCTGCTAATTTTGATTTGTTGAAGTATTTCCTGCATCACGGCCGGGGAAAATGACCCGCACCGCGGAGTTAAACAACTCGCTGAAGCTGCCGCCAAACCCGCAGCAAATGCTTTATCTATCGCAGTTCTGCTAAGATACTCACTGAAAAATACCGCGGCGACAGTATCGCCGGAACCAAGCGGATTGACAACATTGTCAAGACGCGGTAAAATATATTTCCACGCAGCTTGATTATTTCCTAAATACGCATTACCTGGACCATCAGTTATGGCGACTGCCTGAATAGGAAAACGTGCAATAGCCGCTGCGATTGCCGCATCTTGGCTCATTGCGCCTGTAATTTGTTTTAGCTCCGAATAATTAATTTTTAAAATTGCGTTGATGGCAATGCTCAGAACTGGTACGATATCCTGCCAAGAATCAATAAGCAGCGGAATATTGTATTGGTTTGCCAAGGCAGCCAACTTTACATAAAATTGGATATCGGTACCGGTTGGCAGCGTGCCGCAGATTGCCATACCGGCGCAATCTTTAATATCACGTTCAACTGCATTAAACATTTCGTTAAGTTGTTCTTTTGTTACTGCTTGAGACGGCTCAATCAGCTCAGTCATTTCTCCGCTTTTCCTGCATAAACAAGTGGTACACACCCTAGTGGAAGCTTTGACCTTAATTGTAACATGCTGTATGGCTTCTTTGTCCAGTCCGGCACATATCATCTTACCAGTATCTCCGCCGGCAAATTGAAATAGTTTACTTTGATATTTGCCGCTTGCATTGGTAACTCTGGCAAAATTGATGCCTTTGCCGGAATGAAAGCAATCAATCGTTTCTGCCCGATTGACATCGCCAACATTTAATGATTTAAAAGTCAGTGTTTTTTGCCAGGCCGGATTGGCGCCAATTACAATAATGATTTTATCTTGTTTGTCCATCAGCAAAGTTCCTCTAAAATTGTTGATACCTCCGCATCAGTGAGTTGGCGCGGATTCTTTTGCATGCTGTTAGAGCGGCAGTTGTCAATAATAAATGAAAAATTGTTACAGGTAAGGCCGAAATTTTGGAATGAATCAGGTATTTGCAGTTGTTGGTTTAACTTCTGAATACCAGTGATAAATTGCTGCGCTGAACCAAAGCCGCATATCTCCGCCAAATCATGCATCGCCCCTTTGCATTTCGGCAAATTCCACCTGAGAATAACCGGCAGCAATATTGCGCATGCCAGACCGTGCGGGACGTGAAATTTACTGCCCAGAGGATGGGCAATGCCATGCACTGCACCTAAACCGCTCTGGCTGAATGCCAAAGCGCCAAACATACTTCCTTCCGCCATATTGGTCCTGGATATTTCGTCAGGTGCAGTATATGCAGCCGGTAAATTTTTTATAATTAATCCAGCGGCTTTCCCGGCAAAAAGCCGGGTTACTGTATTGGCATCGTTGGACAAATATGATTCAATTGCCTGCGTCAGTGCATCCATACCGCTGGCAGCTGTGAGCGACTGAGAACAGGTATAGGTTAACTCCGGGTCAATAATAGCGGTATCAGCAAGCATTGTGGGATGTTTTATAGATTTTTTTATGAGCGAAAACGAGTCGGTCAGAACTGCATTAGCAGTGATTTCTGCTCCAGTGCCGGATGTTGTGGGCGCGGCGATAAAACAGAGGCCTTTTTGTAAGATTTTCTTTCTATCAAAAAAATAATCTGCGGTGGTGTCCCCTGTAGTTATTAACGCGGCCGCGGTTTTGGCTGCGTCAATAACACTTCCGCCGCCAACTGCCACAATTGCGTCTGCAAAAAAATTCTGACCGGCGGAAATGATGGCATCAACATCTTCCAAACACGGTTCTCCGTTTATGCCTGAGTGTATTTTTATTTGAAAGGATTGCAGCAGATTGGTAATTCTGTTTGCGGTACCATCGTTAAGCAGATGCCGCCCGACTACAAGTAAAATATTTTTCTTGCCGCCGAGCACTGAAGGCAATGTATTGATAGTGCCGTTACCAAAATATATATTTTCCGGAAATTTAAAGTTATACAACATTTTATTATAAAAAATCCTGTATTGATTTGTCTTTTTCTGATAATTGTGTAATAGCATTCTGGGCAGCTAAACTCTCAGCTTGTTTGCGCTTGTTGGCATATCCTTCCGCAATAGTTTGATTATTGATGGTTACTGAAACTTGATAAATTGGATTATGCTCAGGTCCGCTGACGCTGATTACGTTGTATTCTGGGGCAGTAGCCCATTTGCGCTGGCAATATTCCTGTAGTGTTCCTTTGGGATTTTGATACTCTAGGGATTGTTGATGACTATTGAGGTAACCGTGCATCCATTCAATGACTAATTTTCGCGTTATATCAAGTCCGGCATCAAGATATAGTGCGCCGATGACGGCTTCCAGCAGATCTGATAAAGTTGAGTTCCGTTCTGTGCCTTTGCTCTCAATCTCCCCCTTGCCACACAATAAAAATTTGCCAAATCCAAGTTCTTTGGCTATTCGCGCCAACGTTTCCTGGCGCGCCATTGCTGAACGCATTTTTGTTAGAGGTCCCTCAGCTTTTTGCTTGTAACTGTTATAAAGAAACTCTGTTAAAATAATTTGCAATACGGCATCGCCCAGAAATTCCAGACGTTGATTATCGTAGTTCAAGCCCTTCTCAGCCGTGAAAGAACGATGAGTTAGCGCCTCCCGCAACAAATTCTTATCCTTAAAATCGTAATCAATCAAATATTTAAATTTTTCGATGTCTTCCGCCATGATGTTTATCCGTTTTTTAAAACATTCCATGATGATGTAGCGTATTTATTTGCTGCAAGTTCCATTGCTTCTTTAAGAAAACCATTGCTTATATTAAAATTCTTCAGTGTGACCGAGAATTCCTTCTGAAAAGCGTTTAAAAGTTTTTCTGCCAGTGATGATTTATTGCCATTTGCGGCGCTCAACTTGATGCTGCCCTGATGTAGAATGCCGTGTTTAGTGCGTCGCTGTGCCGCACCGGCAAACTTTATGCCATCTGCAACAACGTCATATCGGGTAGGGGAGAGAAAACATTGCATCGTAGCACGGTCAACAGCAGTTATTTTGCAATCTGACAGGGTGGTGTCCCTGCCTAGTTCTGATAATGCCAGTTTTACCGCACGATGAAACAAATGATAGCTTTCAACCCTGTCCAAAGTATTAATATGATGTGTTGCCGGGACGATTACAGTGTATGTCAGGTCATTGTCATGTAGCACTACGCCGCCGCCGGTAGGACGGCGAACTACAGTATAACCGCTCGCCGGCGCCGCAGTAAAATTCTGCACATATCCAATTGAGGCTGATGAGACCTCCCAGTCATACAGTCTAATTACTGGTTGCTGCCATTGATCTGAATGCAGCAGCAGCAATTCATCTATAGCCATGTTCAGATATGGACTGCGTGCGGTATCATGCCATATCCACCATGTCGTTTTCATTGGTCATTCTCCGGTTTAAGTCTTATTTGTGCCGGCGTATCCTGCCGCATAGATATTTAATGCGCGAATCAAGTTGGCGGCGATTAACTTGAGCACCACATAACCCCTCGTATTTACTAACAAAATCATTAATAAAAGTTGGTGTATCGATTGATATTTGAATGTTACGACATTCAATTATCCACGATGAAATCAGCCGCGATACCTCCAATGTCCTCAAATACATCGAAAGTTGATGGTGGTAAATGCGCGAACCATCAAAATCCCACAGTCCTAATGAGATCTTTTCATCACAACGGCGGGATACAATATTGCTCAATTTCATATCGCCATGGTAAATCCCCGCGTGGTGGATTGCTGCCATGATTGTACATATTTTATCCCGGCACTCCGAGAGTTCTTGCTGGTTTGACATACACTGCTTAACTAGTTCCGCCGGAGTAATCAGGTTATCAATGAATTCGGTCAGCAGGTAAGATGTTTTAAGAAAAATTCCGTTATGATGTGCCAATGCAGCAACTATTATAGGGCAGGGGATTGCTATTGAATCTAATATTTTAGAAACTGGCAGTGAACGAAATGGGCGTGCACGGCGAAATATATATTTTAGCGTATATATCAAGCCTTTGTTGTTATAACGTTTTAAAAAGTAATTCTTACCGGCAATATTAACAACTCCAGCAGTGGTCGTACGGGAATTTTTTAACAATCGCGCCGAAGCAATCAACTGCGCCGGTGAACTTAAAAAATCCTGCAGTTCAGTCTGCATTGACGATAAATAGTATCCGGTAGTAGTGTTATCACTGGATTTAAAAAAAGAATAATCGTTTCCGCCTGAGCAGAAACGATTACTTGCATCAACACTATGATCTGATTGTGTCATTGCTCAGCTTAGAGATTTTTTACAATAAGATCGCCTACTTCGCTGGTGGAATAACCCATTTTACCAGCGGCCATAGATTTAAGTTTTTTGCTGGTAGCAAACATGACACTTTTTTCTATTGCGGCGGCGGCTTTACTTTCTCCGAGGAAGTCGAGCATCATTGCTACAGCACCAATTGCCGCCAACGGATTAATTACGCCTAAACCGGTATATTTTGGTGCTGAACCACCGATAGGTTCAAACATACTAACTCCTTCAGGATTGATGTTGCCGCCGGAGGCTATGCCCATTCCGCCCTGAGTGATCGCGCCCAGGTCAGTAATGATGTCACCAAACATATTTTCGGTGACGATGACGTCAAACCATTCCGGGTTTTTTACCATCCACATGCAGGTGGCGTCAACGTGACAATAATCCAGTTTGACATCGGGATAGTCTTTGGCAATTTCGTGGAAAGCTCGTTCCCACAAATCGAATACATATGTCAAAACATTAGTTTTACCGCAAAGGGTTAATTTTCCAATTTTGCCATCGGCAATGTCCTGTTTCGACAGACCTCGCCACGGATTTGCTTTATTATGGCGTTTGCGCACGACTTCAAATGAGTAACGCAGGCAGCGTTCAACCTGTTTTCTAGTGTAAACCATTGCTTGTACTGCAGTTTCGTTATCAGTGCCTTTCATCGTAAAACCGCCAATGCCAGTGTAGAGACCACCGACATTCTCACGGATTACCACGTAGTCAATGTCTTCTGGTTTTTTGCCGGCGAGTGGTGTTTCAACGCCTGGGAATAATTTTACCGGGCGGAGGTTGATGTACTGATCCAGGTCAAAACGGAGTTTTAGCAGAATGCCTTTTTCCAAAATTCCTGGCTTGACATCGGGGTGTCCGATTGCACCGAGGAATACCGCATCGTATTTTTGTAAAGTTTCAACGGCATCATCTGGAAGGACATTGCCGGTTTTTAAATATCTATCGCCACCCCAGTCAAAAACTTTACGGCTGGTTGAAAAACCAAATTTTTTCGCTGCTGCGTCAAGTACTTTGAGTCCTTCGTTCACCACTTCAGGCCCGGTGCCGTCACCAGGCAGAACTGCAATCTTGTAGCTTTTTTTTGTCGCTTTTGCCATTTTATATGCCTCGTTTCTGTTTAGAGCAAGTTTTAATACAAATTGCCGATATCATCTATAACCAAAATACTAAATTTACTCCTTTTTAACGTTTTTTCAAGGATAAAAACAATAAATCAACTGAACTGCTGCAAAAAAGAGTAATGATGCTTGGTTTTCTCCTAAAATAATGTATCTTATTACAGTGATTTTTCATCTGCTTTTTTTGCATATTATTAACATCGCTAAATAAATAATTTATTTATACAAGTTGGGACCCCCAAAATGACTTTAGCTGATTTACGTGAAGGTGAGGAAGCCGTGGTTGTTAAGCTGCAGGGAGATGCGGCAATTAAGCAGCGGCTGATGGATTTAGGTATTGTGCGCCAGGCAGAAATTAGGGTCGAACGATATGCGCCTCTTTATGACCCAATCGCCATTAAAATTAAAGGAAATTTGTTGGCGTTGCGGGTCGCAGAAGGCAAAATGATCGAAGTTGAAAAAAAACAATAATGCAACCAGAGTTTGTGGAATGATTAAGTCCATTTTAGTATTATGAAAGAACGACTATACTGTATCGCTGTTGCCGGCAATCCTAATGCTGGTAAAACATGCTTGTTTAACGGACTCACCGGCGCCACACAGCACGTTGGCAATTATCCCGGCGTGACTGTCGAATTTGCCTCAGGTACTTCTAATTTTGACGGCACTGGCGTCGAAGTTATTGACCTGCCCGGTATTTACTCTTTGACAGCATACTCGGTTGAAGAAGTAGTAACCAGAGATTATTTGTTGCAGCAGGCGCCTGATATGATAATCAATGTGATTGATGCCAGCAATCTTGAGCGCAATTTATACCTTACTGCGCAATTGATAGAGCTTAACCTTCCCATTGTTATAGCATTGAATATGGTTGACATCGCGGAGAAAAAAGGTTTAACTGTTGATGCAGTGGAACTGGCTACGATTTTGGGTGTTGAGGTAGTGCCAACCATGGCTTCTCGAGATAAAGGATTCAATGAATTGAAAACTGCCTGTATTGCGACTATTAAATCCGGCAAAAAACCACATCCACTGGAATATCCGCATGAATTACAGAAAGTTATGCCTGATTTACAACATGAAATAAACGCTGCAGCAGATATTGAATACAAGAATATGTCCGGCTGGATTGCTTTGAAACTTCTTGAAAACGATTTAATCCTCACTGAAAAACTCAAAAAAAGTGCTGGTTGGGACAAAATAGCGCAGGCGCTGCAGCGGGCAAAAAATCTAATCGGAGTACATTCTCAGGAAGAGTCTTCTACAACTGTGGCGGAAGCCAGATACGCTTTTGCCGCCGGCGTGAGCCGTTCAGTAATAAAAATGTCAGAAAATGCAAAAGTCATGCTTACCGATAGTATTGACCGCTTCGTCTGTAACCGATTTCTCGGACCAATTATTTTGTGCTTAGTTGTCTACTCGCTTTTTGCTTTCGTTTTTAAATTGGCAGATGAATGGAAATGGATTCCGCTGTTCAGCGGTTGGGTTAGTCCTGCTGGTCTGCTTGATGCGTTATTTTCTAGATTGAACAATATGGCGGCGAGCATTATTTCAGCGGACTGGCTTAAGTCGCTAGCATGTGACGGGGTGATAAGCGGCGTTGGTAGCGTTATGAGTTTTGTGCCGTTGATATTCTTTATGTTTATGTTTATTTCAGCATTGGAAGATTCTGGATATATCGCACGGGTAGCTTTCATAATGGATCGGCTGTTAAAGGTATTTGGGATGCAGGGAAAATCAATTTTGTCGATGATCATTTCCGGTGGATTGGGCGCCGGAGGGTGCGCTGTACCCGGTGTTATGGCGGCTAGGACTTTACGTTCAGAACAAGACCGGCTGATTACTATTTTGGTTGCACCATTTATGAATTGCGGAGCGAAAATGCCAGTGTATGCAATGCTTATTGCCGCATTTTTTTCCCAAGCTCAAGGCGCGATGATGTTCTTAATATGGTTGATTTCATGGGCGTTTGCGCTGGGCTCAGCATTTACTCTGCGTCATACTATCGTACGTGGTGAACATACCCCGTTTGTGATGGAACTGCCGGTGTATCACCTCCCGACAATAAAGGGTGTTTTACTTGATACTTGGAATAGAACCTGTCTATACATCAAAAAGGCGGCAACAGTGATTTTAGCTGTCAACATTATTCTTTGGGCACTGATGTATTATCCGCGGGTTGACAATCCTGTTTTGAATCAGGAAAAAGCAAAATATCAGACAGAATTCAGTCAAAAAATGCAGAATACCGAGTTCGCTGCAATATTTGCCGCCGAAACTTTTCCGGAAACAGTTGCGTTTATCAATAAAAGCCTTGATTCCGATTGCCGCTTGAAACCTGAAGATTGCCTTGATAAAAAAAATAAGTTTGCCGCGTTGGTCAGTAGTTGCAGAGACGACAAATTGATGCCGACAGAGGTAAAGTTATTTATTGAATTTAACGCCAAACTTAACGCATTAAATAATAAAGCCGCGCAAGAACAATTACACGCATCTTATGCCGGTCGGATCGGTGATTTTCTCGTTCCAATTACACAGTATGCCGGATTCCAGTGGCGCGAAAATATCGCATTAATCGGTGGGTTAGCCGCAAAAGAAGTAGTATTGGGAACTATGGCTACCGCATATGCGCTCGGCAATGGTGCCACTGACAACAATCAAACACTGTCAACTCAATTGGCGGCAGATAGTTCCTGGAACCGTACAAGAGCATTTGCAATGCTGGTATTTGTTATGGCTTACGCACCTTGCCTGGTTACCTTGGTTGCCATCAGGAAAGAAACCGGCAAATGGCGCTGGGCAATTTTTTCTGCGGTTTACAGTACCATCTTGGCGTTTATTGTAGCGGTAATTATTTATCAGATCGGTTCAATTTAATTTGTATCACTGAGATAAAATAACAATTAAGATTTTAAATGCTGAAGTGGTTTTACACAGAAGGTCAAATGGTTATTAACCAATGTGGGTGAATTGGTATCAGGAACAAAAATTATGGAATACTTGGTGGTAACGACACTCGCAATAATTGCTGTTCTATTTATTTCCCGAGTTTTTTGGAAAACGATTAAGACCGGCAGATGCGATTCCTGTCCTAGTTGTCATAAAAACGGTTGCAATGATAAAAAAAATG